>CAZNVN010000001.1:0-14111 GCA_964576635.1 uncultured Rhodospirillaceae bacterium
TTCTTTAATTGGCAGTAATGTGCCATCTACATTTGTGGCCATGGTTTTCTTCCATATATCATAATCTAATGTTAAAGGCTCTGTAGATTGTGCAGATCCAAAATTTGCACTAGCGTCAATCCAAATCCCGGCATTAGTTACTAATAGATCTATGGGGCCTAATTTCTTTTCTGTTTGTTTTACTAAAGATTGCACATTTTTCTCTTTAGAAATATCCGCTTGAATTATTGCTGAGGTTACCCCTATTTTATTAACTAATTTTTGCGTTTCTTTTGCCGCTTTTAAATTGGACTTATAATTTATGGATATATGAGCACCTTTTTTTGCAAGCTCAACAGCAATAGCTCTACCAATTCCTCTAGAAGCACCAGTTATCAACGCAATTTTTTCTTTAAATTCTTGTATTTGCATTTTAATACTCTTTCTCTATTTTATGTACTTTAAAAAAGTTAATCTATTACTAAAGTATCTATTAGAAATTTTTTAGCGTAGTCATAGTCATAAATAACTCCTAAACCTGGGTCTTCCGAAACAGTAATTTCACCATTTATATCAACAGAATCTAACTCATCACTATAATCGTTTTTATAAATTGGAATATTTAGTGGATTTAGTGTCTTTGGATGAACTAATCCCATTTCATAATAGTTTGAATTTCTTATAGAAGCCATGCAGTGTCTATGCGCAGGACCTGGAATGTGAAGTTCTAAATCCATACCAAAACCTTCTGCCGCATGAGCAATTTTCATTACTCCAGTTATTCCTCCATCATATTCTGCATCTGCTCTCCAAAAGTCAGTGGCTTCGGCTATCGCCATATCAGTATGAGTCTCTACTAGGTGTAAATGTTCTCCTTGTAAAAGTGGAGTTTTTAGAGATTGCCTTAATTTTTTATGTGCATAAAAAGAAACCCCTCCATCCTGTAAGGGGTCTTCATACCAGAAGAAATTATTATCATCACATGCTCTTCCTACTTTCAGTGCATCTGCATATGTTTCGTATACACAACACGGATCTATCATTAAATTCATTTTGTCAGAAAGTTTACCCACTTCGTTTACTAATTTTACTTCTTGATGAATATCAGCGGGCGCCCAGGGGTGAATTTTAAATGCTTTATAGCCTATACTGAGACAATGTTCAGCAAAATCTTTATAGGCTTCAGGAGAATTTAACCCACCCTTTGTATAGTCCCCATGAAGAGTTGATGCATAAGCAGGAAGCTTTGTCCTATTTCCACCTAGTAGTCTAAAAATTGGCGTATCAAAGAATTTTCCAGCCAAATCCCATAAGGCAATATCCATCGGGCCTATTCCCATTTTATCTTGTTTTCTTAATATTACTTTTGCCTGATTATAAAAATTTTCTCTATCCAGCCCATTTTTTCCTATTAGTAAAGGAGCTATTACTCTCATTTGCTCATAAGTACCTGGGGCAACACTAAAATACTCTCCAGAAATTCCTATATCAGTGTCAATTTTAATTGCCACAACATTACAACTAGCTTTGGAGCCTGGTTCATAAATCCATGATAAAGTATGGCGTCTCATATTTTCTATTGGAAACTTATATCTATTAAAAATTATCTTTTTTATTATTGGATAATTGCTCATTATTTTTCCTTAATTAATTTATGGAAGAGGAACTCTACCTCCATCAGTCACTATAGTTTGTCCTGTTGTAAAGTCTGATCTATCAGATAGTAAATAACATACGGAATTAGCAATATCTTGGGGTTTTCCTATTCTTTTAAGTGGTGTAGTTTCAACCATAGTTTTTCTAGTTTTTTTATCAAGAGATTCAATCATATCAGTTTCAATTAAACCGGGAGCTACAGAATTTATTCTAACATAAGGGGCCACTGCTCCAGCTAGATTTCTCACTAAAGCTATAACAGCTGCTTTTGAGGTGCCATAAGTTATCATATGAGGTCTCATGCCCAGACCAGCTATTGAAGAAAGACAAACAATCCTTCCGTATTTTCTTTTTATCATTCCAGGAAGAACTTCTTTAATTGGCAGTAATGTGCCATCTACATTTGTGGCCATGGTTTTCTTCCATGTATTATAATTTAACTCTAATGGGTTTTTAGATAATAGAGCAATACCAGCATTTGTTATTAACAGGTCTATGGAGCCCAGTTTTTTTTCAGTTTGTTTTATAAGTAATTTGATGCTTTTTTCTTTAGAGACGTCCGCTTTAATTATTTCTGACTTTACTCCTGTTTTGCTAACGAGCCTTTGTGTTTCTTTTGCGGCTTTTGTATTTGAGTTATAATTTATTGCTATATTGGCACCATTTTTTGCTAGTTCAATCGCTATGGCTCTTCCAATACCTCTGGAGGCTCCAGTAATTAGGGCAATTTTTCCATTAAATTCTTTTTCGTTCATACAATTTCTCCTTATTTTTATGATAGCATTTAAATTATTTAATTAATTTTAATTACAAATTTTCCTATTTAATCAATTTTTTTAAAAAAGCTATTATGGCGTTTGTAGTTTCTAATGGTGCTTCTTGTTGAACCCAGTGTCCAGCTTTTTCAATTATAAGTTTTCCATAAAATTTTTTACAATATTTTCCAGGATTTTCATAAAAATCATGCCCTTTAATAAAATGCCTAACACCATCTTTCCCACCTCCTATAAAAAAACTAGGGACTTCTATTTCCAAGGTAGAAAGCTCAGGAATCAATTTCCAATCTCTTTCTTGGTTCCTATATCTATTTAAAGGACCTCTAAATCCACTATTTTTAAATTCAGAAATAAAATATTTCAGATCCTTTTCCGATAACCATTTAGGAAATGGATTGGGATCAGGAATTCCATCAAGTAATCCACTATTTGTATTGTTATCACTTTTTACTTTGTTATAATATCCCTCTGCTGAAGCCCAATAATAAATTTTTCTTAACGAAGTAGAAATATCTTTTTCCAACTCTTTCTCGGCAACACCCTTATTTTGGAAATAAATCTGATAGAAAAACCTGCCTTCATATAGTTTGTGCCATAACTTTATATTAGAGATTTTTCCTCTTCGAGAATAAGGAACACTAAGTCCTACTACCGCTTTAATTTTTTCTGGATTTAGGGCAGCAGCATTCCAACAAATCGGTGCTCCCCAGTCGTGCCCTATTAAAATAGCTTTACCTTTATTTTCAGAATCAATGATCCCGATAATATCTCCAACTAAAGAAAGCATATCATATTCTTTTACTTCAAGTGGTTTTGAGCTTCCTCCATAACCTCTTACATCTATAGCCAAAACTTTATATCCGAGATTAGCTATTGGTTTTATCTGGTGTCTCCATGAATACCAGGATTCTGGCCAGCCGTGCACCATTATTACAGGAGGACCTTTCCCATACTCAGCAGCTCTAATTCTAATGTTATCAAGGCTAAAATATTTCATATTAATTTCATTTAACATGATTTCTCCCTAATTTTATGGTGTCCCCGGCAGGATTTGAACCCACAACCTTATGCTCCGGAGGCATATGTTCTATCCAGTTGAACTACGAGGACACAAAACTAATATACTCTAAAAAATATTAAATAAAAAAATAATCTATAAAGATTTATTTAATCAAATTCCCAAATTCTATCTGAATATCTATCCAAAGCTGTAACCTTTGTAATCGGAATATTAATTCTTGTTTTGTAAATTTTAGAATTAAGCCAAACTGCTTCTTCTTTATATGATGGAAGTTCTTTCCACCAAACCTTTCCATTAGGTTGGTCAGCAGGTCTCCATTTATATCCTCTTCTTCTAAGCAGTTGACGTTTATCATATGGAGCATCCAAAGCTCTTATTAAGTAACTTTTATTTATGGCATATTCTCTGCATGCAGATAGGACTGTTTGATTACTTTTGGGAAGAGTTTCTGATAAAAGAGCTAGACAGGCCTGGCAATCATTAAGTGCGGTATGACCATCATAATACCAGCCAAAATTAATGCCAAGTAACTCCAATTTTGCAGAATTTAGTCCTTCTTCTAGCCAGTTGATTGAACTAAAAGTGCAAGACCAAGGTATTTTTTTAAAACAATCCCAATGCTGTTCTACCATTGGTCTATCAAAAAAAGCATTATGTGCTATAATAATGTCAGCCTTATTTACAATTTCGGTAACAACTTGCCCGTCTATATTTTTATTTTTCACCATCTCATTTGTAATACCTGTTATTAATGATGCTTCTTCAGTAATTGGTATGTTAGGCTCACGCAAACCTTCATAAGCTTCTTCTTTTAGTACTCTAATAATATTTCCTGAGGGAACCTCATATTCAAAAGGTAACAAAGCAATTTGGATTATATCGTCGTAGCCAATAGCAAGACCTGTAGATTCTACATCTATAACAACACCTCTTTTTAATTCACCCAATGATCTTTCATTGTAGAATGCTGGTAGAGATAGTTTTTGAATAATTTTACATTCATCATTTTTTATATATGAACTATCTTTAATAAGGTCTGATACATCATATTTTAAATGGCTTTTTTTATTCATGATACGTACTTTCTGTTTTAAAAAATTTTAATATTTTATCCATTGGTTTTCCTAAAAATTTATACTAAATAAATATTTACACTTTCTGTTTTATATAAGTTAAAGAAACTAGATATATTTTGTTTAATTTTGGCCATATTATTTTACTTATTATAGGAATGGACAGTAAAAAAGATATAATCCATATTCCGTGGCTATATCTTGCTACTCCCTCATAAAATAAAAATACTGCATGACCTGCTATCATTGAGGTCGCAAAAATTTTTTCAAAGTAGGAGAATTTTTTGTTAAAAACGACTATCCATAAAAATAGGAATGTTACTATGTACCAAGGTTCTTTGTAGGAGATCCAGATACTAATATGTTCTAAAATTTGATTGCACGCAATTTTAGATGAATGAAAACATTCCATCCAAATATCAGGACCATTTCTCATATTATTTTGAATATCAGCAGAACTAGTGATTAGTACTAATTTTTTCCCAAAATAGTAATTATGTAAAGGAATTAATAATACGGGTAAAAAACCAAAACCAAGCATTAAAGCGTTAATTATTCTCTTTTCTATAAGTAGGAAATAAAATGAAAATCCTAAAAAAATAAAAATTATAGCTGGGACATAATTAGGCCTTAAACCCAATGCAATTGACAGGAAAAGTCCAGCTAAAATTAATTCGTATTTTCTGAATCTATAATTATATTTTTTCCAAAGAATAGAAACAGAGCCGATTAAGAAAACAATGGCCAGGCCTGCACCAAAACCTTCTATTGAATACTTTATCAAGTATAAGTGAAAAAAACCAAACGCTTCAAATATAGGAATACATAAAAAACAAAGTAATAATATTATTTGCCAGTTTCTAGTCGCTATATTTGATAAAATATTTTTAATTGCTAGTGGTGCTAGTGATATTAAAGATAAAAGTCCAAAAAAACTTTCACCAAAAATAGGCATAGATAACCCCCACATATATCTCATACCTGGCATATAATAAAAAATACTTTCTTTTCCTTTGAGCCATTCAAAAATATCATTTTTAGATAATGCCGTTGTCATCTCTCTTGCATACGAATAATGCGTTAATCCATCATTTCCTCTTCCCATATATGGGAATCCAGAAAACGCTTCAGGATGACCACCCCTTATATGCTGGTCTAATAAGAATATAATTACGCCTGTAATGGATAAAGTTAAAAGAATTAAGTCGTTTCTATTCAATCTAGTAAGTAGAAGCAAAATTGCAATTGATGAAAATATAGATAATAGAAAAAGTAATAAATGCTTATTATTTTTTAACGAAATGCTTAAAGGTTTATCTTTGTTGAAATCAAAACCAAAAACTCCAATTTGGTGTTCAGTAGGTCCAAAATAATCTTTAAGCACAAAACATTTCTTTTTGTCAGAATACAAACGTTGCCACTTATTATTTATTTGAATAAATATATTACCTGTCCAACATAACTGTTCATTTTCAAATGATTTAGGAATTTTAAAATAGAATAATAATGGATAATATGCTCCTGAAGATCCCATGTTTTGCCCAAAATAATTATATTTTGCGTTATTTAAAACACCTACACGAAAATCATACCTGTTATTAAAATTTAAAAAATTTACAGTCCTACTCATCTTAGGTTTTGAAAAGAAAGAATCCGCTGAAAAAGCCCAAGGATTTATTGTTTTAATACTATTAGCTGGAGCTATGGTAAAAGGAAGTCTTAATAAATCAATATCTTTTCTTGCTTCTTTCTCTATCTGGTCTGGAAGACTTTTATTTAAAATCAGATCATCAGGAGAATATATTTGTTCTCCTATCTCTATCTTAGAGTTATTTATTGAATAACGAGTGATTAATAGTGAACCGATAATAATTAATGAAATATACCATAATATTTTTCTATTATTTATTTTATCTAACACCAGAGCGTATAATGCTGTTGATAAAGCTATAAATGATGCCCAGTTAGCCAGAGGTAATCCGTAACACAAAACTACCAATAAGATTAAAAATGTACCCTTTAAAAAAAACATTTTATTGATAAGTTTTCCAATATTTGTAAGCAGCAGTTAACATCTCAATATCTGAAAATTTGGGCTGCCAATTAATTACCGTTCTAGTTTCAGAAATATCTACTACAAAATTTTTATCAGCTATTTTAAATTGTTCGGGATATAATACAGTGAATCCTATTATATCTAGAAAATTTAAAGCAAATTTAGAAAGGTTAGCAGGCAATGAAATAATAGGTGATTTGGAATTTACATTTTTGATTAAAGATTTTAATAAATCTTTTACTTTTAGTTCTGGATTAGATCCTAAATTTAAACTTTTGGATGGAAAGTTATTCTCAGCACATAAAATTATGGCATCACTACAATCGTCAACTGAAATCATCTGATAGTAATTATTTCCTCGGCCAATAAGTGGTAAGGGTCTATTTAATGATATAGTGTTAAATAATTTTTTCATTATACCAAATCTTCCTGGACCCATTATTAATCTGGGTCTTAAAATAGTAAGCGGTAGACCATTTTTTTGGGCATTATTACAAAGTTTTTCAGCTTTCAACTTGCTTTTTCCGTATGGGCCTAAAGGTAATTTTGGATGATTGCTTTTAATAGGCAGTGTTTGAGGATTTCCGTATACCATATCAGTAGAAAAAAAAATTAATCCTTTAATTTTTTTATTTATAACTTCATTTAATAGATTCTCTGTTCCTTTTACATTTACTTCCTCAAACCATTTGAGGCGATTGTTGAATGGTACATTATAATGATATTGGCGTGCTGCTAAGTGAATAACTATGTCATTACTTTTAAATTTTGGAAAAATATTTTTACTAATATCACATGGATGTAGTATTACCGGTAATTCTATGTTTTTTAGTGTTTCTTTAAGATCCGTTATAACAATATCAGAGGGACTGATATTTATATTTTTAATTAATTTTTTAGTTAAGTTTATCCCAGTTAATCCAGCGCCACCAATTATGACCCATCGAGACATACTATTTAAGTCCTAGCAGACATGGCTAGTATAATTAGACCTATAGAAATAAATATAAGTGCCATAATTCTTAATATGTTTATTTGTTCATTAAAAATCATCCATGCCAATATAGTGACTAATATGTATCCTAGTGCTTGAAATGGGTATGCAAAACTTACTTCAACTTTAGATAGTACCCATAACCAGATAACTATAGATATGCCATAGCAAATAAAACCTAAAATATTAGAGGGGTTAAAGATAATGTATTGAGCTGTTTTAAATGTTGATACGCTTGCATTAAGTGGGGGCAAAGAAGTCATCCCAGCTTTTAGAAAAATTTGTGCTATAGCATTAAATAAAACGCTGGATATAATTAGGGTTAAATTAGTTAATATAATTTTTCAAATGTCAGTTTTTTTTGTTAATTCCAAAAATAATTCTTCTAAATCTGGTTCTCTGGAAATAATACTTTTTATCTTTGTACCACTTTCCTGAATTTTCTCAATAATATTTCCCTCGTCTATCTGGCTGGGTTTAAACGAAATTTTTATTTTATTAGAACTTAAAAAAGATATATCAACGTTTTTTACGCTAATATTTTTTAGTTTATTCTTATCAAGTAGAATTATTAATTCTTTTTTATCAAGTTTAGAAATCATATCAGCAGTAATACCCTCGGCAACCACCTTTCCCTTATTAATGATAGCTAATCTATCACACATTGCTTCAGCCTCTTGCAGATAGTGAGTAGTGAGAATAATGGTGACTCCTGCAGAATTTAATTTTTTTATTTCTTTCCAGAGTAATTGTCTTAATTCTACATCAACACCTGCTGTAGGTTCATCTAAAATCAGTATAGGAGGCCTATGCACCATAGCTTTAGCAATCATTAATCTTCTTCTCATTCCGCCGGATAAGGTTCTGGAATAGGCATCAGCTTTGTCTTTTAATCCAACACTTTTTAGAATTTCTTCAATTATGCTTTCAGGATTTGAAACGCCGTAGTAACCACTTTGATATTTTAGCGTCTCTCTGGGAGTAAAGAATGGGTCTATAACTAGTTCCTGGGGAACTACGCCAATAGCAAGCTTGGCATTTCTGTAATTATCATCTAAATTATTGCCCCATACTATTACTTCTCCTTCAGTTTTTATTACTAGACCTGCTATGATATTTATAAGTGTAGACTTTCCAGCACCATTAGGCCCCAATAAACCGTATATGGATTTTTTAGGAATATTTAAATCTATCCCTTTTAAAGCTTCAAAAGAGTCAGACTTTCTATTTTTATAAACTTTTCTTAATTTATGTATTTTTATTGCTGTATTTTTATCATCAATATTCATAGTAAATTTTTTAATTTAAAACTTTTATTTTCATTTAGTATTTGTAATAAGTATCGGTAACATTTTCATTAAATTAGTCAATTAATAAAATTAAGAGCCTATCAATGAAAAATAAAAAAAACATTAATCTTAAAAGCTTTCAGAGAAAAATTTCGTGTAATGGAGGAGAAGGAGATTTAGGTCATCCCAGAATTTATCTAATTATAAATTCAAAAAAAGGTTCAGTCAGTTGCCCCTATTGTGGAAAATTATTTGGAAAGCCTAATTAGTCCTTTTTATATATATAGTTAATATAGCACCTAGAAGAGAAAGCAAGGCAGAGAAAATAAAAGCTTTTTCTTGGTAAGACTCATATAGGTCTCCCGATATTGCTATAGCTATTGACATAAATACCCCCATTGAAATGGCTGAATAAAGTGCCTGAGATTTTGCTTGTCCTCTAATGGGCATTACTTCCGATATGAAGAATATAGCTGAGATATGCGTTAACCCAAAAGTTATTGCATGCAAACTTTGTATTAGAGATAAAATTAAGGGTTCTGTTGTATATGCAGTTAGTGACCATCTGATTGCTCCTATTAACCCTGCAAAAATAAGCAAACTTTTGGAAGAAAAATAAGTTTTTATTTTATAAAAATAAGCTAATAATAATATTTCAAATAGCACTCCTTCTGCCCACAATGCTCCTATCACTGTCTTAGATATTCCAATATTATTCCAGTGTATTGTAGCAAATCCATAATAAAGGCCATGACTGGCTTGAATTGTTCCACATACTAATAAAAAAGGTAAAAAACTTCGATTTCTTAGAAGGGTTAGAATCTTAATTTTATGACGAGAAGGAGGGGAATGAACAGTAGGTGTAAAATAAATAGATATAAAAACTATCAGCGTTCCGATAGACATAACGTATGGAACAGTTATCAATCCATATGTATCTACTAAAATTCCACCTAGCAGAGCCATTAATATGAAACTAACAGAACCCCAAAGTCTTGTTCTTCCATAATCAAAATTATATTTATTTATAGCTGTGGTAGTTAAGCTTTCAGTTAGCGGCATTAAGGGGGCAAAAAATACCCAAGCAATTATTGAAAGACAACCGAGTAAAACTAAGGAATTTATAAAACTCAAACTAAACAAGATTATACTAGCAATGAATGATAGGTATAGCATTGGAATTTTTCTATTACCATATTTGTCTCCTAATCCTGCAAAGAAAGGGTTAGAAATGATTTTTAATAATACGGAAAGAGAAATTATTAGGGCTATATATCGTGAATCAAATCCTTTTGAAGAAAGCCATAAAGGCCAAAACGGAGCGTTTATTCCTATTACCAAGAATATAGAAAAATAAACCATAGAAAATTTAAAAGGAATTTTATTTACATAAAACATCTTTTGCTGATTGCAATATTTTATATGGATTGGCAAGTTAATAATAATTAATATTATAATTAGTATTAATTACGAACATTTATCTGAATATAAAATAAGGTAGTTTAGATGACAAAGACCATTAAAGATAATGATGAAGGCTTATTAACATTAGTTGATGGTTCTGCATTTATTTTCAGAGCATACTACGCATTGCCTCCATTATCGCGTTCAGATGGGATGCCGATAAATGCTGTTTTAGGTTATTGTAATATGTTATGGAGATTGATAACGGATACTAAATCTGATGTTCTATTAGTAATATTTGATACTCCGTTTAAGTCTTTTAGAAATGATATTTATCCCGAGTATAAGGCCAATAGAGGAGAACCACCTGATGACTTAAAACCACAATTCTCTATAATAAGAGATGCCACAGAGGCCTTTAATCTTTCCTATGTAGAAAAACCTGGTTTTGAAGCAGACGATATCATAGCAACTTACGCTACAAAAGCTAAAAAAGAAGATTGGAAAGTTCAGATTGTGTCGTCTGACAAAGATTTAATGCAATTAATTCAGACTAATGTCTATATGTATGACCCTATGAAGATGTCTGTTATAGGGGAGAAAGAAGTAGGTGAAAAGTTTGGTGTAATGCCTAATAGAGTTAGGGATGTTCAAGCGCTAGCTGGAGACAGTAGTGATAATATTCCAGGAGTACCAGGAATAGGAGTTAAAACTGCTGCAGAATAAATTAATGAATATGGCGATTTAGAATCCTTATTAAAAAATGCATCACAAATAAAACAGCCTAAAAGAAGAGAAAGTATTTTAAATAATATTGATATGGCCCGTTTAAGTATGAAATTAGTTTCTCTGGATAAAGATGTTTCTGAAATAGATGATTTTAAAAAATATTACAGAAAAAATATAGATCTTGAGAAGTTAGAAAAATTTTTATCTATTCAAGGTTTTAATAGCTTATTATCAAGGCTTCCAAATAAAGATAATTTATCAGAAAACAATAGTTCTTATGTAGTTTTGCAAAATGAATCAATTAATCAGAATTCTAATAAATCCCTTACAACCAAATATAAATTATTAACGGAAGAAAATGAGTTCTTATCATTTGTTAATGAGATTATTGTTAAGGGAATAGTTTCGATCGATACAGAAACCACTTCTTTGGATACAATGGAAGCTGAATTAGTAGGTATAGCTCTATCAACTGAGCCAGGTCAGGCAGTATATATTCCTCTAAAACATAAAATAAAAGATGAAAATAATTTAATTTCTTATCCAAAACAGTTGGATTCTAAATTTGTTTTGAAAAAGCTAAAACCAGTCTTAGAGGATGGAAGTATAATTAAGGTAGGGCAAAATATAAAATATGATATGAGTATTTTGTATCTAGCAGCAGAGATAAATATTTCTCCTATACATGATACCATGATTATGTCATTTGTTTTGGATGCAGGAAAAGAATTAGGCCATGGAATGGATAGCTTGGCGGAGACTCATTTAAATATTTCTACCATAAGTTATTCTGATATTACTGGTACAGGTAAAAACAAAATAACTTTTGATTATGTTGAATTAGAAAGAGCATTATCTTACGGTGCAGAAGATGCTGACATCACTCTGAGATTATATAATTTATTAAGACATAGGCTAATTAATGAAAAGATGCTTTCTGTATATGAAAGTATAGAAAGGCCATTACCCAGTATCGTTTCAGCAATAGAGAGAAAAGGAGTGATAGTAGATAAATCATATTTAAAAAATTTGAGTTTGATATTTGAAACAAAAATGAAACCTCTGGAACAATCTATATATGAAATATGTGGAGAGGAATTTAACATTGCTTCACCTAAACAATTAGGAGAAGTGATATTTAATAAATTAGGAATAAAAGGAGGCAAAAAAAATAAATCAGGCTTTTATTCAACTTCTGCTGATGTTTTGGAAAAACTAGTTGAAGAAGGTAATAAAATAGCTTCTTTAGTCTTAGATTGGAGAGGTCTACAAAAATTAAAAAACACGTATAGCGATGCTTTACAAAATCAAATTAACAAAACTTCTAAAAGAGTCCACACCCAATTTAATCTCACGGGAGCAATGACCGGGAGATTTTCTTCAAGTAATCCTAATTTACAGAACATCCCTATACGTAATGAAGATGGAAGAGCTATAAGAAAAGCTTTTGGGGTGCCAAAGGGTAGCAAAATGATATCTTTTGATTATTCTCAAATAGAATTAAGACTTTTAGCGGAGGTTGCAGAAATTGATTCACTTAAAGATGCATTCATAGAAGGAGTTGATATTCATAAATTAACAGCCTCGCAAGTATTTTCCCATTCTATTGAAAAAGTTACATCAGAAATGAGAAGGGAAGCTAAGGCGATAAATTTTGGAATTATTTATGGACTAAGTCCACATGGTTTATCAAAACAGTTAAATATTACGAGGACAAGAGCAAAAGACTATATAGATTCGTATTTCCACCAATATCCTGGAATACAAAATTATATGCAAGAGACAAAAGAATGTGCAAGAAAATATGGTTATGTAAAAACTCTATTTGGGCGCAGATGTTTTGTTCCTCATATAAATGATAAAAATCCTATGAGGAGAGCTTATGCAGAAAGACAAGCAATTAATGCACCATTACAAGGGGCTGCAGCAGATATAATAAAGAGGGCAATGAAGCAAATTTATCAATCAATAAGAAAAGCAAAATTTAAAACTTCAATTATTTTACAAGTTCATGATGAATTAGTGGTAGAATCTCCGGAAGAAGAAGTTAAAAAAATTATACCACTTATAAAAGAATTAATGATATTGGCGCCGCAACCATTACATATTATGAGTGTCCCCTTGGAAGTAGATGTTGGTATAGGTAATAATTGGGATGAAGCACACTAGTAATATTTTTTAATTATATGGGGCTTAATTTAAAATATTTATAAATTTTTGGTAAAATATATTAATTAAGGTTATATAATGCAGGTTTAATCAATGATTTTTATTGAATTTAAAATAGAGTGATTAATATGGTTAATTTTACTAAACTTTTTAGTCCTATATCATTAAGAGGAGTCTCTATAGCTAATAGAATAGTCCTTTCACCTTTATGTATGTATTCTGCAAATGATGGAGTAGCTAGCGACTGGCAATTTGCACATTTAAGTACTTTTGCTAGAGCAAGAACAGGGCTGATTTTTGCAGAAGCATCTGCAGTAGAAGCAAGAGGGAGAATTACTCCAGGATGTCTAGGAATTTGGACAGATGAACAAGCTGAGGCTTTAAAACCTATTACTTCTTTCATAGAAAGAATGGGGTGTATACCAGGATTTCAATTAGCACATGCTGGTAGAAAAGCAGGCACCAAGAGTCCTTGGATGGGTGGAACTCCACTTGATCAAGAGGATATTGAAAAAGGTAATCCTCCTTGGGCTACGATTGCACCCTCAGATATTCCAGTTGCGGAGGGATGGGTTGTTCCTAAAGCAATGGAGTCTGCGGATATTCTTGAAGTCATAAAAGCTTTTTCTAATGCTGCTAAGAGGGCTGTAAGAGCAGGATTTAAAGTTATAGAAATACATTCTGCCCATGGTTATTTGTTACATAGTTTTTTGTCTCCACTTTCAAATAAAAGAAATGATGAATATGGAGGAGATATTTATGGACGCATGAAAATGCTTTTGCAGGTAGTAGATGCAGTACGCAATGCCATACCGAAAGATATGCCTTTATTTTGTAGAATTTCTGCTGTGGACGGATTCGAAGATGGTTGGAAGATTGAGGACTCAGTGATTTTAGCAAAAAAATTGTCGGAATATGGGGTAGATGTTGTAGACTGTTCTTCTGGTGGGATTGCTGGAGCTCCT
>CAZNVN010000001.1:14121-30566 GCA_964576635.1 uncultured Rhodospirillaceae bacterium
GAAGACTAATATGGGTAGGGGACCAGGTTTTCAAGTCCCATATGCTGATCGCGTCAAGAGAGATGCAAAAATAAAAACAATGGCAGTAGGAGTAATAGTTGATCCAGAGCAGGCTGAAAATATATTACTTGAGGAAAAAGCAGACCTTATAGCAATGGGAAGAGAGCTAATGTATAACCCATTCTGGCCTCTTCATGCAGCTCAAACTTTGAAAGCAGATCTAAAATTTGATATGTGGCCAGAGCAATATAGATGGGGTGTAAATAGACGCGCTACAATAGAAAGCTTTAAAGGCGTTAGGTAAGTCAGACCAAGCTTTTAAGGACAAGGATAGGTATAAATTTTATGAACTTCCTCTATTGAGGCTACAACATCATCTGATAGTTTGCAATTTATAGAATCTAAATCTTCATTTAATTGTTTTAGTGAGGTTGCTCCTATGATGTTTGAAGATACAAAATTTTGTTTAGTTACAAAATTTAGAGACATTTGAGAAAAATTTAAATTGTAATTCTCTGCAATTTTCTTATAAGATCTAACGGCATTCTCTGCGTGATTCCCAGAGTACCTTTTGCTCATTCCTTCAAATAGGGTCATTCTTGCATTAGGAGGAGATTTTCCATCTAAATATTTTCCGCTGAGAACTCCACCCGCAAGGGGTGAGTAAGCAAGTAAGCCTACCTTTTCATTGATTGCAATTTCAGATAAACCTGATTCAAAAGATCTGTTAAGAAGATTATATGGGTTTTGTATTGAGACAGCACGCGGAAGATGAAGTTTGTCAGATAATGATAAAAATTGCATTACTCCCCAAGGAGTTTCATTAGATAAGCCAATGGTTTGTATAAGACCTTTATTGACTGCTTCTCCCAAAATTTCCAGTGTTTCTAGTATAGGAACGTCATCTTCTCTAGGTTGGTGGCTATATTTTAATTGTCCAAAATTATTGACGGCTCTTTCTGGCCAATGTAGTTGGTATAGATCAATATAGTCTGTTTGTAATCTTTTAAGGCTGCTTTCTAGTGCTTTGAATATTTGCTCTTTATTTAAGCGTGGTCCATTTCTTATCCATTTAAGTCCTGGTGGCCCGGATGGGACGCTTGATGTTCTTCCTGCTACTTTCGTTGCAATAATGATAGAAGACCTGTCTCTTTTCTTTTTAAGCCAAGACCCTATGTATTGTTCGGTTAAACTATACGTTTCCAATTTGGGAGGGACTGGGTACATTTCAGCTGTGTCAATAAAATTTACTCCCATCTCTAGAGCTAAATCAAGCTGAGAGTGAGCATCTGCTTCGTTATTTTGCTGTCCCCATGTCATAGTTCCAAGGCAGATTTCGCTTACTTCTATATGCGAATTTCCTAGTCTATTTTTTTTCAATTTTATTAATTCCTCTTATTAAGAATATAAAGCTATTAATTTTAATTATTGTTTAATAGTATGTATTAGGAATTTTGCAAATAATTTATTAAAAATATTTGTTAGGACTTAATTAATGAAAAAAGAACCTATAGGAATCACTTTTCATCAGCTGCGGATCTTTTGGACGGTTGCTCAAGCATCATCGTTTACAAAAGCAAGTAAAATTTTAGGCTTAGCCCAGCCTTCATTATCTCAAGAAATTTCTATATTAGAAGAAGAAGTTGGTTCCCAATTGTTTAAAAGGGGAAAAACTAATATGAGTTTGACAGATGCTGGAGCATTTTTGCAGCATAGAGCTGAAAATATCCTTTCGGGAGTTGAGGAAACTATGGTTGGTTTGCGTCAATATGGAAGTGGGCAAAGAGGTTTGCTATCAATTGGCCTTTTATCTTCGGTAGCAAGAAATTTATTACCTCATGTTTCACAAAGATTATATAAAGATTATCCTAATATAGAATTGAATATACTTGAAGTAGCGCCCGCCGAAGCTATAGACTTATTATATGGTAGGCAACTTTCCATAGCTGTGTTAGCTGAAGAGTCAATAGCGAAAAGTAGACTAGCTTTTAGCCAGTATGAATTGTTCTCAGATCCTTATGTGTTGGCAGTCCCAAAGAGCGTAGACCTTAGTAAGGTTCATAATTTACAAGATTTAAAGGATAAAGAAGTAAAAAATATTTTAAATAATGTTATTGAGTTTGAATTTGGAAACCAACATAAAAGGAGGATTGCTGAATGGTTTTCGAATGTTTTGCCAGAATCAAGATCAATAGCAAGAACAAGAACTTATGAAGTAGCCCTATCTATGGTGCAATCGGGAAGGGGAATTGCAGTTATTCCTGCATTAGCTGCTAGAATAGGTAATCAAAATTTAGACTTTAATGTTAATTTATACTTAACGAATTTATCTCAAAGAAAAATTATTGCTTTAATGCCTTCTCAATATACTAGGATAGAACCTTATAAAACTTTTATCAGTGCATTAATTGATTCTGGAAAAAACTTAAAATTGCCAAAAATAAATAAAGTGCCACCTATACTTGAATCTTTAAGTGTCAAAGATGATAATTAATATAGGTGATCACATGCTA
Organism: uncultured Rhodospirillaceae bacterium; assembly: GCA_964576635.1. GTDB lineage: Bacteria > Pseudomonadota > Alphaproteobacteria > TMED109 > TMED109. The sequence continues at coordinate 16,635 of CAZNVN010000001.1, forward strand.
TATTTTTAGTACATTAGGTTATAAGTTTTTTCTATTTGACATATAGGTTGGTTTTTTTCTTATGTATATTAGTATTTTATTACTAAATTAATTTAGGGAGGATATGATATGTGGAAATCTCCAATAGTTCATGAAGTTGCAGTTGGTTTAGAAATTAATTGCTACGCTTGCGCAGAACTCTAAGATTTAAACTTATTAATAATTTTAAATTAAAAAAACCGGCAGATATTTTATCGTCGGTTTTTTTTATTTTTGTATTCCTCTTAATAGTAATGCTAAAGGGGCAATGCAAAGGGCAAGAATTCCCATTCCCAACATTACTTGATTGAAAGCAATTACGTAGATTCTTGAACACTCACAGAATATATAATTTGATTACCTAAGCTAATGCTTTCTGGAGAATTTCCAAGGTGTTTTGGAATAATATTATACATCTGATTTAAGAATATACTTGAATGTTCTATTTTATTACTGACTATGTTTCCTAGGTTTAAATATTCTTCTGTTATTTGGTTTTCTAAAATTGAATTTGCTGTAGCAATTCCTATTCCAGCTCCTAATCTATTCATAAGCGAGTATAATCCACTAGCATTTTTAAGTTTTGCTGTTTTTAAATGGCCCATGGCCAATAGAACCATAGGAAGAAAACATAATTGCGCGGATAACCCTCTAATGAACTGAGGTAATATAATTTCCTGAAGTCCTATTTCTGATACCATCCAACCTTGCATCCAAGTTCCAAGTGCCAACATTACGAATCCTATAAAGCAAACGATTCTTCTTTTAAAAAACATAAATAGAACTAGTGCTAAAAAACCCGATAAAACCTGTGCAGCTCCCATAATATAAGTCATCGAGGCAATAGTGATGCTATCAAATTCTCTTACTCTTGCAATTAAAACAGGTAGAAGATATTGGGATGCAAAAATTATTATTCCCCATGTAAAGACTAAAATAGAACAAATTAAGAAATTTCTATCTAAAAAAATGCTTAAATCTACAACTGGAAATTTTGTTTTTAATTCTCTAAAAATAAAAGAAACGAAGCTAAAGAAGCATATTATACTTAAAGTACAAATTAAGTTAGATTCAAACCAATCCGCTCTTCTTCCTTCTTCTAGGATTGCTAGGGCACTACCCAAAAAACATGCTAGTAATCCAATACCTATAAAATCTATTTTTTGCCACAAAGGTTCTTTTGCATCAAAATTAGAAAACTTTAAAACAACAAATCCTATTAATAAAGAGAATGGGGCATTAACTATGAATATAAAGCGCCATCCTAATTCTTCACTTATCCATCCACCCATGTGAGGACCCAGCGCTGCAGCCAGGGTAGCTATTACTCCAACTAATATGGCTATAATTTGCTGTTTATGAGTAGGATATAAAGTAAACATAGTGGAAAACATTGCCGGCATCATACCTCCACCAAAAAATCCTTGAAAAACTCTAAAAACAATCATTGATTCTATTGACCAAGCGAGACCACATAATAATGATGCTATTGCGAATCCCAATGAACATATGAAAAAGAAAAGGCGCGTTGATATAGTTCTTGTAAGCCACCCAGAGAGAGGTAACATTATTACTTCAGCTATTAAAAAAGAAGTTAATACCCAACTTACTTCATCTGGGCCTGCACTCAATCCTCCCTGGATATGTCTGTAGGCTGCTCCAACATTTTGAACACTTATAAGACTAAAAAACATTCCAAGAGTCATTGCCCAAAAAGCAATTTTATTTTTTTGAAGGATACTGAGATTTAAAAATAAATTCTTCATCCATTTCCTCTTGTTTGAGGATCATAGGACACTGTAATTTTTATGATTATCTTGAAGATAGTTTGGTGCTGCTTTTAACTTCTTTTTTAGAAGAGTCAGTTTCAACGGAAACATAAGCGGATAATCCGGGTACAATTCTACCCATCATGTCATCTGGAATTTTAAATGTAATTTTTATGGGTATTCTTTGAACTACTTTCACAAAATTACCTGAAGCATTTTGAGGAGGAAGCAAACTAAATGAGGCCGAAGATGCTGGGGCTATAGAATGTACTTTTCCTATTATAGGGTTATGTTTAAACGCATCAAAAGTTATATTTACTCTTTGTCCGACTTTAATGTTTTCTACTTGCGTTTCTTTAAAATTAGCAATTATCCAAATATCATGAATAGGTACTACTGCCATGAGTGGCCAACCATCTTCAACATAAACTCCTGGCTCTGCTATCCTATTTGCAATAATTCCATCTATTGGAGAAATTACTTTTGTAGAATTTAAGTTTATTTTAGCAAGCTCCAATTTTGCTTCAGCTTTTTCTAGGCTAGCTAGAAGTTCTTTTTTCTGAGATTCAATTTTTAGTTTTTCAGTTTCCAAACTTGCCATTAGTTCTTGTTTTTTGGCATCAATTTTTAACTTTTTAGTCTCTAAGTTTGCTATTAGTTCTTTTTTTTGAGCATTAATCTTTTGTTTTTCGGTTAAAATTACATCTAGTTTTTTCTTTTCTGATTTTATTCTAGTATTAGCAGCATTTAAGTTATGGCGTGAAGTTTCAACTGAAGAAACAGTTTGATCATACTTAGATCTAGAAACGGAATTTTTCTTATATAACCTTTCTATTCTAGATAAATTTTGATTGGCTAGTTCTAACTCACTAGAAAGAGCAGCTGCTTCGGAAGTAACGCCATCTACATTAGTTTTTACCAATTCCATTCTGGCTGTAATATTTCTAAAATTAGTCTCTATAGTAGAAATTTTTGCGTCAGTAATCTCTACAATATTATTAAATTCTGTATCAATGGTATAGATTTTAGCATCAGTAATTTCCTTAAGATTGCTAAAATCTGTATTGATAGTAGAAATTTTAGCATTGGCAACTTCTACAGCAGCTTCTGAAGCTTTTAACTCCGCTGCAAAAGTCTCGGTATCGAATATAACTAGTATTTCATCCTTATATACTTTTGCATTAGTTAAAGCTGGGACTAATTCTATATATCCAGATACTCTTGAAGATATAGTAGTTATTGAGGATCTTACGTATGCATTATCTGTAGAGATCTTATGTTTATTATTATTCCACCAAGAAAATCCAAAAGTTCCCGCTATAAAAACAGAAATTGCTAATACACTAATTATAAACACTGATTTATAATTCAAAACAAATCTCCTAAAATGAGTAGGCGAATAAATACCATAATTTTTATGTTAATTATATATAAATAGTATTTTTGCTAATGATCTGAAGCTTATTAGATATGTAATATATGCATAGCTAGTAACTATTTAATTATATTGGTGGAGCCGAGGGGGGTCGAACCCCTGACCTCGTGAATGCCATCCACGCGCTCTCCCAACTGAGCTACGGCCCCTATAAGTATATTGTCTTTTAGATTATAGACTTTAAGATTAACCATTATCCGGCTTGATGTTATTAGAGATAGAAGGATCGGAGTTGTTTTCCATTTCATCTACATCTTCTTCTATATTTTCAACTTCCTCAATTTCTCCAATTTCCCCAATATCTTCTATATCCTCTATTTCTTCTATGTGCTCTATACCCTCTATGTTCCTTTCTTCATCCACATTCTCAACAACTAAATTGTTAGAAATATCTTTATTTTTATCTTTTATTTTTGTATCAGTGGGTTTAGGTTTTTTATGAGATAAAGGTGGTCTACCTACTCTAGGTTTTCTAGTTATTAAAACTTGGCTTCCGCATTTTGGGCATTCTGGTGTAGATTTGCTCATATCATAGAATTTTGTATTACAGTCACTACATATATGTTTTTTCCCCCATTCAAGTTTAGCCATAATTTTCTCCTCTTATATTTTAAAGTATAGTTTGTATATGGTATTTAATTATATAGCTTTAAAAAAGAATTTTAAATTGTATAATTCACAAATAATCTTTTTTAGGCAAATAAGAAATTTAAAATGGTAAAGAATATTAAAACACCTGATAACTTAATCTCATATAATAGTAAAAATTTAAAGGGAAAGATTTGCCCTCCTCCAGACAAGTCAATATCCCATAGAGCCTTATTAATTTCTTCTTTAGCTATAGGAATAAGTAAAATTCAAAATTTGCTTGAGTCAGCCGATATCTTAAATACGGTAAAGGTTTTGAGATTACTAGGAGTAAGGATAGAAAAAAATGTGGATGGGCATTGGATAATTAATGGAGTCGGTTTAAACGGTTATGCAGAGCCTAAGGGCTTATTAGATTGTGGAAATAGTGGCACATTAGCTAGGATTTTGATAGGAGCAGTTTCTGCTCATAATATTGTTGCTAGTTTTTGTGGAGATGAATCTCTTAGTAAAAGACCTATGGATAGGATAATAATTCCTCTGGAAAAGATGGGTGCAACATTTGTTGTAGCTTCAGGCAATACTTTGCCTTTAACTATTAAGGGAACGAATGATTTGCTTCCTATAAAATATAAAAGTCCTGTATCTTCGGCACAAATTAAAACATCCATACTTTTGGCATCTTTAAATGTAAGAGGAGTTACTGAGTTTGAAGAACCTTTTACGTCTCGAGATCATACTGAATTGTTACTAAAAAAATTTGGAGCCAATATAAAATTTAATAGTCCTATAAATGAAAAAAATTTTATATCTCTTGAAGGAGGAGTAAATTTAAAGAGTTGTGATATATATGTTCCTGCTGACATATCTTCTGCATCCTTTTCAATTGTAGCTGCTGCTATTACTCCTGGTTCTCATATAAAATTAAATAACGTTTGTATAAATCACTTCCGTACGGGTATTCTAGATGTTTTGAAAAGAATGGGATCAAATATCATTATTAATAAAAAGAACATAAATAATTCAGAAGAGGAGTTAGCCGATATAGAAGTAAAATACTCTAAATTAAAAGGTATAGATGTAGAAAGTACTTATTCTAGCAGAATGATTGATGAATACCCTATTTTGTCTATAGCTGCTGCTGTTGCTTTTGGAAAAACTATCTTTAGAGGTTTAAATGAATTAAAGGTTAAAGAAAGTGATCGCTTTAAAGCAATTATAGACGGATTAAAATCTTGTAATATAAAAGTAGAAAACAAAGAAAATGATATAATCATTTATGGATCTGCAGAAGAGATCAAAGGGGGAGTCAAAGTTAATAGTAATTATGATCATAGAATCGCGATGTCGTTTTTAATTTTAGGAGGGGTAAGTCAAAAGCCTATAGAAGTTTCAGGTTGTAAGTCTATTTTAACTTCCTATCCTAATTTTCTTAAACAAATGAATGGCATAGGCCTGGATATAAGAGGTAATGGATAAAAAAAATAGAATTATCATTGCTGTTGATGGACCGGCTGCGTCAGGTAAAGGAACTCTATCCAAGTTACTAGCAAAAAATTTTGGGTTTGCTCATATGGATTCTGGAAAGCTTTATAGAGTAGCAGCATTATATATTATAGAGAATAGAATCAATCCTAAAATCCAAAAAGAGGTATTACAAAATATTGGTGATATAAATTTTTATAATTTAATTGGTAGTTCAAAACTATTGTCAGATGAAGTTGGAAAAATTGCCTCCATAATTGCTAATTATAAAAATCTAAGAGACCATTTATTAAAAATACAACGTGATTTTGCATATATAAAAAATAAAGATAAATTGGGAGTTATTATAGATGGGAGAGATATAGGAACTGTAGTGTTGCCAGAAGCTAATATAAAATTTTTTGTAACTGCTACATTAGAGATTAGAATAGAAAGAAGATGTAAAGAGTTGCTTTCCTTGGGATATAATATTATAAGACGCCATGTAGAACAAGAAATGAGAAATCGTGATCAACGTGATAAACAAAGAACTCATTCACCTTTACTCGCAGCTAGAGATGCAATCTTGTTAGACACCACTAATTTAGAAGCTGAAGCTTCATATGCTTTAGCTAAAAAACATGTAGAGGTCTATTTGGGTTAAATTATTGGAAAATTCAAATATACGTAATAGCTTTAAAGTGGGAAGCATTTAAATCCATTGCTTAAATTTAAGCGTGGGCATCAATTGTTGGAAATAAGAGAATGAATATAAAAAAATTTAATACTGAAGAAAATATTAATGTAGAAGAGTCTTTTGAAGAATTGTTTTTAAAGCAAAATGAGAAAGATGAAAAATTAGTAGGTACAGTGATAAAAGGTACGGTTTTGAACATAGAGAAAGAGATGGTAATTGTAGATGTAGGATATAAAGCAGAAGGAAGAATCCCTGTAAGGGAATTTATGGCTAAGGATGATAAGAAGTTACCTAAAGTAGGAGATTTGGTGGACGTATACTTGGAAAGAGTAGAAAATAAATATGGTGAAGCAGTTTTATCTAGAGAGAAAGCAAGGCGAGAAGAAGCCTGGGAAAAGTTGGAGTTAGCATTAGACAAGAAAGAGAAAGTTACAGGTACTATTTTTGGTAGAGTAAAAGGTGGTTTTACAGTAGATTTGGGAGGGGCAATAGCATTTCTTCCTGGAAGCCAGGTAGATGTAAGGCCTACCAGAGATTTACAACATTTAATTGGTTCTTCTCAACCATTTCATTTGTTAAAAATGGATAGGAGAAGAGGAAATATAGTAGTTTCTAGAAGATCTGTTTTAGAAGAAAATCGTGCTGAAGCTAAGGCCGAATTAGTTTCAAATATATCTGAAGGCCAAGTATTAGAGGGAATAGTAAAAAATATTACTGATTATGGAGCATTTGTAGATTTAGGCGATGCAGATGGTTTACTTCATGTTACAGACATCTCATGGAAAAGAATAAATCATCCAAGTGAGGAGTTATCTGTAGGACAAAAGATTAAAGTTCAAGTGATTAAATTTAATGCTGATACACAAAGAATAAGTTTGGGCATGAAACAACTGCAAGAAGATCCATGGAATATTGCTAAAGAGAAGTATAAGTTAAATAAAAAAGTTGTTGGAAGGGTAACTAATATTACTGACTATGGGGCATTTGTGGAATTGGAATCAGGTATTGAGGGTTTAGTTCACGTATCGGAAATGAGTTGGACTAGAAAAAACATGCAACCGGGTAAAATAGTATCTACTTCGGAAGAAGTTGAAGTTATGGTTTTAGAGCTGGATTCTGAAAAAAGAAGAATTAGCTTAGGTATGAAACAATGTAAAGAGAATCCTTGGGAATCTCTTCAGAAGGATTTTAAGATAGGTCAAATAGTAGAAGGGGAGGTGAAGTCTATAACTGAATTTGGATTATTTATAGGTCTAGGTGAGGATGTAGATGGATTAATACACCTTTCAGATTTGGATTGGTCTTCTCCTGGTGAAGAAGCTATAAAAAAACATCAGAAAGGAGATATAGTAAAAGCTAAATTACTAGAAATAGATATAGAAAAGGAAAGAGTTAGCTTGGGTATTAAACAGTTAACTGATGACCCCATGAAAGCAAGAAAAGATTTAAAGAAAGGCAAAGTGGTAACTTGCGTAATTAAGGAAATTACTAATAAAGAAATGCTAGTAGAGATTAGCGATGGAATAAGAGGAATTATTAAAAAGTCTGAACTAGCTAAGGAGCGCTCAGAACAGAGGTTGGATAGATTTGCTCTTGAAGAAAAAGTTGACGCAAGAATAGTATCACTGGATTTGAGCAAAAGAGAAGTCAGTCTTTCAATCAAAGCTTTAGAAGTTGAAGAGGAAAAGAAAGTCTTGGAGCATTATGGGTCTTTAGACTCTGGGGCTTCGTTGGGAGACATTCTAGGAGCAGCTTTAGAAAAAGCACAAGATAAAAGTGTAGATAAAAAAGATTTGAAATCCTCAACATCAAAAAAAGAATCTAAGAAAGAAAAAAAAGGATCAGCAGATAAAGAGAAGCCTAAAAATTCGAAAAAAGAGTCGTTGAGTAAGAAAGTCAAGAAAGAAAAGGCTCCAATATTAAAGGAAAAAAAACCAGCTAAGAAAAAGAAGACTTCTCAAGAAAAAAATGTCGTTAAAAAAAGCTAAAATAATAATATTATTTTAACAATAAAAAATATTTAAATTATTATTTATATTTTATTTAATTACTTTGTTGACCCTTTTATGTACCTCTGTCATTTTTGTTTTTGATATTATCTAATAATGGATTGATATGAAAAGGTCTGATTTAATTAATTTGCTTATGAATAAGCATAAATACTTAACTTTTAAAGAAGTAGAGTCATTAATAGATATAGTGTTTTCAGAAATGAGTTCGTCCTTGATTAATGGAGGTAGAGTAGAACTAAGGGGATTTGGTTCATTTTCTACAAGACATAGAGATGCTAGAATAGCAAGGAATCCACGTACGGGAGATAAAGTTGAGGTTTCTTCCAAAAAGATGCCTTATTTTAGGGCAGGAAAAAATTTAGCTAAACTGCTGAACAAGTAAGGTAAGAGTAAATTCAAGGTAGCTTTTGAATTATGATAATAGGCTTTATAAAAAAGTTATTAATTTTAATAATATTTTTTGCATTTATTATTTTTTCTATTTCAAATAAGGAAAATATTGCCATAGGACTTCTTCCTTTTAATGATAAGTTAGAGATACCTGTCTTTCTTTTTGTTATTATTTTATTATTTTTAGGAGGGTTACTAGGAATAATATTTGTAAAAATTTCTAATTTATTTAATAAATAAAGATTATTGCTAGTCTAGATAATTATTAGGGTAAATGATGAATAATATAATAAATGCAAAAAAGAAGATTATTGTGGCTTTAGATACTCAAGATACTAATCATGCACTAGGTTTAATATCTCAATTACCTGAAGTTGCTGCATTTAAGTTAGGATTAGAATATTTTTGTGCAAATGGGCCTGAAGGGTTTGAAATAATAGCAGAGTCTGGTGTAAAAATATTTTTAGATTTAAAATTTCATGACATTCCTAATACAATAGAGGGAGCTATAAGAGCATCTTTACCTATTAATCCATTCATGATGACAGTACATATTTCTGGAGGGAGGTCGATGCTAGAAAGATCTATGAATACAGTTTTAGAAGATCATGAAAAAAAAATAGGCAATAGGCCGTTAATATTAGGCGTGAGTGTTTTGACTAGCATTGATGAAGATGACTTTGCTTCACTTGGATTGCTTGGAAAACTAGAGGACCAAGTTAAGAGGTTGGCAGACTTGGCTTTGGATGTTGGATTAGATGGGATAGTATGCTCTGCCAAAGAATTAAAAGTTATAAGAGATCATGTTGGTAAGGATTTTATTATAGTGACTCCAGGTATCAGACCTAAATGGGCGGAAAAGCAAGATCAGAAAAGAATTGTGAGCCCAGCAGAAGCAATAAGATTTGGAGCAAGTTTTTTAGTTGTAGGGAGACCAATAACAGAAGCGGATAATCCTTCTCATGCTTTTAAAAAACTGTGTCAGGAAATAGAAGAATGAATAATTTAGTCAAAATTAAATTTTGTGGAATGTCAAAAAAAAAGGATATTGATGTTGCAATAAAATTAGGAGTGGATTGGATAGGCATCATATATGTTAAAACTTCTCCAAGGTATGTTGATTTTCAAAAATCTGATGCTTTAATAAATGAGTTTAAGGGAATGATTAATTTTGTAGGTGTTTTTGTAGATGCTGACGATATGTTAATTAAAAGAGCAGTAAATAGCGGAATAAATACTATTCAGCTGCATGGAAAAGAGAATCCCAAAAGATGTCAAGAGCTAAGAGATAACTTTAACTTGCCGGTAATTAAAGCCTTTTCTCTTTCTAAAGAAAATGATTTGGCTAAAGTAAGAAGATATAAAAATAGTTGTGATATGATTTTATTGGACTCAAAAGAATTTGAAATAGATAAAAATCCAGGGGGCAATGGAAGAGCTTTTGATTGGAATATTATTAAAGATAATGAATCATGGCTTAATAATTTTAAACCTTGGATTTTGTCAGGAGGTTTAAATAATGAGAATATATTTAAAGCTCTAAATTTAACTAAAGCCAAAGCTATAGATATCTCTTCTGGAATAGAAGAAAGCCATGGTACAAAAAATATTGATTTAATGGAAAAATTTATTTTTAAAGTAAGAAAATTAAAAATGTGACTAAACATTTGACACACAATTAACAATTTGAGTGAGACATTAAACATGAAAACTTCCTTAAATTCGTATATGACTGGTCCGGATGAAAAAGGTTTCTTTGATATATATGGGGGAAAGTTTGTCGCCGAGACATTAATGCCACTGATTAATGAATTAGAAAAGGCATATATCAAAGCAAAGGCGGACAAAAAATTTAATCAGGAGCTAGAGTATTGGTATAAGCATTATATTGGTAGACCATCGCCCCTATATTATGCAGCAAGAATAACTAAAGAGCTTAACGGAGCTAAAATATATTTTAAAAGAGATGAATTAAATCATACAGGTGCACACAAGATAAATAATTGTATTGGACAAATTTTATTAGCAAGAAGAATGGGTAAAAAGCGGATTATAGCTGAAACAGGAGCAGGGCAGCACGGGGTAGCAACTGCGACTGTATGTGCTCTTTTCGATATGCCATGTACTGTATATATGGGCTCTAAAGATATAGAAAGGCAAGCACCTAATGTATTCAGGATGAAGTTACTTGGAGCTAATGTGGTTCCGGTAGAATCAGTGTCTAAAACATTAAAAGATGCAATGAATGAAGCTCTAAGAGATTGGGTTTCAAATGTAAATAGCACATTTTATATTATAGGTACTGTCGCGGGTCCGCATCCTTATCCAATGTTAGTAAGGGACTTTCAATCTGTAATAGGGAAGGAGACTAAAAAACAAATTTTGGAAGCAGAGAAACGTTTGCCTGACATATTGATAGCATGTATAGGAGGAGGATCTAATGCAATGGGGTTATTCTATCCCTTTTTGGATGAAGAATCGATAGAATTACATGGTGTAGAAGCCGCGGGAAAAGGTATTAATACTAATAAGCATGCAGCTTCCTTATCTGCTGGTTCTCCAGGAGTTTTGCATGGGAATAGAACCTATTTGTTACAAGACGATGATGGTCAGATTTCAGAAGCACATTCTATCTCTGCTGGATTAGATTATCCAGGTGTGGGACCAGAACATTCATATTTGAAAGATGTAAAAAGAGTTGAATACTTTTCTATAAAAGATGAGGAGGCACTAGAAGCTTTTCAATTCTGTAGTAAATTAGAAGGAATTATTCCTGCCCTAGAACCTTCACACGCTTTGGCGCACGTTATTAAGATTGCTCCAAAATTAGCTAAGGACTACATAATAGTGATGAATATGTGTGGAAGAGGAGATAAAGATGTATTTAATGTAGCTCAGGCCTTAGGAGTAGATTTGTGAATTATAAGTTGGGTAGGATAAAAAAAAGATTTGAGTTGCTCAAATCTAGTAAAGAGAAAGGCCTTATTACTTTTGTAACTGCCGGAGATCCTGATTACAATACTTCTCTTACCATTATTAAAAGTCTTCCTGATGCGGGAGCAGATCTTATAGAGATAGGAATGCCTTTTACTGATCCTATGGCGGATGGTGTAGGTATTCAGGCGTCATATCTTAGATCCTTAAATTCGGGTCAAACTTTGTCAAAAACGTTAAATATTGTTAATGATTTTCGAAAAAAAGATTACACTACTCCAGTTATTCTAATGGGTTATTTTAATCCAATATACAAATATGGTATAAATAATTTTATAAGAGAGTCTAAAAAGGTAGGAGTAGATGGTCTTATTGTAGTAGATTTGCCTCCTGAGGCAGACGAAGAACTGTGCAAGCCAGCAAGAAGAGAAGGGCTTGATTTTATTCGTTTAGCTACTCCTACTACTGATAAAAAAAGATTATCTCTATTGCTTAAAAATTCTTCAGGATTTTTATATTATATATCTGTAGTTGGAATAACAGGAACAAAGACACCTGACTTACATGATATTGAATTGGCTACAAATAACATTAGAGAAAAGACCAATTTGCCTATAGCTGTAGGTTTTGGTATAAGATCTCCAGATCAAGCGGTTAATATAGCCAAATATTCAGATGCAGTAGTGGTAGGCTCGGCAATAGTTGATAAAATTGGTGAAATGTCTTCGTTGCCTGGAGATTATAAAAAGAAGTCTATTGAGCAGTCTCTTTCTTTTGTTCAAGATTTATCGAAGGCCATAAAGAAAAAAGATAATTATAAATTATGAGGAGATTCCTATGAGTTGGTTATCTAATTTTGTTAAACCCAAAATTCGTGCTTTAGTAAAAAAAATAGAAGTTCCTAATAATTTATGGGTTAAATGTCCGGGTTGTGAACAAATGGTATATAACAAAGATCTGGTTGAAACATTTAGTGTATGTCCAACATGTGATTTTCATTTTAGATTGCCTTGTACACAGAGAATGAATTGGATTTTAGATGGAGGAACAGAAAAAAAAATAGATGTAAAAAAAGTTATTCTTGATCCTTTAAAGTTTAGAGATAGTAGAAAATATACGGATAGGATTTCTGAAGCTAGATCTAAAACAAATCAAGATGACGCTATTTTATTAAAGAAAGGTACTATAGGCGGGGAGCAAGCAGTAGTGGCTGTTTTAAATTTTGAATTTATGGGAGGATCAATGGGTTCTGCCGTAGGCGAAGGGATTATATCTGCAGCTGAAAAGGCCATTGATACAAATTGTGCACTAGTAATTTTTACATCTTCAGGGGGAGCAAGAATGCAAGAAGGAATTTTTTCTCTTATGCAATTACCAAGAACTATAATTGCAATTAATAAATTAAAAAATAAAAACCTTCCTTATATAGTGGTTCTTACGGATCCAACTACTGGAGGAGTTTCAGCTTCATTTGCCATGCTGGGGGATATTACTTTTGCTGAACCGGGAGCTCTTATAGGTTTTGCAGGACCAAGAGTTATACAAAGCACTGTAAGGGAAACATTACCAGAGGGATTCCAAACGTCTGAATATGTTTATGAACACGGAATGATTGACGAAGTCATTCCTCGTTCTGAATTGAAATTAAAAATAGTAAATGTTATTAAACACTTAAACAATAATAACGTTGGTAATAGTATAAGAGCTTAGTATTGGGGAAGAAAGAAAATTTATTAGAAAAACTGGAAGCTGTTTCTATTCCATATCCTAATATTATTGATCTTACTCTCGATAGAGTTTTAAGTTTACTAGATAAAATAGGCAATCCTCATTTAAAACTACCCCCAATTATACATGTGGCAGGTACCAATGGAAAGGGATCCACAATTGCATTTATGTCAGCTATATTAAGAGCTTCTGGAAAAAAGCTTCATATATATACTTCGCCGCATCTAACAGAGATTAATGAGAGGATAGTAATTTCTAATAAAAAAGTGGCTTACGGAGAACTTATAAGTGCATTAGATTATTGTGTTAAGAAAAAAAACTTTGACCCAATAACTCAATATGAATTATTAACTTGTGCGAGTTTTTATTTAATGTCTCAACACAATGCCGATATTGCAATTCTTGATACTGGTTTAGGGGGAAGATTAGATGCTACAATTGTTCATCCGAGTCCGTTGATTTCTATTATAACTCCCATTTCTTACGATCATGAGAACTTTTTGGGAAATAAATTAAAACTGATAGCCAGAGAAAAGGCAGGAATTATTAAAAAAGGAGTAAAATGCATATCTTCTTTCCAATTAAAGGAGGCAGCAAAAGAATTAGAGTTTGTTGCAAAAAGAGTAAATGCTGAGTTATTAATATGTGGAAAAAATTGGGGTTATAAAAAAATTACAAATGGTTTTAAAATTACAGAAAAGAGAAAGGATTTATTTTTACCATTACCTAAAATGGAAGGCTCTCATCAAATAGAGAATGCTGCACTGGCTGCTTATTCAATTAGTAAAATAGACACCTGGTTTCTTTCTAAATTGCGTAATTTAATTGATATAGAAAAAAGTAAGCTGAATAATAAAAAGTTGAAAGATATTGATTCTGAATCACTCCTTGATTTAA
>CAZNVN010000001.1:30576-55908 GCA_964576635.1 uncultured Rhodospirillaceae bacterium
GCTGCCTTGGCTACTTATTCAATTACTAAAATAGAATCGTTAGATATATCAAAAAAATATATTGATTTTGGTATATTAAATGCGGTGTGGAAGGGGAGACTGGAAAAGATTAATAAGGGATACTTAAAGAAAATAAAACCAAAAGGGTATGAAATATGGGTTGATGGAGGACATAATGTTTCAGCTGCAAAAGCTATAAGAGAATGGATAAAGCAGGAGAAAAATAAATATTTTGTGGAAAAATTTGTATTAATTAGTGCCTTTTTAAAAACAAAAGATGTTTCCAAGATGTTAAAGATTATAGGAAGTACGGTAGATGAAATTATGTTTGTACAAATTCCTGGATTTGAAAAATATTATCCTATAGAGAAGTTGCGTCAAATTTCTAATAATTTAAGAATAAAAAACTCTGATCATTTATCTATAGACTTAGCAATAAAGAATATAAGTCCAGTAAATTCCGGAAGAATACTTATATTTGGTTCTTTATATCTAGTTGGTGCAGCTTTAGAATTAAATGATTACGATAGATGTTGATTTAACCAATCAGTAAGATCTTGTTTTGAAGACATTCCTACTTTTGTGTCTACTATATTGCCATTATTGAATAAAATCATTGTAGGTATTCCCCTTACTTGATATTTGCTAGGCATTTCAGGGTTCTCATCTACATCAATTTTAGCAACAGTCAACTTATTAGAATATTCACTAGCAATTTCTTCTAGAATAGGTGCAATTTGCTTACAAGGCCCGCACCATTCTGCCCAAAAATCTACCAGGACAGGCTGACCTTTATTAATAACGTCATTGTCAAAAGTCTCGTCTGAAATTTTTACAGTACTCATTTTTATAAACTCCAAATTATTTATATATATATTATGCATCTTGATATTTTTTTTCAATGTCCTCTATGAATATATTTAGATCATTTAGTCTTTTTATAAAATCTTCGTTTCCTTCCTGTTCATATTGATCTCTTAAGTCGTCAATTTCCTTATATGCTTTAGGTATAGTATTCCAGTTTTCATTATTTGGGCTTAGTATTTGTTTAGCTATTTGTCTATGGATTTTAGTGTATAATTCTTTAGGTAAAGATTGAGGACTCTCTTCGTATATTAATCTTTCTGCAAAGTAATAATGCCTTTCATCTTTAAATTTGCTTGCAATCTTTATTTTATCTTTCCAATCCGTGGTATGAAAATTTACCATGATTTCTTTTTCTGTATTAGATGCAAAATGGTGGTAAATAGTTTCCTCAAAATTAACATCTAATTGAGATATAGTTTCCTTTTTATATGAAGCTTGTTTGTCTAGGATTGATCTAATTTTTTGTTTGAATTCTTCATTATTATTTATAATTTCTGATCTTTTAACTAATTCAGGCAGATTTAAATGAGCATACTCTTTTATATAGGATAAATATTTTTTTTTCATAATTATAGGATGTTTATTGTTTCTCACAGATCTAATTATTTTGGGGCTAGCAGATATAGCATCCTCAAGAAGCTCAAATGATAAATTTGTATACTTCAATGGGTCATTTTTTAAATCAAAGCACTGTGCCCAGTTGTAAATAGGGTGATAGCAAACAAATGTTACAACAAAAGGTTTTATCTTGCCAAAGAAAGACTCAGTAATACAAAAAATTTTTTCTTGCTCAACTATCTGATTTGCCTCATCTTTACTTGCCGTAAGAAGGCTAGAATCCCATAGATCTGTATCTCTCCTATAGATTAATTCTGCTAATTTAAGCGTTGCCATACTATCTCCTAAAGCATCATGTGCTTGAAAATTTTCTATATTATTTTTTGGAGCAAGTTTATCTAACTTGAAAGTGGCATTTCCATCTTTGTTTAATGGTACTTCTATAATTTCTGGATTATAAATTTGCGTAGCTCTTGCTAATCCTAAGAGATCAGCTCTTTTATTTCCATTATTAATAGTAATGTAGGGATTATGTAAGCATTTAAATAATGCTTTTCTTAAAAATTCTTCATCAAAACTTATAGAATTATAGCCTATAAATATTGCAGGGCTCCAGGATTTAAATTTATTTTCTATTTGGTTAATTAAACTATAATGGGAAAGGTTTGTTTTTTTTAAATTTTCAACTGTAGTTTGATTTACTAAGAGAGCTTTAGGACTGGGTATATGTCCAGGCTTTAAATAACACTTGGCTTCAAATCGATCTATTTCTTGAAATTGTTCATCAGTTAATATAGCACCCAATTGTAATATCTGGTCCCAGTCACTATTTCTTCCTGTAGTCTCAAAATCATAAAAAATATAATTCATTGTTTAACTTTTATGAGCCACCGCTCTGATTCTTTTAAGGCTTCTAATGTGCCAATGTGAAGCCATTTATCTTGATTAATCATTCCCCAGAGTCTTCCCTTATTAATAGCTTTATCATAAAAGAAATTTAATGAAAATTTGTCTAGGTTAATATTTTTTACGACTTTAGGATTTAGTATTTGCCAACCAGTAAAGGCAAAAGCATTAGCTGATCTATTAAAATTTCTATTTATGGTCGTAGGTAGCGTTTTTTGTTTTAATACAAAATCACCATTTCCATTATAGCCAACGGAATCTTCAAAATTATCCAATAATAATAAAGCATCCATTAATTGAGGATTGAAGTAGTGCATTAATCTTTCTAGAGGGTTTAAGGTCTTGGTCTGAATGAGAATTGAATCTCCATTAATTACTAATAAAGGTTCTTCAAAGGTAATTTTGTCTATATTTTTGATTGCACCACCAGTATCTAAAATATTTTTTTCATACGCAACAGATATAATAGGATAATTATTTAATTTTTGAAATTTTTCGGCATATTTATTTATTTTTTTATAAAGATGGTGAGAGTTAATAAAACAATAACGTATATTATTTACTTTCAGTTGGTCTAATATATAACTAATTAATGGTTTTTTTAATAGTTTAATGAGTGGTTTGGGCGTTTTTATTGTAAGAGGCTTCATTCTTTCTCCATATCCTGCGGCCAGTATTAACGCTTGTGATAATTTATTGTATTGATAGGTTTTCATTCACAAAATATAATTTAGTTTAAACTAAATATTTCTCCATCCAGTTAATAATCTCTGATAATTCTGCTTTTTTAATAGACCTCTTAAATATACTAATTGCTTTATTTACCATCTTTAAATATTTATCTTTTCCGTCCCTTTTTGCAAGCCTAACAAAAATTCCTGCTATCTTTGCATTGCGTTGAGCAGTTAGTATACTATAAGATCTGATAAAGTTTGATATATCTTTTATTTTACTCCTCATAATAAAATATTTTAAAACTTTCTCTTTTGTATTATCTGATACTTCTCTTCTCACATCTTCTAGTAAGGAACATAAATCATAGGAAATATTTCCTATTAAGGCATCTTGAAAATCAATTATTCCTACTCTTCCATGAGATTTTCTTTTAGGAAGCCAAAAAAGATTATCTGCATGAAAGTCCCTTAAAACTAATTTATTATTTTCTTTTATAATTGGATTTAAATAGCTATTCCAAATGTTGTGCCATTCATCAATTGAATTTTGAGATAATTTGATTCCTGCGTTAGGACAAAACCAATATATAAATAAATTTACTTCATCTATCAAAGTTTTTTTGGTGTAGTAAGGAATGTGAGCAGGTATTTGACTATTATGTATTAGAACCAGACTATCAACAGCTTTTTTATATAGTTGGACTTCTGATACATTATCTTTCAGTGCTTCATTAAAAGTGTAATTTCCTAAATCTTCAATTAGTAGAAGTCCTTTATTTTTATCAAATTGAATAACTCTTGGAGCAGATATATTAATTTGATTTAAATAATTAGAAATGTAAAAAAATCTATCATTATTATTATCTTTTGGAGGAGAGTCCATAACAATGAGATTTTCATTGTTTTTTATTCTAAAATATTTTCTGCTAGAAGCATCCTGCTCTATAAGTTCTAGTGAAGAATAAATAATTCCATGTTTTTTAAGAAAAATATCATATTTATTTTTCAACTTGAGCTCTTCTTACTTTATTAAATTGATGAATTTTCTATTACCTTCTAATATTGCAGTTCTTGAATTAAAACTCTTATCTTTGATTGTAATAGTAACTTTATCTTTTGGAAGAATATTTTCTATTATTTCTGGCCATTCAATAATTACTATCGCATTGTTTAAGGAATCTTCTAAATTTATATTCCATACGTCTTCTATATTTTTAAGTCTGTACAAATCATAATGACAAATGTAAATTTTATTGCTTTCATATGTAAGCAACATAGGAAATGTAGGGCTTAACACATTTTTAATTCCCGTTAGGTTTGAAATAAAACCTCTAGCAAGAGTAGTCTTCCCTGTGCCTAGTTTTCCTTTAATACAAAATATTTTACAAATGTTTGATATCTTACTTATATCTTCGCCTAGCTTAATGGTAGAACGAATATTTTTTAAATTGATATGCTTTTTAAAATTTTTTTCCATTTAGCATAATCATAAATATATATTAAAAATATCTATAATGATTAATAACGATATAATTTTGATTTAAAAGGTCCACTTTGGCTGATCCCTATATACTTGGATTGCTTATCACTCAATTTAGTTAATTGAGCTCCCACTTTTTTAAGGTGTAAAAATGCCACTTTTTCGTCAAGTACTTTAGGAAGTGTGTATACCTTATTTTCATAATTTTTGTAATTTTTCCATAATTCTATTTGAGCTAAAACCTGATTGGTGAAAGAAGCGCTCATTACAAAACTTGGGTGACCCGTTGCACAACCTAAATTTACTAATCTTCCTTCAGCTAGTACTATAATTTTTTTTCCATCTGGAAACGTAACCTCGTCAACTTGAGGCTTGATTGTATCCCATTTTAAGTTTTTTAAAGAAGCAATATCTATTTCAGAATCAAAGTGGCCAATATTACAAACTATAGCGCGATCTTTCATTCTTCGCATATGTTCTATATTAATTACATCACAATTTCCTGTAGCAGTAACAAATATATCTCCTATTTTGGATGCGTTATCCATAGTCACTACTTCATAACCTTCCATAGCTGCTTGTAAGGCACATATTGGGTCAATTTCGGTTATTAATACTCTAGCTCCAGCATTTCTAAGAGAAGCTGCAGAGCCTTTTCCTACATCTCCATACCCTGCAACTACGGCAACTTTTCCAGACATCATTACGTCGGTAGCTCTTCTGATCCCATCTACTAAACTTTCTCTACATCCATAAAGATTATCAAATTTAGATTTGGTAACTGAATCATTTACATTAATTGCTGGTACTAAAAGGTTTTTATTCTTTTCCATTTCATAAAGTCTATGTACACCAGTAGTAGTTTCTTCGCTAAGTCCCCTAACTTCTTGCATAATGTCAGCATATTTTTCATGCATAATTTTAGTTAGGTCTCCTCCATCGTCTAGGATTAAATTAGGTTTCCATCCTTCATGTCCTATGATAGTTCTGTCTATGCATTGCAAATATTCTTCTTCTGTTTCTCCTTTCCAAGCAAAAACTGGTATATTTTGCTTAGCTATTGCAGCTGCGGCATGATCCTGAGTAGAAAAAATATTACATGAAGACCAGCGAACTTCAGCTCCAAGCTTAATTAATGTTTCTATTAGAACTGCCGTTTGAATTGTCATATGCAGGCAACCAGCAATTTTTGCACCATTGAGTGGTTTACTGTTTTCAAATTCTTCTCTCAATGACATCAGACCTGGCATTTCAGTTTCAGCAATTTTTATTTCTTTATTACCCCAGTCTGCAAGCGAAATGTCAGCTATTTTAAAGTCTTCATTTTTATTCATTTTTATTCCTATTTAGAATATATCACGTTTTGAATTATATTAATTCTGGTTGAGTTAAAATTCCATATAAAGCTTCATTATTTTCAGCACCCCTCAATTTATTTTGAATATCAATTTTTTTCAATAGTCTTGATGCTTCAGCTAACATTCTAAGATGGTTTGTAGCTGATTCTGAAGGAGAAAGTAATGCAAAAATTAAATCAACAGGATCATTGTTTAATGAATCATATATGACGGAGTTTTCTAATCTAATAAAACATCCACACATTATTTTGATATTTTTATCTTGAATATTAGGGATAGCTACTCCACTTCCTATATTAGTTGGCTTATCACTCTCATTTTTTAATAAAACTTGAGAGAGTTGAGAACTTGAAAACTCAGTGTTATGTATTAAAAGATTCGATATCTTAATAAATAGTTGTTTTTTATTATTTATTATATTGAAAGATAGCACATCCTTTTCATCAACTATGCTGCTCAAGGACTTGTACTCTGATATATTTGTATTTTTCAAAAAATATTACCCTAAAATAGTTTGATTAATGTAAATCAAGATTTTTGTATAAACGGAAGTATATCTACTTTTTTTAATCCTGAAAGGATAAATATTTAAAAATTTATTTGTCTTGATCTGACTATAGAAGAAGGAATACTCATGCTTTCTCTGTATTTAGCAATAGTTCTTCTGGAAATAGTAATGCCATTTTTTGAGAAAAGTTCCACTAATTTTTGGTCGCTATAAGTATGTTCTCCAATTTTTTCAGAATTAATTATTTGTCTCATTTTGTATTTAATAGATGATGAGGAAATATTTTTAGTATTTTCTGAGCTCTTGATTTTTGAATTAAAAAATTTTTTTAAAGGCAAAATATTATTATCATAAAATATAAATTTGTTATTGATAGTTCTACCTATAGTAGTTTCATGAAGCTTACACATGGATGCAACTTGTTTTAATGTTAATGGTAACATATGTTCAGGACCATCAAAAAAAAACTGTTTTTGATAATTTAATACTTTTTTTGAGACAGACATTATAGTTTTATCTCTGTGATTAAGCGTGTTTTTTAGCCATCTTGCGTGTGACATGCAGTCGTTTAAATATTTTTTTGTCTTACTATCTTGCTTTTGGACTTTTATTTTCTTTACGTATTCCTTGTCTATTTTTAGTTTAAGATTTTGATCTTTATTTAATGAAATTAATATTTCTTTTTTATCTTTATCTATAAGAACGATTAGATCAACAATAGCTATATTAGTTATATCCGGCGAAAAGGAGTCTAGAGGTCTAGGATTCAAGTTTTTGACTTGCTTAATTATTTTTTTAATTTCTTTTTCACTCAAATTACATAATTGCATTAATTTACTAATATTGTAGGACGCAATTAATTCTAAATTATTTAATATTATCTTGTGATTGTTATTATATATCCCATTATTTTTTAATTGAATTTCTAAGTTTTCTTCTAAAGACTGAGAAAAAATACCTATAGGGTCTAAAGTTTTTAGTTTTTGTAGAACTTTTATAGCATTTGTAATTGAGCTTGATGTAAGATTTGCAACTTCTTTGGCAGAAATTCTACAGAATCCGTTGTCATCAAGATTTTCAATGTAAATTTTTACTAGTCCTTTATCCTTTTTTTCAAATAAAGTATAACTTTGTTGGTATAACCAATGCTTGATATTAGGTTTTTCGGCATACTTTTCTATTAACTGACTATTGTTGCTTTTATTAATACTACTCATAGATAAAACTGGATTAATTTCAATTTCTTTATTAGCAAATTCTTGCATTTCTTGCAGTGACATTTGCAAAACTTTAAAAGACTGAATTAAATTTTTATTAATTTTAAATTGGAGTTTAAGATTAGGTCTATGGGCAATTATGTTTTTAAGCATCTATAAAATAAATTTATTACCTAAGTATACTCTTTTAACATTTTGATCACTGACAATTTCTCGCGGAGATCCATCCATTAATACTTTTCCTTCGTGAATTATATAAGCTCTATCCACTAACTCTAAAGTTTCTTTTACATTGTGGTCTGTGATCAAGACGCCAACACCTCTATCTTTTATATGTTTAACTAGCTCTCTAATTTCTTCAATGGCTATGGGGTCAATTCCTGCAAGAGGTTCATCCAATAAAATGAAAGAAGGTTGTGAAGCAAGTGCGCGAGCAATTTCTACTTTACGTCTTTCTCCACCTGAAAGAGTCAAACTAGAAATTCTTCTAAGATGAGATAAAGAAAATTCGGCTAACAATTCATCCAAAGTAATTTCTCTTTCTCTTTTATTAGGTATAGTGAGAGATAATATTGCTCTTATATTTTGCTCAACGGACATTCCTCTAAAGATAGATACTTCCTGAGGTAGATATCCAATACCATATTTTGCTCTTTTATAAACAGGTGTTTTTGTAATATCCTTCCCGTCTAAAATAATTTTTCCATAATCTGGTCTAATAAGCCCGCTGATCATGTAAAAGCATGTCGTTTTTCCTGCTCCATTAGGTCCTAATAAGCCTACTGCTTCTCCTTTTTGAATTCTTAATGATATTCCTCTGACAACTGGCTTTTTAGAATAAGATTTACCTATACTATCTATTACTAATCCATCATTTTTAACAATTAGTTTAGGATTATTCACTGTCATTTTTAATAGTTTCCTCATTTGTTTTAGTAGAGAAAAGCATTCTTACTTTTTCCCCTTCTTTCCCGTTAGATATGGCACTTATTCCTGTATTTAGATCCATCTCTAAATGTTCTCCTTGCATAATATTCTCTTTCCTTTTTAGTATAACATTTCCTTCAATAATAATATTATTTTTTACTATATTGTACACAGCATTATTTCCAGTAGCTTTATCTTCTTTAGAGAAGAAGATAACATTACCAATAGCTTCAATCATCACAATTTCATTATTATTTTTTGTATTTTTATTATCTTTAGATAGATGCACTATTAGCTCATCAGCCGTAATTTTTTTATCTTTCTGTTCTGCTGAAGCATTTCCGCGTGCATATGCTATTTTTTCTTTTTCATTCCATTCTAGTTCATCAGAAATTATTTCAACCGAATTAATATCGTTGGCCAATATACACTTAGTAAAAATAAAAAATAAAATAATAATTTTTAAGCTAATAATTTTCATATTTTTAATCATTTTCAGTTTTTAGATTTAGTAGAGGTCTACCTTTAACTTTAATTGTAGAGATTTTTGTTTTAAATATAAAACCCTTACCCTCTAAACTTCCCCAAGGTCCATTTACTAGAATTATTCTATCACCTTTAAACACCCCACTGTCAATATCATAAGATATATTATCAGTAAAAAAATTTGTACCTTTACTCGACCACAGATGAACATCATCTAATAATTTTAGTTGTCCTAACTTAGTATTATAAATTCCCTTTTTGGCTGAAAAATTTATTATGGCTTCTTTTGAAAGAGAAGTATTCCCATTAGGCTGATCTAAAACAATAATTTCCTCATTTTTATCATACTTCTGTGCAGAATTAGCTCTTATTTCTATTGGTTTATTCTTATAGTTGTTGGTATAGAACTTAAGACCTAGCATAATATCCTTATTAAAATTCTCATTCTTTTCTCCTATAGGAGCAAAAGTAGAGCTTGATATTTCTAGAGCCCATATAATTACTATTGTAACTGTAATTATAGACAGGATAGGAATAAATAATTTTAAAATATTTCTTAATAAATCAAATTTTTGATTACTTGGGTCATTTTGTTTTCTTACTTTTTCTATCCATATATTATTAAAAGTTTTAGTTTTCAATTTTTATTTATTCCTAAGCTTTAAGCAATCATGAATATGTAAAATACCCACTGGTATTTTTGTGAGTTTTTTAGTAATAAATAAAGCTGTTATCTTATTTTTATTCATTAATGAAATTGCATCATAGATATGAGATTCACCATCTAAGGTGATAGGGTTTTTAGACATTACTTTATCTGCTCTAAATTCTAAAAAATTTTCCTTAATGTTTCTTCTTAAATCCCCATCAGTAATAATTCCTACTAACTGAAAGTTTTTATCTACGATTCCTACACATCCAAAACGTTTGGAAGTCATCTCAATTAATGCTTCTCTCATATTAGAATTATCTGAAATTAAGGGCATGTCCTTTTCTATATGCATCAAATTTTTGACTTCTAGTAGGGAATGGCCAAGCATTCCTCCTGGATGTAGTTCTTTAAAATCGGTTTGTTTAAAATTTTTTCTAATCATCAATGCAATTGCTAGACCATCTCCCAAGGCAAGCATCATAGCTGTAGAAGTTGTGGGAGCCAGATTAAGTTTACAGGCTTCAGGTATTTCAGGTAATAGGCATGTCAAATTGGAATTTTTTGATAAAAAACTATTTTTATTGCAAGTAATGGAAATAATTTTTATGCTCCTTCTTTTCGCATAATTTAAAATATTTACCATTTCATTAGTTTCTCCAGATTTTGATAATGCTAAAATGATATCATCATTTTCTATTATCCCTAGATCACCATGATTGGCTTCAGCGCAGTTAATATATTGCGAAGGGGAGCCTGTAGAAGATAGAGTAGCAGATATTTTTTTTCCTATATGTCCGCTTTTCCCTATACCTATTACAATTATTTTCCCTTTATTCTTATAAAGCGCTTCTACTGATTTTCCAATGGAATCATCTATTGAACTCAGAAGTGTGGATAATCCTTCTCTTTCATTACGAATAGTATCCTTTACGATTTCCATATCTTTTTTGGATTGCATTTATGCGCTCCTATATACTAAGAATTTTTTTAACTACACACTCTGCTGTTAAGTATGAAGAATAAATATATATATATTTTATAGCAATTTTTTTAGCTTAATGTGTAAAAATATCGGATTCATGCCATCCATGTAAATCTAAGTATACTCTGGTAGTGAGAAAATCAAAACACTTTTCAGCTACTTTAATTCTATTTTCCCTAATTAAAATTTTATTTAATTTTTTCATTATGTCATGTAGGTACAATACATCAGAAGCTGCATATTTTAGTTGATCTTCCGATAAATTTTTGTTTCCCCAGTCAGAACTTTGTTTTTGTTTGGAGATTTCTATATTTAATAATTCTTTACATAGCTCTTTTAACCCATGTTTGTCTGTATAAGTTCTAGCTAATTTGGATGCTATTTTAGTACAATATATGTTGCTGCATTCCACATTTAGGTTTTTGTAAAGCATTGCCAAATCAAAGCGAGCAAAATGAAAAATCTTTTTTTTGCTATTATTTTTTAATAAATTTATTAAATTAGGGTATGTATTTTGGGGTTCTATTTGAACTAAATGTGCGTGCCCATCTCCAGAAGATATTTGTACGAGACACAATCTATCTCTGTTAGGGTCTAATCCCATTGTTTCAGTATCTATAGCTATACAGTCAGAAAATTTAAGGTGTTTTGGCAAATCTTTATCGTAAAAAGTATAATTAATAGACCCCATAGTAATTTCCATTTTTGTAAAATTTATAAAACAAATTTTGTATAAAACAAATTAAATATACTTTTTATTTAGTTTTTACATATAAGTAAATTTAAAATTGATTGTTTTTTAGTTATTTTCATATTTATATTGTTCAAATATTATTTGGATTAGAATATTGAGTAAATTATTAAAAAAAAATAATAAAAATAAATCCGTTGCTGTTTTTGGGGCATCTGGTTTTATAGGAAGGAATTTAATAAAACTTTTAGTAAAAAATGGTTGGACTATTAAAGCTTTAATGAGAAATCCACATTATGCAAACTTTTTGTTGCCAATAGGAGAAGTAGGACAGATTTACTTACAAAAGTGCAATATATTGGATTATAACGCGGTAAAAGAATCTGTTAAGAATGTGGACTGTGTAATCAACTTGGTAGGAATACTGTCTGAAAATAAAAGTCAGAAATTCTATAAAATTCATTTGGACGGTGTAAAGAATATAGCAAAGGCATGTTTAAAATATAATGTTGTAAATTTTATTCATGTTTCTGCTCTTGGAATTTCAGAAGGTTCTGAGTCCCATTATGCAAAAAGTAAAAATAAAGGCGAAGAGCTTATACATTCTATACACAAGAAAGCAGTTATTTTGAGACCAAGTATAGTTTTTGGTCCATCTGATAATTTTATAAATAGATTTGTAAAAATGGCTTCAATCTCACCTTTGATGCCAATGGTAGGCAAGGGTTTAACAAAGTTTCAACCTGTGTATGTAAATGATCTAATCTCTGTCATAGAGATTTTAATTAGTAAGGATATATTTAAAGGTCAAACTTTTGAATTGGGGGGGCCAGATATATTTTCTTTAAAAGAAATATATGATTTAATATTGAAATTTATGGGGATCAAAAGATTATATTTCCCAATTCCTTTTGTTATAGCTAAATTTTTAGGCGCAGTTTGTTCTTTTTTTCCTAGTCCACCAATTACTATAGACCAGGTTAGATTATTACAAAATGATAATATAGTAGCTCAAAATTCGAAGGGCTTTTCAAAATTTGATGTGAATCCTGTATCATTAGAAGAAATTATGGAAAGTAACGTTAAGCAATATTCTAGAAGTAAATTATAGTAAGAATTAATATTCCTAATGTTAATCTATAGATTATAAATGGTGAAAAGCTTTTTTCTTTTACCCACTTAAAAAGGTAAACAATAGTAATATATGAAAATAATGAGGAAAGCACTGTGACTAAAATTAGATCATAATTATATATCTCGTTTTTATTTTTTGTAAGCCAAACTAATTCCAAAATAACTGCACAAAAAATAGTTGGTATCCCAGAAAAAAGCACTATTTGTGTTGAGTTAATCCTACTGATTTTTAAGAAACGACACGCAGTAATTATCATTCCTGCTCTAGATGATCCTGGAATTAAGGCAAAAATTTGCATGAGGCCAATGAATAGTGATTCTTTATAAGATAAATCCGATATGGTTTTATTATAATTTTTAGATTTATCAGATATAAAAAGTATGAGGGCACCCAATATAGTTGCCCAAGCAATAAGTTGTATATTTAACAATATGAAGTCTAAAGTTTTAAAAACTATAAATCCAAAAACGATTATAGGAATCGTCATAATTGTTATATTTAAAACCAATTTAAAATTTTTTTCATTTTTATTATAATTTATATCCTTTAAAATTAAATTAATTTCTCCGCGTAAATAAAATAATACTGTTAGCAAAGTACCTAGGTGTGCAGCTATAATAAATGTTCTTCCTACTTCTCCCCATCCAAAAAAACTTTCTAATAAGGTTAGGTGAGCAGAAGAAGAGACAGGTAAGAATTCTGTTATGCCTTGTATAAAAGAATAAATAAATAGTTCAATCAAACTCATTTGTAATTGCCTTTATAAGAAGGTTAAAGGTATATTTTTTTTTTACAAACTGAAAGATTAATATAAAGTTTTAATTATATAAGATTGGAAAATTATTAAATGAATATTCTCTATCATTTACCATTTTCTGGAGACTGTCGTTTAGTGAGGATAGCGCTCGCTGAAAAAAAAATTAATTTTAAATTGTTAGTGGAACCTATTTGGAAAAGAAGGAAAAAATTTTTATCCCATAACCCTGATGGTAATGTTCCTGTGTTATTAATTGATGAAATAAATCCTATATGTGGTGCATCTGTTATAGTGGAATGGTTAGAGGATATTCAAGATGTTCCAAATCTTATTGGTGAAGATCCTCTGGCAAAGGCGGAGGCAAGAAGAATATTAAATTGGTTTAGTAAAAAATTTTATAAGGAGGTAGAGGAATTTATTGTTTATGAGAAAATAATAAAAGGATTTATAGGCAAAGGACAGCCAAATAGTAACACTTTAAGGGTAGGTAGAAAAAATTTAAAAATTCATGTTGATTATGTAAACTGGTTAAGCAAACAAAGAGATTGGTTAGCTGGAAAACATTTTAGCATTGCAGATATTGCGGCAGCAGCTAATTTTTCTATATTGGACTATCTTGGAGAAGTTTACTGGTACGATTATCCTTATGCTAAAGAATGGTATGTAAGAGTAAAGTCTCGTCCTTCTTTCAGAGACATATTATTAGATAAGGTTCCCGGCATGTTGCCAGTCAAACATTATAATAATCTCGATTTTTAATTATTTTATAGTAAAATAAAGACTCATAATTAGGAGTACATGTAATATGGAATCATTTTCTTCATTAGTAGAGAGTTTAGTTCTAATTATTATTGGTATAGTAAAACCTTTAATAGTTTCATTGTCACTTAATTGGCTGCTTGATACCATTTACCTTCATTTATTTTTTGTAATTCTTTTAGCTTTAATTGCTGCATTAATTTTTAATAAATTAATCTTAGAATCTATCAGAAAATCCATTGCTAGAGTTAACCATGATATAGGAAAATATCTTTTGCAATATAAGGTTTTTAAACCTATTGGTTGGGTTTTTCCTATTTTTATTTTTGATGCAGGATTAGGCAATTTTTCTCCTGACGGAGGAGTTATTAATAGGATTACAGAATTTTTGATAATAATTGTATTTGTTATATCATTTACTAGATTCTTATCTGTTTTATCAGAAACATGGAAGAATCATCCAGTTTTTTCTGGTACCCCTATTAAAAGCTATGTGCAACTGCTTAAATTAATCATTTACTTGTTTGGTCTAGCAATAGCTTTCTGCGTTATTTCTGACACTTCTCCATGGACCATACTGTCTGGTTTAGGTGCTTTAACTGCTATAATTATCTTGGTTTTTAGAGACACTATTTTAGGTTTAGTAGCTTCTATTCAAATTTTTGGATCAGATACTATTAGAGAAGGAGACTGGGTTACCATACCGTCCTTGGATATAGATGGAGATTGTATAGAAGTTAGCTTGCATACGGTTACGGTTAGATCTTTTGATCAGGCTTTGATAACATTTCCCACATCAAAATTATTAGAGCATCCATTTAAAAATTGGCGAGGTATTGAAAAAGCAGGAGGTAGAAGAATAAAGCGTTCTTTATTACTTGATCAAGATTCTGTAGATTTTTTAACTCCTGAAATAAGAGAGAGGTTGCAAAAATTAAAACTGCTATCTAATCATTTTAAAGAAAAAGATAGTGAAATTTCTAAAGCTAACTCCAATTTGGGTGATCGTATCAATCATCGAAGATTAACTAATATTGGTGTATTCAGAGCATATATTCTATCCTATTTAAAATCCGATAATAATATCAACCAGGAACTTACCATGATGGTTAGGCAACTGAAGCCAGGAACAAATGGCTTGCCTCTGGAAATTTACGCTTT
Source organism: uncultured Rhodospirillaceae bacterium (assembly GCA_964576635.1). Taxonomy (GTDB): domain Bacteria; phylum Pseudomonadota; class Alphaproteobacteria; order TMED109; family TMED109. Next base: position 45,695 of record CAZNVN010000001.1, read on the forward strand.
TACTAAGTCTACTGATTGGGTTAAGTATGAAACCATTCAGTCAGATATTTTTGATCATTTATTAGCAGTTATGCCTTTATTTAACTTGAGATTAATTCAGTATCCGTCTGGTCATGATATTAGGAATATAGGTAAAAATCTTAAAAAATGAATTATGATTCTAATTTTATCATGTCAGTAGAATCTAAAGCAATAGATTTAGGCTTTGATGATGTGGGTTTTTGTAAAGCTTATATACCTCCTATAACTAGAAAACGTTTAATAGAATTTATTGACAAAGGGAGGCACGGTGAAATGTCCTGGATGTCAGAAAAATTATATACTCGATTGAACCCAACAAACATGTGGGGGGAAGCAAAATCTGCGCTAGTAGTATTAGCTAATTATTCTAATGATAAAAATCCTCTTAATTTTTTAGAAAAAAAAAACAATGGGCTAATAAGTGTATATGCCCAAAATAAAGATTATCACAAATGGATCAAAGGTAGACTAAAGAATTTAACTAGCTGGATATTATCCCAAACTAAAGGTAAAGCAAAAGTTTTTGTAGATACTGCCCCACTTATGGAAAAGCCTCTTGCAGAAGCATCTGGTTTGGGTTGGGTTGGAAAACACACAAACTTAATAAGTAGAAGTTTTGGAAACTGGACTTTTATAGGAGTTATACTTTTTGATTTTGAATTAACTTCAAAATCTAAACCCCTTAAAAGGTTGTGTGGAACTTGCTCTAAATGTATAGATATTTGCCCGACAAATGCCTTTCCTAAGCCATATAAATTAGATGCAAGAAAATGTATTTCATATTTAACTATAGAACATAAACATCATATACCTAGGAAATACAGATCGTTAATGGGTAATAGAATTTACGGTTGTGATGATTGTTTAGCTATATGTCCTTGGAATAAATTTGCAAAACTTTCTAGTAATATAGCTTTTAAAGCTAAAAAAGATTTTAATAATCCTTCACTACAAAGATTAAGTGAAATAAACGAAGTAGAATTTAAAAAAATGTTTTCAGATTCTCCCATTAAAAGAATAGGTAGAAACCAATTTATTAGAAATGTGTTAATAGCTATGGGCAACTCTTCTTCTAAGTCTATGCTGCCTTGTGTAGTAAAATTAATAAATGACGATTCATCTTTGGTACGTGTGGCTGCAATTTGGGCTTTAGGAAAATTAAGTAAGCAAAGATTTAATATAGAAAAACGCCATAACTTCAATAAAGAAAGAGATAATGATGTTAAAAAAGAATGGATGCTAACTTACAATGAAATTAATTAATAATAAGAAAAAAAATGATTCTATAAAGAACGTTGCAGTTTTAGGTTTGGGCAAGATTTCTTTAGAACTATCTAAAAATCTAGTGAACAGAGGAGCGATTGTTATTGGATTTACTTCTGACAAGGAGAGGAGCAAAATTTTAAAAAAGATCGGTGTTAAAGTTATAGATAGAAATGGTTTTGATAAAGTTATTAAATATTGTGATTCTGTTATAATTACAGCACCTCCTAATGAATTAGGTTGCCCTATTATTGATAAATATCATGAATCTCTTTCTAATGTAAATTGGATTGGCTATCTTTCTTCTACGGGAGTATATGGAGATCATAAAGGAAGGAAGGTTTTTGAAAATAGCTATTTAAAACCTACATCAAAAAATAGTATTTTGCGTCTTAATGCAGAGAATATAGTTAGAAATTTTGCTCAAAGATATAAAATACCACTATGTATTTTTCGTATTTCAGGCATATATGGTCCTGAAAGAAATATAATTCAACAAATACTTTCTAATAGTTTTGTTCCTATACATAAGAAAGATCATTTTTTTAATAGAATACACGAGTATGATATAGCAAGAGTATTAGGATCAGCAGCTATATCTAGCAAATGTACAGGAATAATAAATTTGTCAGATGATAATCCAACCTCACAAATAGAAGTAGCCAAATACGCGTATAAATTACTAAATAAAAAATTACCAGTTATTCAAAATTATGAAGATGTTTTTAAGAGCTTGTCTCCTATGAGTAGAAGTTTTTGGGAAAGTAGCAGGAGAATAGATAATAGTCTCCTAAAAAAAAGATATGGAAATATGATTTTTCCAACATATAAAGAAGGTCTCAATAATATATATAAAGATTACACCAATATTCTTTCTACTAAACTTTGAAGTGTTGATACAATAGTTTTCAAATTATTGGGGTTTGAAAGTCTGTGATCTCCGTTTTTAATAATAATTAATTCTACATCTCTAGCATTTATTTTATTAAATATTTCTATACTGTTATTTAAATTTACTTCTTTATCATCAGATCCGTGAATTAATCTTACTGGACAGTGTAGTTGTATTTTTTTACGGTTAGTAATAAGAAATTTTTTACCACTATTAATTAGTTTCTTAGAAATAATGTAGCCATCTGGATCGTAATCAGATTGTAAGTTGATGTGTCCGTATTTAGTAATGTTTGCTTTTTGTTTTTTGCTTAATATTTTTTTCCATAATTTCTCAGTAAAATCTGGAGCTGGGGCAATACCAAGAACTGCGCATACTTTAGAAGGGTTTTTTAAGGCTAGGTTTATTGCAATCCAACCACCCATACTAGAACCTATTACAATACTAGGTTTCTTTAAAATTGAATTTAGTAGTAAGTTTGCTTCTTCTGTCCATTCTTCAATTCCTAAATCTAAGAGCCTGCCCTCAGAAGTACCATGTCCAGAGTAATCAAATAATAAACACTCAATATTATTAATAGTACACCACTTATAAATATTTTTAGCTTTATTACCATTCATGTCTGAGTTAAAACCAGGACAGAAAAGGATACTAATTTTAGAATTAGATTTGTAATGATAATAAGAAATTTTTCTTTTATTAATAGTTTTTACTTTTTTAATCATTGCGTATGTATTATTTTCTAATAATTTTAATTAGATAAAAGTTTAGAAAATTATTAAAGAGATAACAACATGTCATTAAATAAGAATGAGTATTCAGTACTTCAGGTATTACCACATCTAGAGAGTGGAGGATTAGTTAGCGGAGCAATTGAGATTTCCGATTCCCTTTGTTCTAGAAATCTAGAATCTTATGTGGTTACGTCAGGTGGAAGACGGTCTTATGAAGTTCTTCGAAAAGGTGCAAAGATTTTTAATATGCCTGTGCAAAGTAAAAATCCTTACACTATTTATAGAAATATCTCACGCATAGCCAAGCTAATTAAAAATAATAATATTAATATTATTCATGCTAGAAGTAGAGCTCCTGCTTGGAGTGCTAGATATGCTGCTAACAGAAAAAAAATTCCATTTGTGACAACTTTTCATGGAACTTATGAGTTACAAAATAAGATTAAAAAGAAGTATAACAGTATTATGTTGAATGCTGATCGAGTAATAGCAATAAGTAATTTTATAGCAAAACACATTAAGAAAGAATATGAAGTTGATGATGAAAAGGTAAGTGTTATTCCTAGAGGAATCGATTTATCAATTTTTGATTCATCAAAGGTTACTGCGGAGAGGCTTATTTCTGCGTCAAATAAATTAGGATTAATGGAGAGTACATCTACAATACTATTACCTGGGAGAATGACTAGGTGGAAGGGTCACGCCCTTTTAATAGAAGCCGTAGCAAAGCTTAAAAGAGACGATATTCTATGCCTTTTTGTAGGAGATGACCAAAATAAAAATAGTTATGTAAAAGAACTCCAAAATAAGATCAAGAAGTTGGGAATGACACAAAATTTCAGATTTTTAGGCAATCAAACAGATATGCCAGCAATTTATAAAATGGCAGATGTAGTAGTTTCTGCTTCTACTAAACCAGAAGCTTTTGGAAGAGTAGTAGCGGAATCTATGGCGATGGGTCGACCTACTGTAGCTGTTAATCATGGAGGAGGAGCAGAGATTATAAAAGATAATAGCAACGGCTGGCTTTTTAAACCAAGTAACATAAAAGATCTGACTAAACAGATTTCCTCAGCTTTAAAAATCAGCGATGATCAGAGAGAAAATTTATCTAAAAGAAGTATACTAAGAATTAAAGAAAATTATAATGTAAAGTTCATGTGTGATAAGACACTAAATCTCTATTCTGAGTTGATAGAATCAGAAAGGGTTTAATATTTGATCAGGACTTTGAATGAAAAATAATAATATTTTAGTAATAAAACATGGTGCTCTCGGAGATATAATTCTTGCTGGTGCAGCTATTAAGGCTATAAGAGAATTTCATAAAGATTCCACTATTTATTGTTTAACTACCAAACCTTACTATAAATTGATGCAGGAGAGCCCTTGGTTTGATAAAGTAATATTAGATGTTAAGCCGCAATGGAGTGATATCTTTGGATGGCTCAATCTCATGAAGAATCTTAAAAAAAATAAATTTTATAGAGTATATGACTTACAGACTTCAGATAGGTCCAGTTTGTATTTTTATCTATTTTTTTTAATTAGTTCTAGTCAGTGGTCAGGAATTGCTTATGGAAGTTCCTTCAGACATAAAAGTTCTCTCAGAAAAAAAATGCATACTTTGGATAGACATAAAGATCAGTTGGATATTACTGGATTAAAAAGTCTTAGATCTCCAGATTGGAAATGGTTGTTAAAGAAAGAGCACAATAAGTACGCAATACAACATAAATATGTATTGATTGTTACTGGGTCTTCAGCTCATAGAGAAAATAAAATTTGGCCCAAAGAGTCTTTTGGAAGTTTGGTTGGCATACTAGCTGAAAATGAAATAACATCAGTGTTTATAGGTTTGGAGAATGATAAAAAAAATATTGATGATATTATTAATATGGATGCTAAATTGGAAATGAAAAAATCTATAAATTTAGCAGGAAAAGCTTCATATAAAGACCTAGCCTTCTTAGCAAATTCTTCATTATTTGTAATTGGAAATGATACTGGGCCTATTCATCTAGCAGCAGCATGTGGTGCAAGAGTATTTGTATTGTTTGGTTCCGGATCGGATCCTAAACTATGTGCTCCTAGAGGAAAAAATGTAGTAATAATACGTAAAAACAATATTAAAAATATACTAGTAAGAGATGTATTAGAGCGAGTAGAAAAGTTTTTTTAAAACAGATGTTGGAAAAAATTTATAAATTGGGATTTGTATTTTTTATAAAATTATGTCAAATATCTTATCTCATAAATATTTAATAATAAAAAAAGGAAAAAAGTATAACTAAAAGAGTTGAAAAATCTGAGTCATCCTCAGAAGAGGGACATAGAATTAACGGGCAAATAACAATAGATCCTATTAGACTAATAGATAACAATGGAAATATGTTAGGAGTTGTTTCTTTAGAAAATGGATTAGAAAAAGCTGAAGAGTTGGGTTTAGATCTTGTGGAGGTATCTCCAAATGCCAAGCCACCCGTCTGCAAAATAATAGATTATGGAAAATTTAAATATGCTGCTCAGAAAAAAGCTGCAGGGGCAAAGAAAAAGCAAAAGACTATTGATGTTAAGGAAGTAAAGTTTCGCCCAAATATTGATACTCATGATTATGAAGTTAAAATGAGAAGTGTTAAGAAATTTTTGGAATCAGGAGACAAGGTAAAGGTAACAATGCGATTTAGGGGCAGGGAGATGTCTCACCAAGATATAGGAGTAAGGGTTTTAGAAAAAATAAGAGACGAATTGGCCTCAAGGGTAAAAATAGAGCAATATCCTAAACTAGAAGGTAGACAGATGGTACAGATTTTTGCTCCTTACTCTTCTGAAAAGATAGATTTCTCTGAAACCAATACTTCCGATATTGAAAAAATATAGTAATACTCTATAATTTTTTATTTTATCTTGCATAGAGGTATTATCATCTATATAGAAGAGTAATTTCTTAAGAATAACGCACTAGTTTGAGGGATTAAGGAAAAATGCCAAAAATAAAAACTAAAAGTGGCGCAAAAAAAAGATTTAGTATTACTGGCTCAGGAAAAATAAAGATGAGTCAGGCAGGGAAGAGGCATGGTATGATAAAACGCTCTACAAAATTTATAAGAAATGCTAGAGGGTCTACCACGATGACGGAAGCAGATGCTAAAATAGTAAAAAGAAATTTTTTAAGGAACAGCCTCTAAAACTTAAAAAATAATTAATATAAAGGAGCACCAATGACTCGTGTTGTACGTGGGGTCACTACTCACAAAAGGCATCGAAAAGTAATTAAAGCAGCTAAAGGATCTAGAGGTAGACAAAAAAATACTTTTAGAGCTGCGATTCAGCGCGTAGAAAAAAGTGGACAGTATGCCTATAGAGACAGAAGAGTCAAAAAAAGAAACTTTAGAAGCTTGTGGATACAAAGAATTAATGCAGGAGCAAGAGAACTTGGATTTAGTTATTCAGAACTGATTGAAGCAATTAAAAATTCTGGTTTAGATATTAATAGAAAAATCCTTGCCGACCTGGCTCTTAAAGAACCCGAATCATTTAAGGCACTCGTAGAACAGGTAAAAAGGCCTGAATCGACTAAATAAGCAACCTTATTCTTTATTATTTTTTTTATTAAATTTTATAAATCTGGTAGATTATATCTGAAGTTGACTCCTAATATTACTTGGTTATGATTTATTGATATGGTTAATGACTCTGAAAAAATTGAAAAAGAAATATTAAGAGATATCTCTCTTGCCAAGTCTCTTGAGGAACTTCAAAAAATTCGCGTATCAGAGCTGGGAAAAAAGGGAAGAATAACTCTTTTGATGAAAGAGCTGTCTAGCTTGGAGTCTCAAGTAAGAAAGTTACGCGGAGAAGCACTAAATAATCTTAGAACCAAAATAGATAATTGTTTTGATCAACGTGAAGAGCAAATTCAAGATACGGATATTGCATCTAGAATAGAAAAGGAAAAATTAGATGTGAGCTTGAGTTCTAGACCTGGCTCAAATTCAGACAAGGGAAAAATACATCCTATTAGTAGAACTATTGATGAAATAATTTCAATATTTTCCATTTATGGATTTACAGTTGAAACAGGCCCTGAAATAGAAAGTGATTATAATAATTTTACTGCACTCAATATTCCTCAGGATCATCCCGCTAGACAAGACCATGACACTTTTTATATCTCTACATTGAAAAATAGAGAAAGAAAGTTATTAAGAACTCATACTTCACCCGTTCAAATAAGGACTATGAAGTATAAAAAACCGCCTATTAGAATTATTGCACCTGGCAGGACCTATAGGAATGATGATGACTCTACTCATTCTCCTATGTTTCACCAGGTAGAAGGATTAGTAATTGAAAAAAATATAAATATGTCTCATCTGACGGGTTTAATTGAAAAATTTTGTAGGGTCTATTTTGATGTTGACAATTTACCCGTAAGATTAAGGCCATCCTATTTTCCATTTACTGAACCTTCAGCAGAAGTTGATATTGGATGCAAAAAAGAGGGTAAGAAATTGATCATTGGTGGAGATGATTTTCTAGAAGTGATGGGATGTGGAATGGTACATCCCAAGGTTTTAACTAATTGTGGAATTGACCCTGAGGTATGGCAAGGTTTTGCTTTTGGGATGGGAGTCGAGCGTTTTTCAATGCTGAAATATGGTATTGCAGATTTAAGAGACTTTTAAGAAGGGGATATCAGATGGCTTAACCATTATGGGTTTTATCCACATGATAAACCCTCATTTATTTGGTCAAAAGTGAAGGAGGAAAAGTAATTGAAGTTAAGTCTAAACTGGCTTTTGGATCATATTGAGCTAAATCAATTAAGGAGTAATCCCACTAAAATTAGTGAACTTTTGACAATTTTGGGATTAGAAGTAGAATCTTTATACAACCCTGCTATAGCTCTTAAAGAATTTCTTATTGGTCAAGTATTAGAGGTCAAGAATCATCCTAATGCTGATCGTTTAAAAATTTGTAAGGTTGATTTAGGTAATAAGAAGTATGATGTGGTTTGCGGTGCATCTAATGTCACAGAAAATCAGAAAGTTGTATTTGCTCCTATAGGCTCTACTATTCCTTCTACGGGTATGGTTTTAAAAAAGAAGGAAATTAGAGGTGTTATGGGAGAGGGCATGCTTTGCTCAGAGAAAGAATTAGGAATAGGAGATGACTATAGTGGTATTCTTGAATTACCGAAGGAAGCCCCAATAGGAAAATTATATTATGAATGGGCAAATCTTTCTGATTATATTTTTGATATAGCTATAACTCCTAATAGAGGAGACTGTGCATCAGTTAAAGGTGTAGCTAGAGAAATTTATGCCTCTACTATAGGAAATAAATTAATAGAAAAATCTTATCATAAAATAGAGGGCCAATTTAAATCACCTGTTGATTGTCATATAGATCTGGAAAAAAATAAAAGTCATTTTGTACCTTATGTTAAAGGTAGATATTTTAGAGGTTTAAAAAATGTTACTAGCCCAGAATGGTTGCAGAGGAAACTAATTTCAATTGGCCTTAAGCCTATTTCTGCACTAGTAGATCTTACTAATTATCTAACCTTTGATTTGGGTAGGCCATTACATGTATTTGATGCAAAAAAAATTCAAGGTGATCTAACAATGCGAATGGCAAGAAATAAAGAAAAACTTCTTGCATTAGATGGAAATGAATACCAATTAAGTGATAAAAATTTAATTATAGCAGATAACAAAGGTCCTCAATCAATTGCGGGTGTAATTGGAGGTATGGGATCAGGTTGTGATTTCAATACCTCGGAAATGTTTTTAGAGTCAGCTGTATTTGATAAAAGTGCGGTAGCTTTTAATGGAAGGTCTTTAAATATTATTTCTGATGCTAGATATAGATTTGAAAGGGGATTAGATCCTAATTCAGTAGATTTTGGGGTGAATATTATGTCTAGGTTAGTTTTAGATATTTGTGGGGGAGAAGTTAGTGAAGAAGTATGGGATGGTGCTTTAAATAAAAAACATGTTTCCATTAATTTTAGAACGTCTCAGCTCAAGAGAATAGGAGGAATAGAAATAGAAATAAAATCTATAGTAGACATTTTAAATAAATTAGGATTTTTAGTGCTTGATAAAAAAAAATATTTAAAAGTTGAGGTTCCTCCATGGAGGCATGATATTAATGAGGAAGTAGACCTTGTAGAAGAGATAATGCGTGTTCATGGTTATTCCAATATTCCTAGAAATATTTTAGAAACGAATGTAAATAATTTTAGTCCATCTTTAAATTTACATGAATATAGGGCAAGAGTGGTAAGAGATACTCTTGCCAGAAGAGGTTTGATAGAAACTATTTCATTTTCTTTTTTGTCTAAAAAAGATGCCCGATTATTTTTGGGAGATTTTAAAATGGTAGAAATAGATAATCCCATTTCTCAGGACCTCTCAGTGATGAGACCTTCGCTAATTCCTAATTTAATAAATTACTTATCTAAAAATAAAAGAAATGGTTTATTTAATAATGGAATATTTGAAGTTTCTTCTATTTTTTCAGGAGAAAATCCAGATAATCAAATAATTTCTGCGGCAGCTATAAGGGAAGGAGAAATAGATCCAAGGCATTGGTCTATTGAGCCTAGGGATGTAGATATTTATGATATAAAAGCTGATGCTTTAGAAGTTTTTATGTCTTTGGGAGTAAATGTTAATAACATCAAATTGAAAAACAATGCTCCAGGATGGTATCATCCTGGTAGATCTGCAAGTTTTAGTATTGGAAAATTCTTATTAGGGTATTTTGGAGAATTACATCCTAAACTAGCTCGGCATTATGAGATGAAACCTGTATTTTTTGAAATTTTTCCTGAGAATATTCCTAGTAAGAATATTGAAATCTCTAAAAAAGATTTTATATCCTATAATTTAATGCCTATTAAAAGAGACTTTGCTTTTTGGGTAGATAAAGATGTTTTATCAGAAGATCTGGTGAATAAAATTCTACAGGTGGGAAAAAATAATGATTTTTTAGATATTCCCAAAGTGTCTATTTTTGATGTTTATGAAGAAAATTCAAAAAAAGGAAAAAAATCTTTGGCCTTGGAGGTTTTAATACAGCCTTTAAACGAAACACTAAAAGACAAACAGATTTTAGAAATTTCAAATTTGATAGTAAATAAATTAAATAAAGATTTTGGTGCTATTCTTAGGAAATAAAAATTTGGAGGGGTGGCCGAGCGGTCGAAGGCGCACGCTTGGAAAGCGTGTATACAGGAAACTGTATCGTGGGTTCGAATCCCATCTCCTCCGCCATTAATTTAACCTTTTCAA
>CAZNVN010000002.1:0-36035 GCA_964576635.1 uncultured Rhodospirillaceae bacterium
AAGATCATTAGCAGGGCACTTTAAACCAGATCATCATTTTGGTTTTGAAGCAGCCGCATGGTATTGGCATTTCGTGGATGTTGTCTGGCTATTTCTGTTTTTTGCAATCTATTGGTGGGGAGGATTAGGCGGCACTGTCCACTAAAAAATTAATTAAGAGGTCACTATTAGTTAAATGCTTACTAGGGTTGTGTCCCCATTGCTCTAGTGAAAAAATATTTATAGGTATACTTAATGTAATAAATGAATGTCCAAGTTGTGGGGTCAATATAGGCAATATGGATTTGGGAGATGCTGCTATTTGGTTTTCCATGTTCTTAAGTAGTGTTATTATCGGAACTGGCGTTTTATTAGTAGAAATAAATTTTCAACCTAATTTTTATTTGCATATATTGATTTGGATTCCGGTAACTATATTTTTTTCAATAATTTTTCTAAGAATATTTAAATATTTGTTTATATATCTTTCTTATAAAAGAGAAGAATAGGATAAAAAATTGTATAGTTCCAAACTATTAAATTTAATAATAAGCTTTTCCTTATCGTTTATAATTTTACTTTCCCTTGGTACTTGGCAACTAGAAAGACTGATATGGAAAAAATCTTTACTTAAGCAAATATCGGAACAAGCATCTTTGCCATTAATTGATCTAAGCTATCCTATTATTAAAAATATTAAAAAATATAAAAGTAGGAAAATCAAATTAGAAGGAAATTTCTTATACGATTCAAATTTAACCATTCTTTCAAGAGTTTATAAAGGAAAAGTAGGCCGTCATGTGATTGTTCCTATGAAAACAAAATATGGTTGGGTTTTAGTTAATACAGGATTTATCCCTGAGAGAAATTATGCAGATTATTTAAAGAAGGGATACTCAGCTTCTGTTAGGATAGAAGGAATTATTCATTTGCCAGATTATAAAAGTTATTTTACACCCGAAAATAATGTCAATAAAGGTGAATGGTATTATGTAAACATTGAAGAAATAAAGAAATATGTTGATCTTCCTTTATTAGAATTTATTGTTTTTGAAGGAAAAAGTAATAACTCTGGTAAATTTCCTGTAGCAGGACAATACAGGTATAATAGTATTCCCAACAATCACTTTCAATACGCTTTGACTTGGTTTTCATTGGCAATAGTTCTATTTATAATAGTGAGAATATTTTGGAACAAGAATTTATAAAAATGAAAAATCTTTCAAACTTTTCAATTATTTTGTTTCTATTGGTATTAGCAGTAGTTTTACAAATTACTTTAGGTGCATTAGTTAGAATTACTGATTCAGGTCTTTCTTGTCCTGATTGGCCCTTGTGTTATGGGTTATGGTTTCCGTTTAAAGAAAGATTGGCATCTATGGATAATGTAAACTTTTTTTACTATCAAATTATGCTCGAATGGAGTCATAGACTAAATGCTGCTTTAATAATTGCCCCTTTAGTCGTAGTATTATTTGTAAAAAGCATTATTCATAGTCCGTATAAAAAATTCAAAAAGAATATAATTTTTATAGGTTTTTTAGTTTTACTTCAAAGCATATTAGGGGGGCTTACCGTGATTGATAAGAATTCCTCTTGGTCTGTCTCCTTACACCTTTCTTTAGCATTAATTCTTTTATTTCTAGCTATTAGAGTTTTTATAATATCTGCACAATTTAACATCGTGTTAACTAACAAAATTTCTTTTATACACTCTTTTTGGTTATTAAATTCTTTATTGGTTGTTTTTATTACTATGATTTTAGGAGCTATTGTTTCAAAAAGTGGTTCTGCACTAGCTTGTGGAAGCTGGCCTCTGTGTAATGACGATCTAATCCCTAGTTCTTTAAATTTTCATAAGACAATACACATCTTGCATAGAATATTTGCAATCTTATCTGTACTTTTAATATTATTATTTTCTATATACAAATATCGTATTAAAAATAATTCTTTCATTATGTATTTGTTTAAATTACCTATTGCATTAGTTTTTATACAAATCTGTGTAGGTGGATTAGTTATTTATTCAGGTGTAAGTATTTTTTCTGCTATCATTCATCAATCTCTAGCAGTTATATTATTTACTTCGCTTTCTATATTAATGACCCTAAATTTATATACATTTGATAAACAAAAGACATAATATATTAATTAATTTATATTTATAAAGCTTGATTTTTATAGGAGTTAAGATTGCAATATATTTCGACTAGGGGAATTTTTAAAAAGGGAGAAGAGAAAAGTTTTAAGCAAGTTACGTTAGAAGGTCTAGCTGAGGACGGAGGTTTATTTGTTCCTCATAAATTTCCTAAATTTAACAAAAAAAAATTAGATTCTATGAAAACAATGAATTATGCGGAATTATCAGCAGAAGTTATAAGTGAATTTACAGGGGAAGATTTAAATAAATCAGAGATACTTGAAATCGCATATAAGGCATATAGTAATTTTTTAGGTGATGATGCTGCTACATTATTAGAATTAAGAAAAAATAAATTTATACTAGAGTTGTTTCATGGACCTACTTTAGCTTTTAAAGATTTTGCTCTTCAGTTATTAGGAGGGGTTTTTGATAAATTTTTATATGCAGATAATAAGAACACAAATATCTTAGGGGCAACTTCAGGAGATACAGGCTCAGCTGCTATCGAAGCTTTTAAAAACAAGAAAAATGTTAGACTTTTTATATTGCATCCTCAAGGTAGAATAAGTGATTTTCAGAGAAAGCAAATGACTACAGTGGAAGCTAAAAACGTTTATAATATTGCTATAAAAGGAAATTTTGACGATTGTCAAGCAATAGTAAAAGCATTATTTAAAGATCTAAATTTTAATAAACAGTTTAATTTGGCTTCTATAAACTCTATTAATTGGGCAAGAGTATTAGCACAAGTTGTATATTATTTTTATGCGGTATTAAAAATAAATAATGCAACTAATAATATCAAGGTTAATTTTTCTGTTCCTACTGGGAACTTTGGAGATGCCTATGCAGGTTTTATTGCAAAAAAAATAGGACTACCCATAAATAAGATTCTGGTTGCTACAAATAGTAATGATATTTTAGCAAATTTTTTTCAAACAGGTATTTATAAAACTTCAAATGTTGTGCCTACTCTTAGCCCTTCTATGGATATACAGGTGGCAAGTAATTTTGAAAGACTATTGTATGAGATTTGTAAGTGCGATTGTAAAGCAGTCTCTGCTCATATGGAAAAATTCTCTTCGCAAGGCTATATAAAAATTAAAAAAAATGAACTTAATAGTATAAAAAATATATTTATGGGTTTTAGTATTAATGATAAACAAACATTAAAAATAATAAGAGATATTTATCAAAATGAAAAAATTATTGTAGATCCTCATACTGCAGTTGGATTAGGGGCGCTTGAGATCAAGAATATTGATAATATTCCGCTTGTATCACTTGCAACTGCACATCCAATAAAATTTAAATATGCTGTTGAAAGAGCACTAGATATTGCTCCTAAGGTTCCAAAAAAATTTATGAGATTATTTGATTTAGAAGAAAAATTTTATACTTTAGATAATCAACCTTCATCTCTAAAAGCATTAGTAAAGTCTATTGGAGGATAATAGCAATAATGGGTTCTTATAATAGAATAAAAACTAATACTTTTAAAAGTGGTCGTCTCAGAAAATTAGCAAGAACTATTACAAGACGTTTCCCAAGTCAACACATTATAGCTTCAAGAACATACATTAGATCTCCCAAAAGAAAAGATTGGAGAAGCTGGGTTAATTTAAGGCGAAATTCATATGATTTTTTAAAAGAATGGGAGCCTTCATGGTCATTAGCTGATTGTACTAAATCAGCTTATATGAGACAACTAAGAATGCAAAAAGTTAAAGCAATTAATGACCAGGCATATGCTTTTCTTTGTTTTGATTTTGAACAAGATGTTTTATTAGGAGGAATAAATATATCTAATGTTCAAAGAGGTATAAGTCAAACAGCTAATATTGGCTATTGGCTTGGGGAAGAATTTACCAATCAGGGTTATATGAATGAAGCTATGATGGCAATACTTCCGTTTTTGTTTGAACAAATGAAATTTAATAGAGTTCAAGCTTACACGTTACCTGAGAACAAGAGATCAAGAAATTTGTTACAAAAGTTAAACTTTAGGGAAGAAGGTCTTATAAGAAAGTGCATGAAGATTAATGACGATTGGAGAGATCATATTCTTTATTCAAAATTAGCTGAAGAACATCTTAAATAACAGGATATTTGAGGCATCTGTGCAAACTAATATTAAAATTATTAATCTTCCTATAATGTTTATATTTATATTAAATATATTTATTATTCCATTTTGCTATGCTGAAACCGTTGATCTATTTAAAGATGAAATGGTAGAAGTTCAACTAGTATATCCCAATAGTGGTCTTAATAATTATAACCCTTCCTATATAGGTTTAGAATTTATTTTAGATCAAGATTGGAAAATATATTGGAAAAGTCCTGGGGATTCAGGTTCTCCTCCATCTTTAGATCTATCAAAATCACATAATATAGAGAATTATGAAATTAAGTGGCCTGTGCCAGTAAAAATTAATGAAACTGATAAAATTGTTACTAACGTATATTTTAATAAAGTATTTTTCCCTATAAGCCTTACAAAGAATAATCCGGATAATCCCGCTATTTTAAAAGGAAAGTTATCTTTTCAAGTATGTAAAACTATCTGCATACCTATGGAAACAGATTTAGATTTAACTATTGTGGAGGGAGATGCTTTTGATAGTGAATTTTCTCATGTTTTAGAAAAAAAATTATCTGAGATTCCTTTGGGTCCAAAAGAAACAGGTATAAATAAATTTTCATTATATCAAATATCTGATAGTGACTTTAGATTAGATTTGGAAAGAAACATTCCTTTTCCTGATGGAACGCTAAACCTCTTTCTAGAAAAGCAAGAAGGAAAAATTCTAAAAATTAATACAATAAAAAATATTGAGACAGGTAACAAAAATAGAATTTTAGCTGATATAAACATCTTTAAAGATCAATTGAATGATAATAATGGATATAAAAACTTAGGTATAACCTTATCTAAGGGTAATTTAGCCGTCTATAATGAATTAAGTATTATCACAAAAAATAATCCTAATTTTTTTATTATGATTCTTATTGCCTTGCTTGGGGGATTTATTCTAAATTTCATGCCATGCGTATTCCCAGTTTTATCTTTAAAAGTTTCAAGATTTATTTCTGTAAAAAATATTTCTAAATATGTAATTAAATATAATTTTTTGTATACATCCTTGGGAATAATATTCTCGTTTTTAGTCATAGCATTCTTTACTATTTTTCTCAAATTTATGGGAAAAACAATAGGGTGGGGAATACAATTCCAACAACCTATGTTTGTTTCATTTTTAGCGGTGGTTGTTTTGTTTTTTTCTGCTTACTTATTCGGTTTATTTCAATTTGGGTTACCCAGTTCAATTTATACAAAGATAGATAAATATTTAAGATATAGAGAAAAAGGAACTGCTTTTTTAGAAGGAGCCTTTGCTACATTATTAGCAACGCCATGCAGTGCTCCTTTTTTAGGAACGGCTGTAGGGTATGCAATATCATCTAATTTGTACAACATAATGCTTATTTTTCTATTTTTAGGAATAGGAATGTCTATACCATATCTATTATTTTTTATTTCTCCTAATTTAATAGATTATCTTCCCAAGCCTGGAAAATGGATTAAAAAACTTAATTTTTTACTGGGATTAGGTTTGGTTATGACTGCAATTTGGTTGTTAAGCGTTGTATTGAAATTATCAAGTTCATGGCATGTATTTTTTATAATAGTTACAACTTCTGTGCTTATATTTGTTTTTTCTAATAAAAAATTAGTAAGAACCTTGATCTTTACTATGCTATTATTCCTGTCTTCAGGCTCAATATACTTTTATGATTTCTCTAAGGAAAAATTTTTACAATCCAATGAAAATACTGATGCTTTGAACTGGATAAAATTTAATGAACAATCAATTGGAGAATTAGTCAATGAAGGCAATATAGTTTTTGTAGATATCACGGCAGATTGGTGTGTTACCTGTAAGTTGAATAAGATGTTAGTATTAGATAATAAAAAAACTATAAATTTACTAGAATCTCAAGGCATTATACTAATGAGAGGTGACTGGACAAAGGAAGATAAAAATATTTCATCATTCTTGTCGAGCTGGCAAAGGTATGGCATCCCTTTAAATGTAATTTATGGTCCAAAGGCAAGAAAAGGTATTTTATTATCTGAAATTTTAACAGTAGGTGCATTAAAAAATAATGTTTTAAATGCTAGATAGTTTGTTATATAAGATATCTAGAAATAATTGTTGAATATTATTCATATTCTAGAAGAATGCAATTCATATTAAGAAATAAGGAGAAAATGAATGACTATATCTGTTGGTGATAAAATTCCTTCAGGGACTTTAAAACGTTTGGATGAACAAGGGATTAATGATGTACATATTGAAGACTACTTAAAAAATAAAAAGGTTGTACTTTTTTCTGTTCCTGGAGCTTTCACACCGACTTGCTCGGCTAAGCATCTTCCTGGATATGTTGAGGGCTATCAAGATATAAAGGATCAAGGGGTAAATGAAATCATATGCATTGCAGTAAATGACGCTTTTGTAATGAAGGCATGGGAAAAGGATCAGAATGCTAAAGGAAAAGTAACACTTTTAGCCGATGGAAATGGAAATTTCTCAGAAAAAATAGGATTATCATTTGATGGCTCTAAATTTGGATTAGGGATTAGAGGACAGAGGTTTGCAATGATAATAGATAATTGTACAATAACGCATTTAGCTATAGAAGAGCCTGGAGCGTTTGCGGTATCAAATGTAGAAAGTATACTGGAGCAACTAAAGAAAAAATAATAAACTGTTTTATATATACTATTTAGAAATAGCTGATCTGGCTAATTGGTCAGCTATTTCATTTTCAATATTACCAGAATGTCCTCTGATCCATTCCCATCGAATATCATAATGACTAACTAGTTTGTCTAACTTTTCCCATAGGTCTCTATTCTTGACTTCTTTATTAGAACTTGTTTTCCAATTTTTGTTTTTCCAAGTTGTAATCCATATAGTTATTCCGTTTTTTACATATTGGCTATCCGTGTATATCTTTATTTTAGAATTAAATTTTACATTTTCTAATGCTTTAATTACTGCCATTAATTCCATTCTATTATTAGTAGTATTTGGTTCTCCCCCATTAAATTTTTGAGAAAGATTTTTATTTTTTATTAGAACACCCCATCCTCCAGGGCCAGGGTTTCCCGAACAAGCACCATCTGTCCATATGAAAATTTCGTTATCATTTTTCATAATTATGTTAAATCATTTAATTTCATATTATAATTTGTCAAATATAAGTACTTTTTTATAAATTCCTCAGGTTTCTTTGTAGTAACTATGTTTGGATCATGGCTTAATTGTGCATCTAGCATCCTGGTTAGAAAAAATCTAATAGAATACATTTTACAATATACATTTAGTAGTTCCAATTCTAAATGGTTAATTCTTTTTATTTTATTATATCCTTTTAATAAATGTTTTATTTTAATTTTATCAATTTTAATTTTTTTATTAGGATCTTCATAAAAACACCATGATATAATTATTATAGCTAAATCTATTATCAAGTGATCTTCACATGAATAATAATAGTCCAGTACTCCTGATATTTTATTATTTTTAAATAGCACATTGTCTGGAAATAAGTCAGCATGAATAATTCCCTTAGGTATATTGGTATAACGTAGATTTTTAAAAGTATTTAGGTCTTTTATAATTAAATTAGTTAGACCTTGTTGTTTCTCTTCAATATAATTAGATAATTTTTGAGTATTTATTTGCCAATATTTATAAGAGTAATCATTTTTCTTTTTATGTTTAAAATTTTTAGTTTTAAGGTGCAATTTTGCTGTAATTTCACCTAATAGTAATAAGTGCTCAGGTTTAGAAAGCTTAAGATATTCTCCCTCTATAAAACTAAAGATGGCAGCTTGTTTGTTATTTATTATATCAAAATCCTTTCCTTTATAGTTTTTTAATGGGAAGGGATTACAAAAATTTTCTTCACTAAGGTGATGCAGCAAGTTTAGAAAAAATTGTAAGTTTTTTGAAATATTTTTATCTTCAAAGATTGTCAGTATATATTTTTTCTCTTTTGTTTTTATTAAGTAGTTTGTGTTCTGTATCCCCTGATATATAGGTTCGTATTCTAAAACTAATGGTATATCATATTTGTTAAAAAAAGATTTTATATCTGTATTAGATAGTTTAGTAAAAATTGCCATAAATTATTTTTCTCTAAAATTTGATTTAATTTAATAATTAATTATAAATGAGAAATATTACAATATATAAATAAAAGGAATAAAATGCTTTTGTTATTAGATCGAAGAATAAAAATTTTATTTATAATTGTTTCTTTATTCATTTTTAAGGGATGTGGCGTATCTGATACAATAACCTCTGAAACCTCTGAATATTATTCTAAAACATTTGGAGAAAGAGAGGAAATAGAATGCCCAAAAATAAAAATAATTAAAGAATTAGATGAGCTATACAAAGAAAACAAAAGTCAGGGATTAAATTATTTAGTTAAGTTTAATAGTATAAGTTGGAACTGTTATACAGAATACTCAGATTCATCATCTGAAGAGGTTTCATTAATTGGTGAATTATTTGGAGATGAAATTCATGATAATTCTATCTTATTTACTACAATTCTTTTAGAAATCTCTTTTGTAGTGACTGTAGAAGAGAATACGAAAATAAAAGAGGTTGAAAATTTTCAATACGTGTTGGCTCTTATAGATAAAAAAAATAATATTATAGTAAAGAAAAAATTAGATTTAAATTTTAACATAGAAACTTCCATGAAACGCTTTGTGCTTAACGACAAGCAGATAAATATAAGAATTCCTAATAAAAAAATTAGTTCAGAAAATTCTATTCTATTGCTTGGTTTCATAAAAAAATAGTCTATGTTTATTGACTTTATTTTTCAGTCACTTAAAATTGTGTCAATTATTTCGGGAGATACTAGGTAAGGCTAGAGCCGAAGGAGCAAGAAGGTCTCGGAAACTCTCAGGCAAAAAGGACCGTAATAGTTTTAAAAATCTGGAAAGTGACCATATGATTTTTGGTTCGCCGAAGGAGTAAGCGGTTTTATATTAATCGTGAATCTCTCAGGCAAAAAGGACAGATGGGACCTATGAGAGTTGTACTAGCTCAACATGAGGTTCGTTATGAATAAAGATGTTAAAGCACAAATCCAACTAACACCACTTTATGATATTCACAATAGTTTTAATGCTTCTATGATTAACTTTGCTGGATGGAAATTACCCCTATATTATACTGGTATTATTCAGGAACATAATCATGTTAGATCCCAAGTTGGTTTATTTGATGTCTCACATATGGGTAGGATAGAAGTAGATCCTATAAGTACTAAGCAATTAGAAAATATTATTCCGATTGATATTAAAAATATGAAATTAGGGCGAGTTAAATATTCTGTCTTAATAAACAAATCAGGAAATATTATAGATGATTTACTAGTTTATAAATTAAAAAATACAATTTTATTGGTTGTCAATGCATCAAGAATGAAAGCTGTAAATAATCTTTTATCTGATATACCAGGATTATTATATAAGGAATTAAGAGATACAGCACAAATATCTATTCAAGGCCCAAAATCCGAGATGGTTATAAAAAAAATCTTTTCTAACAGTGATGCGTTGAAGTTTATGGAGATAGGTGAATATATTAATGAATCATTTCAATATCTAATTAGTCGAACAGGTTATACAGGGGAAGATGGATTTGAAATTATTAGTATTAGAGATGGGATATATAGAATAGTTTCTATATTATTAGAATATAAAGAATTAAAACTAATAGGGTTAGGAGCACGAGACAGCTTAAGGTTAGAAGCTGGATTATGTCTTTATGGAAACGAAATTAATGAAGAAATTAATCCTATTGAATCAGGACTTTCTTGGGTTTTTGATAAAAAACGAATTCAATTAGAAAATTTTTATGGAGCGAGATCTATTAAAAATAATATTTTAAATAGACCTTTTCTTAAGAGATATGGCTTTAACATTAATGAAAAGTGTATTGCTAGACATGGTATGGAAGTTAAAAACAACTTGGGAATAAAGAGAGGATATATAACCAGTGGCTGTTTTTCTCCCACTTTGGATAAATCTATATGTATGGGATTAATCGATTCCAAATGGGATGAAAAGGAAGAATTATTTGTGAGTATAAGAAAAAAAATCGTAAAAATAACAAAGGTTGATTTGCCGTTCGTAGAACATAAATATCATAATAAAAAAAGGAAAGATAATGAATGATAAATTGTACACGAAAGAACATGAATGGATAAGCATAGAAAAAGATAAAAAAGCTATAATAGGAATAACTGATTATGCACAAAAGCAGTTAGGAGATATAGTTTTTGTTGAGCTACCTGAAATAGGTAAAGATTGTTCTATAGGTGATGAGATAGCTGTAGTCGAATCTGTTAAAGCAGCTAGTGAAGTGTATAGTGGCGTTTCTGGCAAAGTTATTGCAGTCAATGAAAGTATAATAAATGAACCTCAAATAATTAATAACGACCCTGAAAATGAAGGGTGGTTTGTAAAAATAGAGATTAATAATTTTGAAGATATGAATAATTTGATGTCTTTGAATGAGTATCAAAGCTTTTGTTCTAGTTTGGAATAGAAATATGAGATATTTACCACATAATAATGAAGATATAAAAAACATGTTGTTGGAAATAGGTGTTAAGAAAATTGACGAGCTCTACACTGATGTTCCTAGTAAGGTGATTAAAAACGTAAAATTTGATTTGTCTGATCATATGTCTGAGATAGATGTAGAAAGGTATATGAATAATTTATCAAAGAAGAATATATCAGCTAATGAAGTACCTTTCTTTATTGGTGGTGGTGCTTATCATCATCATATTCCTGCTGCAGTAGATCATATTATTCAACGCGGAGAATTTCTTACTTCTTACACACCGTATCAACCAGAAATTAGCCAAGGAACATTACAATCTTTATATGAGTTTCAATCCCAGGTAGCAATGTTGACCGGCATGGAGATTGCTAATGCATCAATGTATGACGGTTCTACTGCAAGTGCTGAAGCTGTTTTAATGGCTACTAGAATAACAAAAAGAGGTAAAATTGTAATTTCTGAAGGTGTTCATCCTCAATGGATAGAAACCATACAAACTTTTATCAATCCTTTGAATATAAAATTAGTAAGAATAAAGAAACCTAGTCCCGGAATTTTTGAAGATAATTTAAGTGATATTTTAAATAATATTGATGATAGAACTACTTGTGTTGTTATCCAGAATCCCGATTTTTTTGGAAGTGTGGGTGATTATACTAAAATATCAAAAAAGTGCCAAGAATATGGAGCCTTGTTGATAGTCTGTATTAGTGAGATTTTATCACTGGGCTTAATAGATCCTCCAGGGAATAGTGGAGCCGATATAGTAGTATGTGAAGGTCAATCTTTAGGAGTAGGATTATCCTTTGGAGGACCTTATGTGGGGCTATTCTCTACTCATAAGAAATATGTACGCCAGATGCCAGGAAGGATAGCTGGAGAAACAATTGACAAAAATGGCAAGAGAGGATGGGTATTAACTCTTAATACCAGAGAGCAGCATATAAGAAGAGAAAAGGCAACTAGTAATATATGTACTAACTCTGGATTATGTGCATTGGCGTTTTCTGTACACCTTTCACTTTTAGGTGATACTGGGATAAGAAGACTAGCTGCTTTTAATCATGAAAGAGCTAACTATTTATATGATGCAATTATTTCTATTAAAAATATAGAAATATTAAATAGTTCTTTTTTTAATGAATTCACTATTAAGTTGCCTACTAATGCTGATGAATTTGTAAAATATGCAGCTGAAAAGGGAGTAATGGCTGGATTACCTATTAGTAGATTAGCTTCACCCAAGTTTTATAGTAAACACATACTCTTGATAACTTCAACAGAATTAAACACCGATATGGATGTAAGCATATTAGTTAAGTTATTAAAGGATTATTGCAAATGAACTACGAAAAAAAAATATTAAAATCAGCATTAGATAATTACGAGCCTTTAATTTTTGAACAGGGTAAAGAAGGAAGAATAGGGGTGGATTTACCTGATATAAAATTAAATAAAACTAGGTTAGGAAATTGTTCTATAAGGAATACAACAGGCTTACCTGATCTTTCTGAGCCTCAAGTAGTAAGACACTATACGCGTATAAGTAGAAACAATTTTTCAATAGATACTGGTTTTTATCCTTTAGGTTCATGCACGATGAAGCATAATCCTAGATTAAATGAAAAAATAGCACGATTACCTGGTATAAAGGACATACACCCATTTCAGCCATTATCAAGTGTTCAGGGTGCTCTAGAGGTAATTTATGAATTACAAGAATGGTTAAAAGAATTAACTGGAATGCCGTTCGTATCTATTGGACCAGCAGCTGGCGCCCATGGAGAATTGTGTGGTCTTTTATCGATTAAATCAGCCTTAGAAGATAGAAATTCTTCAAGATCATTAGTGCTTGTTCCTGAATCTGCTCACGGAACAAATCCTGCGTCAGCAGCATTCTGCGGATTTAATACAGAAAAGATTTCTGAAGATCATTATGGTAGAATTGATTTGGTTAGTTTAAAGAAAAAGCTTAACGAAAATATTGCAGCTGTAATGATAACAAATCCTAATACTTGCGGTGTATTCGAAAAAGATATTCTTCAAATTGCTGAAGCAGTTCATTCAGTAGGGGCATATTTATATTGTGATGGGGCTAATTTTAACGCGATAGTTGGAAAAATTAAACCTGCTGATTTGGGTATTGATGCTATGCATATAAATTTGCATAAAACATTTTCTACTCCTCATGGAGGAGGCGGGCCTGGTGCTGGTCCTACAGTTTTATCAAAAGAGTTGGCTCAGTATGCCCCAGTTCCTTATATAAAATTTAAAAAAGAAAAATATGATATAGTTGAGAATATTAGTTCGTCTGATAAAAGTTTTGGTAGAATGAGAGCATTTCATTGTCAGATGGGAACTTTTGTAAGGGCTTTAACATTTTGCCTCAGTCATGGGAAGAATGGTCTTAAAAAAGTTTCCGAAACTTCTATACTAAATGCTAATTATATTAGAAGTAGAATTTCTAAAGTAATCAAACCTACATATCCAGGAAAATGTATGCATGAATGTTTATTTGATGAAACATTCCTTCAAGGTTCAGGTGTCACAGTACTTGATTTTTCTAAAGCATTGATCGATGAAGGATTCCATCCACCTACAATGTACTTTCCTCTTGTAGTGAAAGGTGCTTTGTTAATAGAGCCAACTGAAAGTGAAAACAAAGAAACTTTAGATTTATTTTGTGATAGCTTTATAAAACTTTTTGAACAAGTCCAACTAGGAAATATAAAAAAATTTCTTAATTCCCCACAAAAAGCACCTTGGTTAAGGTTAGATGAAGTACATGCTGGGAGATCGTTAAATTTACGTTGGACTAGTTTGGACTAATTTTTTTTATAAGATGAATTAGAAATTGTATCAGGAATTTTTTCTAAGAACCTTTTAAATATCATTTCTGAAGCTTGAATGTTTTTAGTATTAGATATTAAATTTTGAACAGAATTAATAGTAATTTCTAGTATTTGTCTTTTAATAGAAGCCTTAACGTTATGTTGTAAATATTCTATTTCTTTATCTATTAACATTTCTTTTCTTTTGATATCTTCCTCAATTTTATCTAGATAAATTTTTGACTTATCTAATGCTTTTTGTTTTTCAGTAGAGATAATATTTTTTGAATTATTTTTATAATTTTTAATAGCGAGTTGACTTTCTTTGAGCAGAACTTGAGCTTCTTGAAGTGCTTTTTCAGATTCTTCAATTTTATTTTTAATTAATAATGCTCGACCCTCTAATATATCATTGATCTTAGATCTAGCTTTAACTGATACTAAAGTAATAAAAATTATAAACGCTATCAGTACCCAAAAAGAAGAATCATGAAATAAATCAGTCATTCGTTAATCTTTCTTTTTCTTTTGTTATCTCATGTTTGATCATCGATGGATCATTTGTTTTATATAGTATTTTTTTTAAAATCTTTTCGGTAGCTTCATGAGCAATAGAGTCAATATTTTTTTGAAATAATTTTATATCTTTTTCAATATCAGATTTCTTTTTATCAAATTTAAGATTTAATTCTTTTCGGGCTTTTTCTAATTTTTTTTCTGCTTCTTTGTGACTATCCGATTCAATTTGTTTCACTATATCTTTAATTTGATTGTTGGCCTCATTAACTAGACTTTGGAGTTGATTGTTAGCTAGTTCAATTTTATTTCTTATTTCTTCTGCCTTATTTATATCATTTCTTATTTTTTCTTCTCTAGTTGAGATGATATCTGTAATTCTAGGTAGGGCTATAAATTTCATACTTAAATACAAAAGCGGAAAAACAATGCATAGCCAAACTATTTGAGGCATAAAATCTGGTATAACCATTTGAGGCATAACTATATCCTAATTCTATTTAATAATGACTTCTATCCAAACATTATAAGAAATGCCATAACCAATGCATAGAGAGCCACAGCTTCCGTAAGTGCGAATCCAAGAAGAACGTTCCCAAATACTTTAGGTGCTGCTGCCGGATTTCTCATTGATCCAGAAACATACTGACCAAAGATAATTCCTATACCTACTCCTGCTCCAGCAACTCCTATGGTAGCCAAACCAGCTCCTATTAGTCTTGCAGATTCTATTTCCATTTTATATCTCCTTTATAATTTATTAATGACTAGGGTTAAAAGAATCGTTTAAATATAAGCATGTTAATACAGCGAAAACATATGCTTGAAGAAATGCAATTACAGTTTCAAGAATATATAATAAAATAATAAACAAAAATGGGGCTACTCCAAAAACTCCCAAAGCTACAACGAATCCAGCAAAAACTTTAATCATAGTATGGCCTGCCATCATATTAGCAGCAAGTCTAACTGCAAGACTTATGGGTCTAGAAATATAAGATACAATTTCTATAGGAACCAAAAGAGGTGCTAAATATATAGGGACACCTTTTGGTAAAAACAATCTTAGGAATTTATGTCCATTCATTATAAACCCTAATACCGTAGCAAATAAGAATATGCTGAAAGCAATAGCAAAAGTGACAATAATATGACTAGTGACAGTAAAACTATAGGGAACAAGACCTAATATGTTACATAACAAGATAAACATAAATAAAGAATAGATGAATGGAAAAAATTTCATCCCGTTGCTACCTAAATTATCTCTGGTTGTATTAAAAATCATTTCATATGACATCTCTGCAAGACATTGTAATTTACCTGGAACTATAGATTTTTTTCTAGTAGCAAGAAGTAAAAAAACATTTAATAGTACAAGTACTATTATCATCATTAGTGAAGAATTAGTAAAAGATACATCTATCTCACCAATTTTGATTTCTCCAAAAATTCTATGTATGGAAAATTGATCTAGTGGAGAATGTTTTTCAGCCAATTTATAAACCTGCTTAATTATTAAACATTTTTATTTCTGCCAATTCATGGCAGATTTGTATGATGTGTAAATACCCGAAATAAATCCAATAATCAAAAAAATTATTAATAAAATAGGTTTTGTATCTAAAAAATAATCCAAAGTCCAACCTATCGATGCTCCCACTAGTAAATTAGCAAAAAGTTCTGAGACAATCCTAAACGCCTGGGCAAACCCTTTGTAGTTATTTTCCGGCAGTGATTCGGAAATTTCTTCTTTATCATCAGTTTTTAATTCATCTATAGATTTAGATAATTTACTAAGAGATCTTTTTAAATCTTTAATTTTTTCCCTATTATTCATACGTAAACTTTATATCAAAATTTAGTAGAAACAAAAAGTAAATTACAGAGAATAGAAAAATTTATATTTTTATTCAGCGGCTTTAATGTATTCTGCATCTCTTAGAGACACTGAAACTAGCTGAGAAACACCAGGTTCATTCATAGTTACTCCGTATAATCGATCCATTCTGGCCATTGTTAGTCTATGGTGAGTCACTATTAAGAACCTAGTTTTAGCCTTTTTAGTAATTTCATCTATGAGGTTGCAAAATCTATCAACGTTGCTGTCATCTAAAGGAGCATCTACTTCATCTAAAATACATACTGGAGATGGTTTAGTGAGAAATACAGAAAAAATTAATGCTAATGCAGTAATAGCTTTTTCCCCTCCGGTAAGTAAATCCAGTTGTTGTAGTTTTTTTCCTGGAGGCGAAGCCATCAATTCTAATCCAGCTTCTAAGGGATCATCTGAGCCTTCTAATTTTAGATAAGCTTCTCCACCTCCAAATAATTGTGTAAATTTTTCTTTAAAATGGCTATTAACTAAATCAAAAGCATTTAGGAGTCTATTTCTAGATTCTTTATTGATTGAACCTATGCTTCCGCGTAATTTATTAATTGCTGTAATAAGCTCATCTCTCTCGATTTCTATTTCTTCGAGTTTGATTTCTAGTTCTGAGGCATCTTTTTCAGCTACAAGATTAACAGGGCCCACTCTTTCGCGTTTTAAAATCAATTTTTCAAGATTATATTCACTATCTTCTATATCGGGTAACTGATCCACAGTAAATTTAAATATTTTTATGAGATCTTCTGGTTCAAGATTTAACTTTTCCTTTATTCTTTCCTTATTATTAATTATCTGTAGTTGAGATTGTTCATAAAGCCCTTCTTGGCGTGCTCTTTTTTCTCTAGATTCTGTTAATGTCTCATTTTCGTTAATGTAATGATTTGACACTTTTTTATATAGATTTTCATGTGTATGTAATTCTTTTAATACAGCTTGTTTTTTTGTATTGATGTCGTTTATTTGTTTTAGAATATTAGCTTTTTTATTTTTTATCATAGTTGGTAGTTCTTTTAAGTTTAACAAACTGCGATAATTTTTTTCCTTGCTTGTCTCCAAATATGCTAGTCTTTCAGAGATATTAATTACTTGTTCTTCATATCTCTTTAACTCTTGATTAAGAGAACTATACCTAGTTTTTTTATTATTAACTTCGTTAAGGGTTTGATGATAAACTGATAAAATTTGACTTAATTCCGAGCTCTTTGTTTTATGTATTTTTTCTAATTTTAAAACTTCATTATTTAAAAATTTTTGTTCAATAAGCTGTTTTTCTTCAGTTTCAATTTGTTTAATTTCATTATTTATCAAATTTATAGTGATTTCATTTTCTGATATAGAAGATTTAACCATAGATAATTCTGTATTGATAATATTTTCTTCAATAGTATAATTTGATATTACTTGTTTTTCTAATTCTATTCTCTGAGCTATATTTTTCTTTTCAACTCTAATGTTTGAGAGATTTTTTTCTTTTTTAATGTTCTGATCTTGTAATAATTTAATATTTTCTTTGATGTTTTCTACATGTAAACTAATATTTCTTATATCTCCTTCTAATTTTGTGATTTTTTGTCCTATTTCTTTAAGTTCACGTTTATGTTTGAGCATTTGTTCTGCAGGAGTTTGAGCTTCTGATGTATGTTTATATCCATCCCACCTCCATAAATCACCCTCTTTAGTAACCAGTTGTTGCCCTGGTTTAAGGTTTGTTTGAAGAATATCACCTTCTTCTCTTGAGGAAACTATTCCCGTTGAGTCTAGAATATTTTTTATTTCTTCTATTCCTTTAAAATAGTTGCTAAGTTTTATAATTTTCTTAGGAAATGGAAAAATATTATCTATTTTTATTTTTCTCCATTGAATTGGTCCTTCATCTAATGTAGCCTTTAAACCATGCCCTAAGCATGCTTCCACTGCTTTTTCTAAGTCATCAGGGTATGAAAGCAGATTAATTATTGAATTATTGTTATTATTTAGTATCAAGCCATTTAATATATTTTTAGAGGTTATAGCTTTGTCTAAATTTCTTTGTTGGTCGTGTAAATGATTCTCTTTATTTAATTGTTTAGATTTTAAAAAATTAATACTTTTTAGGTTGAAATCAATATTCTTATATTCTAAAGATTCCTTTTGTTCGTAGTTATCTAAATTATTTACAAATTCATGAATATTTTTGTTTGCTTCTACTATATTTTTTTTTAGTTTAGTAATATTATCTTTTTTGCTAAGTTCTGAGGAGTATGTTTGATTTTTTTCTCTCATATTATTTAAATTTGAATTAGCTTTAATTTTTAGAAGATGCATGTTTTCTCTAGTTGACAGATTCTCAGATTTTTTTCTTTTTGCATCATTTAATAAACGATTAATATTCTCTTCTTCCTTTTTTGTAATCTCCAAACTTTTAGTAATTTTTTCTAGTTTGTTATTTTGAGTATCATCATCGGGAATATTTTTTAATATATTTTGTAACTCATTAATTTGATTTAAAGTTTTAATTTTAATTTCATTTTCTTTTTTAATTTCAATTTCTAGATTATTAATATTTTCTTTAATAGTATTTTTGTTTTCAAGTATTTTTTCTGATTCTGAATCTAGAAGTTTTTCTTCAATTTCGAGTTTGTTATGTTTGTTAATAATCTCTTGTTCTTTTGATCTAAGGTTCGGAAGAAGTTTTTCTATTTTCAATTTATTATTATAAAAGGCTTCTGTACTTTTTGTTAACTTAGTAACTTGAATAGAACAGTTTTTAAGTTCTTCTTCATTATTTTTCAGGTTGTTTTGTGCTATATTCCATTTTTGGTAAAGAATCTTAGCTTCTAACTCTCTAATTTTATCAGAAATACGTTTATAGTTCTTGGCTTGAGATGACTGTTTAAATAGTTCTTTTAGTCTCAACTTCTCAGAATCTAAAATATCATTTAATTTTTCTAAGTTTACTTCAGTAGCTCTAAGTTTTAATTCTGTTTCGTGCCTTCTTGCGTGTACCCCTGAAATACCTGCAGCTTCTTCTAAAATTTTTCTTCTATCTATTGGTTTAGAGTTAATAATTTTACCAATCTGACCTTGATTTACTATAGCGTTAGATCTTGATCCAATAGATTGGTCTGCAAACATGATTTGTACATCTCTTTGACGAAGTTCTTTTCCGTTCACGGAGTAGGTGGATCCTTCATTTTTAATAATTTTTCTTGAAATATTTATTTCGTCTGAATCGAAGAGCTTGTTTGTAGAATTTATACTATCACTTTCTACGCTTATAGTAACCTCTGCAAAGTTCCTAGGTGCTCTAGTTTTGGTACCAGAAAAGATCACGTCTTCCATTTCACCAGCTCTAAGATTACTAGGTCCAGATTCTCCCATATTCCACTTGATAGCTTCAACTATATTAGATTTTCCGCATCCATTTGGACCTACTATTCCAGTGAGACCGCTCTTTATTTCCAGAAATGTAGGATCTACAAAGGATTTAAATCCTGAAATTTTTAGTTTGGTAAATTTCATTTAATATATTATTTAGCCAATAAACCGATTAAAAAAAACTTAATTATAATCAAATAATACCTTATATTGTATGTAATTAGAAATAATACACAAGATATTCTTTTATTTTTACATATATTTAATGAAAGATTTTATTTATTAATCTTGTAAACCAGTTATTTTTTTTATTTTCATCTGGATTGTTAATTTTTTCATCTACTACACTAATCTCTTTCATAGTATTTATATCAAATTTTCCTTCAATTTTGTTTCCGTTAACAAAAAATGTAGGAGTGGACTCAATATTCCTTTCATCCATTGCAATTTTTCTTGCTTCAGCTATGTATTGCCAGCGCATTTTGTTTTCTTCGTTATTTTCAAGGCACGACATTACTTTTTCTTCCTTAATTCCCAGTGGTTTAAGAATATCATAAATTGCCATCTGTATGTTTTCAGCTTGTACCCAGTCTAACTGTTTTTGGAAAAGTCTATTAATTACTGGAAAAAATTGTTTTTCCTTCATACATTGTGCGACTAAGGTAGCTATCATGGCTCTACTATCTAAAGGGAAGTCATTGAATATTAGTTTTGCTTTACCAGTATCTATGAATTCTTTTTTTATATCTGGCAAAATAGTATTATGAAAATTTGCGCAATGTCCACAGGACATAGAGGCATACTCTTCAATTATTATTGCCGCGTCTGCATTACCTAAAACTCTTTCAGGAATTATCTTTGCGTCTGCTTTCGCTTGTATAATAGTAGTGATTAGAAAGATAATAATAAAAACATTAAGTTTAGCAAAATATTTCATAATAAGCTCCTTGGTAACTTCTTTGTTTATGGTAATAAATCATTATTTTTTTTCAGTGAATAAAGTCTTAGAAAGGTTTGAGAGTTTATTTTTAATTTTCAAATTTTCTATAGTGTCCATAATGCTGGCTAATTCTTGACTTTGCCTCTTGGTTAATTGTTGTTTTGGTTGACTTGTCTGAATTTTCTTTTTTACTTCACTACTTTGTATAATTTGAATTATTTTTATTGCTTTATAGCCCATTACTAAATTAATACGGTTAATAATCTTATTTGAAAGGTGTTGAAATTCAAGTGCAAATGTATTATTGCAAAGAACTTTGAGCTTTTGATCCTTAGTGATACCTATGGGAAGAGTCAAGTCTGATATTTCTTCCCCTACAATCTCATTCCATTCATTAATAATTTTAGATTCTTTAAATCCTCTAACTTTAAAAATTTTATTAGTTATTTTAGATGAAATAGAATTTAAAATCCTGGGTTTTGTTTTTTTCAGATGTTCCATATTATATTTATTATTATTAAAAATCTTTTATAAGTACAGTTATAATAAAGTATTTAAGATATTTGTAAAAAAAATTAGAAAGTAGTGGAAAATTGGTTCCAAAAATAACAAAAAAATTACTTAATTGGTATGATAAGGAAAAAAGAATACTACCCTGGCGTAAAAAAACAAAGGGGGAGGTGGATGCTTATAATGTATGGGTTAGTGAAATTATGTTACAACAAACTACCGTTAATGCAGTTATTAGTCGTTATAAAAAATTTATATCTAGATTTCCCAATGTCAAAGCTCTTGCAGAATCTCCTTTAGAAGAAGTATTAGAAGAGTGGGCAGGACTGGGATATTATAGTAGGGCTAGAAACTTACATAGCTCTGCTAAAACAATAGTAAATAAATATGAAGGGATTATTCCTACTGAAGAAAACAAATTAATTAGTTTACCTGGAATCGGAACTTACACTTCTGGTGCGATAAGGGCTATTGCTTTTAGAAAACCTTCGTTAGCAATAGATGTCAATGTGGAAAGAGTAATAACTAGATTATTTAAAATTGATAATAATAAAAAACTAAAAAATAAAATAAAAAAATACACACAATCTTTAATTCCACAAAATAGCCCGGGAGATTTTGCAGAAGCTATAATGGATCTAGGTTCCTTGATTTGTAAGAGTGCAAATCCTGATTGTTCACTTTGTCCTTTAAAATTTAATTGTAAAGGTTATATCAGCAATCGAATACAAGTATCTATAAAAAATAAGAAATTGAAAACTATAAGAAAAGGGAAGTGTTATATTATAAAAAGACTTAATGATAGCAAATTTTTATTTATTAGAAATCCTGCCAAAGGATTATTAGGAAGTATGTTATTATTTCCAACTTATGGATGGTTACATAGTGAACATGATGATTATGTGAAGTCTTTGATTGAAAAATTTTTAAGAAACATCAATAGAATAATTTCTAAAAATGTAGTTAGGCATGAATTTAGTCATTTTAAGTTAGAATTAGAGGTGTATTATATAGAAACTAGGTTTCCTCAGATCAATCATGGAGAGTGGTTGAAAACTACGCAGGCAGGCAAACAACTGCCTAGTGTTAAGAAAAAAGAATTGGAGAATAACTTATAAAATATATTTCTTTCATGGTGTATTTTATAATTTAATGAAATAGTTTAAAAGACTTCCTATGATAGATAATAGTACCATTTTGTTTTATTGCATTATAGTGTTCTTTTGTTCCATATCCCACATTATTTTTAAAATTATAATTAGGAAATTTTTGATCTATTTTGGCCATCAGTTTATCACGATAAACCTTAGCAATAATAGAGGCAGCTGCAATAGATAAACTTAATTCATCTCCATTAATAACTGTTTTTATTTCACAATCCAGTAATGGGGCTTTATTTCCGTCAATAAGAGCTAAGTTAGGTTTTATATTTAGGTTTTGGTATGCTCTTTTCATTGATAATAAGGTTGCTTGTAATATATTTACTTTATCTATTTCTGTGCTGTTTGCACTACCAATCCCTACGGATATTGCGGAAGTAAAAATTTCATTTTGTATAGTTTGACGCAAAGATTTACTTAATTTTTTTGAATCATTAATATTTGGTGGAATGTTTTTAAAATCTAGTATTACAGCAGCGGCTACTACGGGTCCAGCCAAAGCTCCTCTGCCTACTTCATCAATGCCACATATTAGTTTTCTACTATCGTTTAAAATTTGATTTTCTATTTTTAAATCTGGTGTTTTATTCATTAGAAAATTTCTATTGACTTATTAGATTTCTATATTATTTAGATTCTCTATACCAAGTTATAAATATTGATAGAATTGTTAGTATGAGTAATATTGTCCAGTGAGCAAGCGAAACTTGTTCTATACCTTTAACAAAGAATTGCTCATTTTTAATTAATTGCATTGTATTATTATCGTGAACTTGGTTCTTTTCTGTAAATCTTATTTTTGGCAAAGAATTTTCTAGATCATTTTTGATCCAAAAAACCTTTCCCAAAGTCTTTTTTGATAAGTCTTTTACTAATTTATCGGTTGCTCTAACATCATTAAACTCCATCGAGTTTTCATATCCAACCAAAACTTCTATCATGTCATTTTTATAGCTTAATTTCCATATCCCTTGTTCTGAAGCATTAATCTTCCCTGTTTGTTTCCCGTTCCCGAGGTCTTCTAAATCTATATCAGAAAATAACCCACTAGGACTTATTATTTCGACAGGTTTATTATTATTAGTTAAAGAGGTTCTAGTTATGAAAATTGTATTATCATTTACAGTTGCTAATAAATTATTTTCCTCTAATTCTGGCTCTTTCATTAGCCAATGAATTAATCTTCTTAGAAGAGCTGCTTGCGGTCCTTTTCCATTTGCAGATTTTGTCCATACCCAAGATTGGTCAGATAAAATTTGAGCAACTCTGCCTTTTCCTATCCTATTTAATATTAGCAAAGGTCTATTTTGTGAGTCTTCAAGAAGAACATCACCATTTAATGTTACTCCTTCAATTATTCTATACCAGGGCCCCCAACCATTTTTGTAATCTATATGATTAATTAATTCTGACGTTACTGGATGGCGAACTCCTTCATCAGTTGGGGATGGGATATATTCTTGTGTAATTACTTTTCCTGTCGGTTCAGTGGGTAAAATATTTTGAAGAGGTGTTCGGGCTAGACTGTATTTGCCAGCATACATTGGGCCGGTAGAGTCGAGTAAAGCTCCTCCTTTTACTACATATTCAACTATATTCTGTAGATAATTAGAAGGTAGAATTCCTCGTAGATGATATTGATCGAATATAATAAGATCAAATTCCTTCAAATTTAACTGAAATAACTCTCTAGTAGGAAAGGGTATAAGCGAAAGTTCTCCCACAGGAGTTAAGTCTTGTTTCTTGGGTGGCCTCAAGATAGTAAAATGCATGAGATCCACGGATGGGTCAGAATTTAATAAATTTCTCCAAGATCTCAATCCCATATTAGGCTCACCCGAAACAAGCATTACTCTTAATCTATCTCTAATGGCATTAATAGTAATGTGTGCGCTATTGTTATTCAGAGTAAGTTCTTCTAATCCCTCTTCTACAGAAACGTTTAAATTAGTAATTCCTGGTTTATCAAGAGGTAATGTTAAGATAATTTTTTCGCCAATAGCTACAGATTTAGTTCTAGTGGTATTGCCATTAATATTGACCGATACTAATGCATTTGGACTAGAGGAATATTCATCTTCAACTTTTATGGCAATGGCTACTTCTTCTCCTACAATACCAAATCTCGGAGCATCTTCAACTATAAGTCTTCTATCTTTTTCTTCTTTGTTACCAGTAATTAAAAAATGTATAGGGGCTTTAAAATTATAAGTTGTCATATCTTTAGGAACATCATGAATTTGACCGTCTGTAATAATTATTGCTCCTGCAATTCTATTTCTAGGAATGTCACCTACTAATGAGGACAAAGCTTGAAAAACTCTGGTACCATTTCTTCCATCTATTTTTTTTATTCTTATTTCTAAATTTTTATTTTTTTTAAGTTCATCTTCTATTATTTTTGCCGTTTGCTGTGCTAGAAGATGTTTATTATTTATTTCTTGACTAGGACTTAAATCTACAATTAACGCAACCGTATCTGGAATATTAACTTTGTTTTCTGATATTATTTTGGGGTTTAAAAGACTAAATATTAATATTAGTAGGGTAAGCGTTCTTAAAATATAACCTTTTGCCTCAACTCTAAAGCCTATGTAAGCAAATAACATGGATATTATAAATACTAATACAATTATTACTAAAGGAACATGAGGATAGAATGTTATATCACTCATTTTCATTCTCCTGATCTTCTATTTCTCTAAACAATTCATTTAATTTATTTTTAGTATAACTATCCAATTCATATTCAGGACTTTTTGGTCTTTTTTGTCCTTCACTAAAGTTCAAATTTTGCAGTCTTTTTAATATAGATTTGATATGTACTTGATCAGCTTTATAATTTCCCGTCATTGCATACATTACTAAGTTTATTCCAAATCTATATGCGTATTCCCGCTGCTTTTCTCCCCCTGGAACTACCAAGAATAAGGGCTTATTATCGCTTTTAGCCCAAGCAGCGGCCCAGTCATGTCTGCCTATAATTATTGATGAGACGCCATCTCGAGAGTTCTCAGCTGTTGCTTCAACCCAAACATTTTCTCCTTTCCATCTGCCAGGAAGCTCGTTTAGTAAATAAAAAGATCTTTTTAATACATGATCGGCAGGTATAGGAATAAGTGCTGGTAAATCCAAAGGTCTAAGAATCTGTTTTAATATTTTTTGTTCAACTGTTACCTTATTTATAATTACGCCAGATGGGTTTGCATCTCTTGTATCAAAAATTAGCAAACCTCCATTTTCAATATAGTTTCTAATTTTTAATAAAACATTTTCTGAAAGACTAACTGTTTTACTATTTTCGTGAATTGGCCAATAAATAAGAGGAAAAAATTCAATACTATCTTTTTCTATATTAATTTTCTTTGGATGGTTTAAAAGTATAGATGTTCTTTGTTCTAAAACTTTACTAAGGCTTACGAGTCCAATTTTAGATATCTCATTTATTTCTATGTTTTCTGTTTCGATATATCCTAAACTAGGATGGAGAGCTATAAGTTTTTCATCAGCTTGTACATTTGAAGAGTGAAGATTAATCATAAATATTATGATTAACGCTATAGTACTAAATATATTATTAACAAACATTCTCTCTAATTTTAATTTTCCTCTTATAACTAGACTTAAAAAATAGTCTATAAAAATTAAAATTATAGCAATTAATATTACCCATGATTTCAAATACACCGATTTATTGGGTATAGATTCTTCATAATCTACTGTTTCTGGAAGACTTACAACTAAGGGCTCTAATTTGTTAATATTTTTTCCTAGATTAAATGCTTTTCTATACATGTCATTGCCATAAAAACCTGGACTATTTTTGTATGAAATAGCAACTTCGCTTTGTCCTAATTGTAAAGAAGTAGAATGAGAGTATGGTTCGGTTAGTTTTCCAAAACCATCAAGTAATCTGTATGGAGCAAGAGTCTCATTATTCGTAGAATTATTTGACAAAAATGATAAACTTATAATTCTTTCCAAAATTTCAACAAAAGTTCCTGATAATGGTAAATTAGACCAATCAGCATTAGCAGTTATGTGAAAAAAAATATTCCATCCTTTTTGAATTTTTTGTGCGGTTATTAAGGGGGTTCCATCCTCAAGTGAAGCCCATGTGAGGGAATTTAATTCTTGAGAAGGTTCAGCTATAACTTGACGTTCAATAAATATGTCATTTTGAATTTTTATTCCATAAAAAGGAGATTCTTTTTTAAATTCTTTTATAGAAGCAGGTTGATCCCAGCTTAATACACCTCCTAAATTTCTAGAATTTGAGGATCTTATTTTTACTGGTAATAAATCATTATTTGATCCTACTAAATTGGGCCCTGAAAATCTCACAAGCGTCCCACCTTTTGAGATCCATTCTTTTAAATAATCTATATTTTCACTACTTATTTTTCCTATACCAGGTAAGAATATAACAGATATGTCATCTCCAACTATTTCGTTAATCTCTCCTAATTTGATTACACTAAAAGGTTTTACAGCTCTATCTAGGTAATAAATTGGTGATAATAAAGGTTGTGCTCTTAATAATGCCTTGTCTCCAAATATTCCAACATTTCTTTTTTTCCACTTATCATCTAATAAATATATAGAACCTACATTATTTATGTTTTCTATTTTTAAGTGGGATAAATCTCTTTTAATTTTAGCAGGCAATTTCATATCTATTTTTGTTTTGCGGCTTCCTAAAGCAAAAATCACTTCTTTTCTACTTAAAATCTCTCCATTTGAACCTAATGCTCTTATATTGACTTTTTCTTCTACCGTTCCTACGCTACGTATTAGCTCAATACTTATGTTGTTATCACTAGTACTTGTAACGTTACTTATTATTTTAGTAGATAAGTTATTTAAGTAATTTATAATTTTTAATTTACCCATTTCACTTAGGCGTAGTATTAGTCTTTGATATTTTTCTTGAGTGTCATGGTTTATGCCATCCCATAACCATATTAAATTATAGGTATTATCCTGTGCTAGTTTGTCTAATCTTTTATTTATATAATCAATGTCGGCAGGCCAAGGGTTTGGATTCAATATTTCTAATTTTGCTCTGGCGTTTTTAGGGGAAAGAAATAGTTCTGAATCAATATTCTCTCCTTTCTTGGCAGTAGTGATAAATACAATAGGTATATTTTTTCGTTCTGCTTGATCTATATATTCTATGATTTCATTTTTTCTTTTTTCCCAATTTATAGCTGCAGGCCAACTATCGTCCATTATTAATACTAATGGCCCCGATTTAGATAAAATAGAGGCAGGATTATATATAGGATTAGCAAATGCGAATATAATTAAAGATACTATTAATATTCTATAAATTAATAGCCAAATAGGTGTAGTACTCGACGTTTCATCTTGCTTAAGTAAATTTTTCAAAAACTGTATTGGAGGAAAATAAATATTTTTTGGAGAGGGAGGATACATTTTTAAAATAAACCATAACCCAGGAATTACCAAAAATGCCCAAAGAGCCGATGGATAAATTAAGGATAACGAATGAAAAAATGACATTACTTAGATGCTTTGTTTTCTGTAACTTGAAAGAGAAAAATAGATACTTCTAATTGCTTCTTCTGGGAGATTACTGGTGGTATGACTTAAATATTGCCAAGAATAAGATAGTATTAAATCTTTTAGCTTCTTATAATGACTTTCTATATTTGATATGAAGTCTTTTTTAACACTTTCTACGTTACCTATTAAAATTGAAGTATCATCTTCTAGACTGTTAAAATTTACCCTTCCTTTATAAGGGAGAGTATGTTCACTTGGGTCAAAAATATGAACAAAGCTTGCATGTATGTTTTTATTAGAAAACATTTTAAAAGATTCTTCGAGCTTAGAAATAGGAAGTAAAAAGTCTCCAATAAAAACTACATGAGAATTGTTTTTTATTTCACTAATATCAGGGATTTCTTTATAAGAATTTTCTACATTTTTAAGAATTTCTTCTGATATAAAGTCAGTCGCTGATTTGCCTCTTAAAGGATATTGTTTGTGCCCATTTAAAGAAATATTTTCTCCTCTATTTGCCAAAATTATAGATAAAGTTATAATAATTAGATTAGCTCTTTCTATTTTTTTATCTATATTTTTATCGGAGGTAAAATTCATAGAATCAGAGGTATCTCTCCATAAGACTATATTTTGAACAGTTTCCAACTCTCGTTCTTGAATAAATATTTCATTAGTTTTAGCAGTTCTTCTCCAATCAATAAGTTGAGCCGGATCTCCGTGTTCATATTTTCTGAATTGCCAAAATGACTCCCCAGGTCCAACTTTTTTTCTGCTATGTAGCCCTGTCCAAATTGATTCTGCTATTTTATTTGCTCTCAAATTTATATTTGGGATGCGAGCAGAAATTTTTTCGGCCTGTTCTCTCATCAGAAGTTATATCTTTCTATAAAATTATTACTCAATAAGTTTTTTAACTTCTTGTACTATAGTTTCTATAGTTGTCCCTTCAGCTCTTGCAGAGAATGTTAGATTAAGTCTATGTTTTAAGACAGGCTCAGCGAGAGCTAGAACATCGTCAACTGAAGGAGATAATCTACCATGAAGTATGGCCCTAGCTCTTGTTGCTATCATAAGTGACTGACTTGCCCTAGGTCCTGCACCCCACAATAACCCCTCTTTTACTATTTTTAGCTCTGAGGAATTTGGTCGAGAATTTCTAACTAACTTTAATATAGACTCTATAACTTGTTCTCCAACAGGTATAGATCTAATTAGATTTTGTGCACTGATTAATTCTTTAGGTGCTATTATCTGTTGAATTGTTTTTTCTTCTGTACCAGTAGTTGCCAACAACATATCTTTTTCTGAATCTTTTTCTGGATATTCAATATCTATTTGCATTAAAAACCTATCCAATTGTGCTTCTGGAAGAGGATAAGTTCCTTCTTGCTCTATTGGATTTTGTGTTGCTAAAACATGAAAAGGTTGAGGTAAATCGTAGCTAGAACCTGCTACAGTTACTATTCTTTCTTGCATAGCTTGTAAAAGTGCAGATTGTGTGCGAGGGCTAGCACGGTTTATTTCATCTGCTAAAAGAAATTGTGCAAATACTGGACCTTCAATAAATCTAAAAGCTCTTTTCCCTTTCTCTGTTTCTTCTAGTATCTCTGTACCTAAAATATCAGTGGGCATTAAATCCGGAGTGAATTGAACTCTTTTGCGGGTTAATCCCATCACAATTCCTAGACTTCTTACTAATCTAGTTTTTGCTAAACCTGGTAATCCTACTAAAAGAGTATGTCCCCCTGATAATAACGTAATAATTATTAAATCTATTACTTCTTGTTGTCCAAAAATTACCTCACTTACATGCTTTCTTATGTTAGAAATTTTGTGTGTAAGACTCTCAATGATTTCTGTAGAATCTTTATTAATATTAATTTTTTCTTTAATTTTAATATTTTTCATTGTAGTCCGCCCAATCCAATATAATATGCTATAAATTATAAATTTATATACGTTTTTAGTATATAACTAGTTTAAAATTACGTGATTTTATAAATTGCAAATAATCCAGATAGTTTTAATATTAAAAAATATGACTTATGTTCCTTTTAAAATAGATTATAATGGTGAATGGTTCTACCATGGAACGATAATTAATCGCAAATCTATAATAAAGTTATTTTCTTCAGTTCTTGTTATAGACGATGATGGTACTTATCATTTAAGGACCCCAGTAGAAGATTGCTTGGTTGAAGTTGAGGATGTGCCTTTTATAATTAATAGAGTTCAGATATTAAATAAAGGAGGCAAGCAAATTATAATTTTTACAACCAACTTGGGAGATAAAATTGAATTGGGAAAGCATCACCCTTTGTGGATGAGAGAAAAAAAATATTCTGGTCAATTAATTCCATATGTTTTAGTAAATAGGGGAATAGAAGCTCGCGTATCTAGAAATGTTTATTATGATCTCGTTGAGTATTTAGAAAGAGTAAAAAAAGGAAATAAAAAAATTGAAGGTATAGCAAGCAATAAATTATTATTTCCTTTAGATCAAAAATCTTCTCCTGGAGATTGGATAAAAATATAAGAGACTGTTATGTTTAAATATGATTCAATAGTTAAAAATGTACTTGCTAGTAGGCACTCTAAAAATATTTCTGATCTTATTTCAGATAAATTGAATAAAACAGTAAATAAAAAGTATGTGTCAGCTGCAATCCTATTTCCTTTAATTGAAAGGGAAAATAATATTAATGTGATTTTAACGAAAAGGTCAGAATATATGAGTGATCATCCTGGCCAAGTTTGCTTTCCTGGAGGCAAATATGATTTAAAAGATAAAACAATGGAGAATTGTGCCAAAAGAGAAGCTATGGAAGAGATTGGGTTGAAGTCTGATCATATAAGGATTTTAGGAGAATTAGATAAATGTATTACTGGGACAGGATTTAAAATTACTCCTGTAATTGCATCTGTAAGTAGTAATTACATGCCTCAAATAGACAAGAGCGAAGTCAGTGAAG
Organism: uncultured Rhodospirillaceae bacterium; assembly: GCA_964576635.1. Lineage (GTDB taxonomy): Bacteria > Pseudomonadota > Alphaproteobacteria > TMED109 > TMED109. Next base: position 30,507 of record CAZNVN010000002.1, read on the forward strand.
TCTTTGAGGTTCCCTTAAAATTTTTAATAAATTATAAGAATAGGCACATAGTATATTCTAAATATGAGGGAATAAAATATTCTTTCTATGAGTACAATTGGAAAAATAAAAAAATATGGGGTTCAACAGCTAAAATAATAGTAAATTTTTGTGATATAGTAAAAAAAGATTTAAACGTTTGATAAAAGTATTGGAATAATTAGATGACTGTATTTATAATTCGTTTTTTACCAGTAATAATAATTATTATTGTAGTAATAGTAATTTGGTTACTTGCTTCTAAAAAAAATAAAGATCCAAATTTATCATCAAATCCTCCATGGTTTTACTTTATAGCTTTTGCTATAATATTATTTGGTTTAATTCTAATATTTTTAAGATTTGATCAGTTTTCTGAAAAACCTGGAGGAAACTACATTCCTCCTCAATATACAAATGAGGGTATAGTACCTGGATATGTTGACCGTTAATTATAATAGAATTCCCCCATGGGGTTCAGGAAGTGCTAGAGAAATTATAGATGCATTAGGTGGGGCTGATTATGTTTTGGCAGTTGGGGGATGCGTTCGTGATTGGCTTACAGATTATCCAGTAAAAGATATAGATTTTGCCACTAAACATTTTCCTGATAAAAGTTTTCAAATATTAAAAAATAAAGGCTTCGATGTTAAACCGATAGGTATAGAACATGGGACAATAGCTGTTCTAGTTAATAATATTAATTTTCAAATTACTAGTTTAAGAAAGGATATAGCAACTGATGGTAGGCACGCTTTAGTTGAGTTTGGTGGGGACTGGATAGAAGATGCTAATAGAAGAGACTTTACGCTTAATGCCTTATATGCTGATGAACAAGGTACCGTTTACGATCCTCTGGGAAAGGGTTTTAAGGATTTAGAAGATAAAAAATTATGTTTTATAGGGGATTCTAAGAAAAGAATTAAAGAAGATTATCTTAGAATTATAAGGTATTTCAGATTTTTATCCCGTTTTTCAGAAAATATAGATGAAGGTTCCATTATCGCATGCGTTGAGGAAGCTAGGAACATTTGTTTGCTTTCTGGGGAAAGGGTTTTTTCTGAGATATCAAAGATTTTACTAAATAAAAACGGACTCTATGCGTTTAAAGAAATGCAAAGTCAAGATTTATTAAAATATATTTTTACAAAACAGGGAAATTGCAGCTTGTATATAGAAAATGAAATCTTGGAATCATTTTTTAAACACGTTTCTATAAAATATCATTCCAAGAAAAAATTTATTATTCTTATTTCTTTTCTTTTAAGACAAAATGGTAAGCATTTCTTGAGCGAGAAAATCATTTGTTCAATATCCGATAAATTTCATTTTTCCAAAAATGATACCAAGTTGTTATATAGGAATATAGAGTGGATAAAAAATATCAGTCATATTTCAGCAAGGGATATTCAACTGCTATGGTTAGATTATGGAAAGAATGAAGTAGAAGATTTAAAATTAATCTTAAAAATTTTTAATTTTGAAAAGTTTAATACTCTTCGTGAAGCTTTTGATAATAAACCTCCTATATTTCCGTGTTCAGGTAAAGATGCGAAAAAAGTTGGATTTACTGAAGGGGATGAATTAGGAGCAGTTTTAAAAACTGTAAGACAATGGTGGCTAGAGAACAATTGTACTGCGAATCATGAAGAATGTATGGTACAACTTGAAAAAAAATTTAAGGCCATAAAACTGAAGGGGGCAGAGACATAAATATAGCGTCTACATTGCCTCCAGTCTTCAGACCAAAAGCAGTTCCTCTATCATAAAGCAAGTTAAATTCTACGTATCTTCCTCTTCTAATTAGCTGTATATTTTTTTGTTTATTAGTCCATTGCCTACTAATATTTTGATTAACTATTTTAGAAAATGATTCTAAAAATGTATTTCCAACGTCCCGAACGAATTTAAAATCTTTATCTAAATTCTGGTCCATATTATCAAAAAAAATACCACCCATACCTCTTGGTTCATTCCTGTGTGGCAAATAAAAATAATCATCACACCATTTCTTAAATTTATTATAGTATTCGGAGTTGTGTCTATCACACATGATCTTTAATGTTTTGTGAAATTGTTTTTTTATATCAATAGATTTTCCATACATAGGGGTTAGATCTATGCCACCTCCATACCAGCCTTTATCAGTATGTATGTATCTTAAATTCATATGTGCTGCAGGTATGAGGGGTGAGTGCATATGGGCCACTACAGAAATACCTGTAGCGAAAAAATGAGGTTGATTAAGAGCCCCAGGAATCGCATTTTTCATTTCTTCAGAAAATGTTCCCATAACTGTTGAAATATTTACTCCTACTTTTTCAAAGATTCTTCCATTCATTATGGATATTATTCCCCCTCCTCCTGAGGCATACCCTATATCTGCTTTTCTTTTCCATGTTTTTTTTCTAAATTTACCAGGATTTAGATTTATATTTGTTCCTGTTACTTGATTTTTTTCAATATTTTCAAAGTTGGCACAGATATTATTTCTTAAAGATTTAAAATAATTTTCTACGTTTTTAATTCTTTTTGTATTATAGGATTTTCTTATCATAATAAAAAAATATTTTTTAAGTTGAAAAAAGCTTGTTCAAAACTAGTTTAATATGTAAATAGAGATAACTCTAAATTTTTTTATACTGCTTTGTCAAAATGATTAAAACAACTAATGTTGCTTTGCAAAAAAAAATCACAAAACTAAGAAATATCTTAAAGGTTTTTAATGTCAAAGAAAGAAAATTCAAAAGAATCATCTAGAAGAGATTTCTTACACGTTTCTTCTGGTGTTACTGTAGCAGTAGGAGCATGCTACGCAAGTTGGCCTTTGATAGATCAAATGAATCCGTCAGCTGATGTTTTAGCAGTATCTAGTATAGAGGTAGATTTATCTTCTTTAGAACCAGGACAATCCATGAGTGTTCTATGGAGGGGAAAGCCTTTATTTATAAGATGCAGGACTGAGAAAGAAATAAAGGAAGCACAAACTTTGGATTTAAAAGATTTAAAACATCCTGAGTCTGATGGAGAAAGAGTAAAAGATCCACGTTACCTGGTTATGATAGGGGTCTGTACACATTTGGGCTGCGTACCTTTGGGTCAACAAGGGGAATATGGTGGATGGTTTTGTCCTTGTCATGGCTCACATTATGATACCTCTGGAAGAATTAGAAAAGGTCCAGCACCTTCTAATTTAGAGATACCTCCATACGAATTTATTACTGATTCTAAGATTAAAATTGGTTGATTAAGAAAAGGTTTATAATGGCTAAAAAAGGAATTAATTCAAGTTTAGTAAATTGGATAGATTATCGTTTACCAATTTTTAGCTCCATAAGACATTCATTGATAGATTATCCTACGCCTAGAAATCTAAATTACTGGTGGAACTTTGGCTCTTTAGCAGGTTTTTTTCTGGTTTTACAAATTATTACAGGTGTAGTTTTAGCTATGCATTATAATCCTAGTGTTGAAGGTGCTTTTGCAAGCATTGAACATATTATGAGAGATGTGAATTATGGCTGGCTGATAAGGTATGTTCACATGAATGGGGCCTCATTCTTTTTCGTAGTTGTGTATATTCACATATTTAGGGGATTATACTATGGTTCATATAAATCGCCCAGAGAGTTGCTTTGGTGGTTAGGTCTAATAATATTACTTCTCATGATGGCTACTGCATTTATGGGATATGTTTTACCATGGGGTCAGATGAGTTTTTGGGGGGCAACAGTAATTACAAATTTGTTTTCTGCAATTCCAGGTATAGGATCAAGTATTGTTAGCTGGTTATGGGGAGGTTTTTCGGTTGATAATGCCTTATTAACTAGATTTTACGCGCTACATTACTTATTTCCTTTTTTGATAGTAGGTGTTGTGATTCTACATATAATAGCTTTACATACTCATGGCTCAAACAATCCTCTTGGGATAGATAGGAGTGGGCCAAAAGATTCAATATCATTCCATCCTTATTATACTATTAAAGATTTATTTGGGCTTAGTTTTGTTTTAACAATATTTTTCTTAGTAGTCTTCTATGCCCCAAACTATTTAGGACATCCCGACAACTACATACCTGCGGATCAACTCAAAACTCCTTCACATATTGTTCCAGAGTGGTATTTTTTACCGTTTTATGCAATTTTAAGAGCTATTCCTGATAAGTTGGTTGGTGTTATAGCCATGGTTAGTTCAATTATGATTCTATTTCTTTTACCTTGGCTAGATACTTCTAAAGTAAGATCAGCTACTTTTAGGCCGATTTATAAAAAAATATACTGGCTTCTAATTATTGATGTAGTTGTTTTGACCTGGGTGGGTGCTAATCCACCCGAAGGTAACTTTATATTAATTGGAAGAGTAGCAACAATTTACTATTTTACTCATATATTAGTATTGATGCCTTTAATTGGCCTAATAGAGAAACCTAGAAGTCTTCCAAGAAGTATTAGCGAGAGTGTGTTTTCTAAATCAGGTAAAGTTGGTGGATAAAAATGTATATAAAGCTTTTCATTAAATTTATATCTTTTCTTTCTATAATTTTATTTATGAGTTCTAATTTATCCTTTGCTATAGATGAAAAATCAGACTTATACGATGTTAAGTTTTCTTTTGAAGGGATTTTTGGAAAATTTAATAAATCTAGTGCCAGAAGGGGGTTGCAAATTTATAGAGAAGTGTGCTCAGGCTGTCATGGATTAAAATTTATTTCTTTTAGGAATTTAACATCTATAGGTTATACAGAGTCTGAAGTAAAACGTATTGCATCAGAGTATGAAATTTTAGATGGACCAAATAATGAAGGAGAAATGTTTATAAGAAAAGGTTTGTCTTCTGATAATTTTGTAGATCCTTACGATAATAAAAATATGGCAAGATCAATGAATAATGGAGCTGCTCCTCCAGATTTGTCTTTGATTGTAAAAGCAAGAAATGATGGGTCTAAGTATTTATATTCGTTACTTATGGGTTATAAAGATATCCCAAGTAACTTTAATAGTTCTGAAGGTTATTATAACAAGTTTTATCCTGGTTACGTAATAGCTATGCCACAACCTCTTTACGGAGATGATGTGGAATATTTAGATGGAACCGAAGCAAATTTAGAGCAAGAAGTTAAGGATCTAACTACATTCCTGACTTGGACCTCTCATCCTGAGATGGTAGATAGAAAAAGAATGGGATTTAAGGTATTTTTGTTTTTAATTTTTATGACTAGCTTGTTGTTTTTTTCTTACAAAAAAATTTGGAAGTCAGTCAAAAATGGAAGTGTATAAAATTTTATAAAACTCTGCCGGCAATGGCTTTTAATTTTTCTAATGTTTTCCTTGTTCTGCAATTATGTGGAGTTATTATAGCATTTTCTAAGGAGAAGTACGCTGGATCTGTCCAATCCCAAGTACTTTTTTCAATTGTGTTTGATATTTCTTTGATAAGAAGTTTTGCATTATTAGAATTCTCAGATAACACTTTGACTATTTGTTCTACTGAAACATCTTCATGTTCCGG
>CAZNVN010000002.1:36045-44181 GCA_964576635.1 uncultured Rhodospirillaceae bacterium
GGCCTCTCTTGCGAGTTTTGCTTCTGGCATATTTGTCATTCCTATTACATCGCAGTTCCAAGAACGATATAATTCTGACTCTGCTAAAGTAGAAAATTGAGGACCTTCCATTGCGAGGTAAGTACCATTTTCGTGAATAGTTATATCGAGCACATAATTTGAATTATTTTTAGTAGAAGAAATTATAACATCTGTAAGTTGTTTAGAAATTGGTTTTGCCATAGAAACATGAGCAACTATTTCTTCGTCAAAGAAAGTCTTCTTCCTAGAAAAAGTTCTATCTATGAATTGATCAACTAATAAAAAATTTCCAGGTTTTATGTTTTCTTTCAAACTTCCTACTGCCGAAAAAGAGATAATGTCTGTAACACCAATTTTTTTAAGACAATCAATATTGGACCGATAATTTATCTCAGACGGGTTTATATTATGTTGTCTTCCATGTCTTGGGAGAAAGGCTAAATTAATATTACCAATTTTACCTGTTAAAATATCATCTGAAGGAGAACCAAATGATGAATTTAGAGTTTTCCATTTTGGGTTAATCAGTTCGTCTAGATCATACAATCCGCTTCCTCCAATTATTCCTATAAATGGTTTTTTGTTTTTCATATTTTTAACGCACTCCAAGTAATATTATTTCAAATATTAATGTTGAGTTTGCTGGAATTACATTAGGGATTCATTCTTGCCAGTAGGATAGATAAGGAGGAATAAATAAACACCTAATGCCAATCTCATACATTCCTAATAATCCTTTATCCCAGCCTTTCATTACCTTTCCTTCTCCTATAATGAAAGAAATTGGCATTCCCTTTCTAATAGAGGAATACAAAGGTCTACCTTTGGCCTGGCAGAGTTCAGTTTTATCAATTTTTATATTTTTATCATATAACCACTCCTCATAGTGGATGGCTAATTCTTTCCCTTCTGTTACCATCCTACCTGCTCCTTGAATTATATCTTTAATAACTAATTCTTTAGGAGGTTCAGTTGCTAACAGATTGTTTGTATTGATATTAATTAAAAATGATATTATTAAAAAAAAATATATTTTCTTAATTTTAAGAATCATCAGTTATTCCAGTATTGTTGAATTTTTTAAGAAAATTCATACTCCTAGAAAAGGCTAAATCTGCTGAGGCCTTATGATAACTCTCTCTTGCGTCACAGAAAAATCCATGATCAGCATTCTTGTATTTGTGTACTTCAACTAAATTGTTACTTTCCAAAGAATAATTTGTTATTTTCTTTTGTGCCTCTTCATTTATTGTTTCATCTTTTTCCCCTAGATGTACTAAGATTGGACATTTAGAGTCTAAATGAAGAAAATCAGGAATTTGAGATCCGTAAAAACTAACTGCGCAGCTTAGACCATAGCCCAAACATGCACTTTTCCAAGCCAAAGAGCCTCCATAACAAAAACCTACTAGTGATACGGAATGGCTAATCTTCAGATTGCCTATACAAGCCAATACATCCATCACAGGAAGATCCCAACCACATTCTTTTTTAAGTCTTTTTCCTTCTGCAAAAGAAGTTTTGTCGTACTCTAGTTTAATGTTGCCATCTAAGCGATGGTAAATTTCAGGTATCCATACAATAAAACCTTCATTGGAGAATTTTTCTGCAACAGATTTTAGATGATCAGTTACTCCAAATATTTCTTGAATCAATACTATTGCACCGATTCTAATTCCTTTAGGTTCATATACATATACTGGAAGATCAGTATCATCTGCTGCTTTAATTAATATTTTATTTTCCATATTCCTTCCTTTCTATTTATATATTAAATCTAAACAACATAATGTCACCATCTGTGACTTCATATTCTTTACCTTCTATTCTCATCTTTCCAAAGTTTTTTGAATTTTGTTCTCCATTATATTTTGTAAAATCATTATAAGAAATAGTTTCTGCTGCAATAAAACCCTTAAACATATCATTATGAATTTTACCCGCTGCAACATTAGCTCTAGCTCCCCTTTTAATAGTCCAAGCACGAGTCTCCTTAACTCCTGATGTAAAAAAAGTAATAAGATTTAATAAATCATATCCAGCTTTAGATAATTTATCTAGTCCTGATTCAGTCAATCCCAAAGCATTAATAAATTCCAATCTTTCTGTATTATTTTTTATTTCAGATATCTCTGATTCTAACTTAATTGATAGAGTAATTGTATTAATTTTTTTTTCTATCCCGACTTGTTCTAGTAACTTAGAGTACTTATTTCCAGATTTAACAGATTCTTCTTCTACATTTGCAATATGCAAAATAGGCTTATAAGTCAATAAATTTAAATCCTTTAATACGTTAACATGGTCATTTTTTATTAAAATGTTTCTAGCTGGAATTCCTTTTGCTAAATACTCTGTAGCAATATTAATTACTTCCATAATTTTTTGTGATTCTTTATCATTTCCTCTAGCTTTTTTTGTAATAGTATTTTTTTTTCGTTCCAAACTTTCAATATCTGCAATCATTAATTCAGTTTCTACAATTTCCAGGTCTACAATAGGGTCTATCTTACCAGACACATGACTAATATTATTGTTTTCAAAGCATCTAATTACATGACAAATAGCGTCTATCTCCCTAATATGTGAAAGAAATTTATTTCCTAGTCCTTCTCCCTTACTTGCTCCTTTAACTATTCCAGCTATATCTACAAATTCCACAAAAGTAGGTATAGTTCGCTTTGAAGATGATATTTTAGAAATTTTGTCTAGTCTTTTATCATAGACAGGTACTCTTCCTATATTGGGCTCAATGGTACAGAATGGATAATTTTCAGCTAAAGCTGTATTAGATCCTGTAAGAGCATTAAACAGTGTAGATTTTCCAACATTTGGAAGCCCTATTATACCGCAATTAAATCCCATATTCTACTCTGTTTTAGAGGATATTTTAATTAATGAGGAAATTTCGCTGGATAAATTTTTGTGAAGACTCATTATTAAGGAGTCAATTTGGTTTGTAATTGTTTTTATAAAGGACGTTGTTGTTATTAAATCCTTTTTATTAAAATCTCCCAAGACATAATTACTGACTAGACTTTTTTCACCAGGATGTCCTATTCCAATTCTAACTCTTCTATATTCATTTCCAATATGTTCGTCTATGTCTTTTAGTCCGTTATGTCCTCCATTACTTCCACCTATTTTTGTTTTGATTTTTCCTAATTGTAAATCTATATCATCATGGAATATTACTATATTTTTAGTTTCTAATTTATAAAAATGCATTATTTGACTAACACACATTCCAGACTTATTCATAAAAGTTTGAGGTTTGGCGAGTATTACAGGTATTGAACTAATTTGAGTATTCATAATATGTGCATTAAATTTGTTTTTATACACGCCTAGGTTTTTATATCTTACTATACTATCTATAAGCATAAACCCTATATTGTGTCTATTATTTTTATGACTAGAAGAAGGGTTTCCTAGGCCAATTAGAGCTAGCATTTGTATTCCTATCCTATGGAGTTTAAGAATCTTCTTTTTTGTCTTCTTTTTTATCTTCTTTTTTATCTTCTTTTTTCTCTGCAGTTGTTTCTTCTGTTTCTGTTTCAGAATCGGTTGCTTCTTCACCTTCTACTTCTTCGTCTGTTTCCTCAGCCTCTTCAGTTTCAGTTATGATTGATGGTGCAGCTATGCTAGCAATAGTAAAGTCTCTATCAGTAATGGTCGGGGCAACACTTTCATCTATTTGAGTATCACTAAAATGAATTGAGTCGCCAATTTCTAAATCCGTTAAATCAAACTCAAATTTTTCAGGAATATTGGCCACTGGACACACTACTTCTACATTGTATCTAGTAACGTTTAGTATTCCACCTCTCTTTATACCAGGGCAGTTTTCTTCATTAATAAAAGAGACGGGAATTTCAATAGTTACTTTAGTATTTTCATTTACTCTCAAAAAGTCTACATGTTCTGCATTGTCATTTACTGGATGAAGAGCAATATCCTGAGGTAAAACTCTAAAAATTTCTTCTCCCAGTTTTAAATCTAATAGTCTTGTAAGAAATCCTGGTTTTCTTAATTCAAGATTTAAGTCTTGGGTATTTATTGCAATAGCTACAGGTTTTTTTTCATCTCCATATATGATTGCAGGAGTTTTTCCTTTTCTTCTTAAACTTCTAGACTGACCTTTTCCAACTTCTGGTCTTTTTTCTACTTTAAGAGATGCTGCTGTTGCCATAACGTATTCCTTATTGATAAAAAAATTATTACTATATAGATCTAAAATTAAATTTAATCAAATAAACTAGAGACAGAACTATCTGAACTAATTCTCCTGATTGCTTCAGCTATAAGTGAAGCTAGGTTTAATACACGTATGTTAGGTGAGTCAACTATTTGTTTAGATGCAGCGATACTATTTGTAATGACTAATTCTGACAATTTAGATTCGGAAATTCTTTTTATAGCAGGTCCAGACAATACGCCATGTGAAATATAAGCTGAAACGCTTCTAGCTCCTGCTGATTTTAAAGCTTCAGCGGCATTACACAAGGTTCCTGCAGTATCTACTATATCATCAACAACTAAACAATCCCTATTACTTACATCTCCAATAATATTCATTACCTCTGAAGTATTAGCCTTGTCTCTTCTTTTATCAACTATTGCCAAATTTGCATTAATTCTATTAGCTATATTTCTTGCTCTAACTACTCCACCAACATCTGGGGAAACTACCACTATATCTTTACTCTTGTACTTAGTTTGAATATCTTTTGTTATTATTGGAGCAGCATATAAATTATCCACTGGTATATCAAAGAAACCTTGTATCTGACCCGCATGTAAGTCTATTGTAAGAAGCCTATCTATACCTGCAGTAGTAAGTATATTTGCTACTAACTTTGCTGATATAGGAGTTCTGGGTCCTACTTTCCTATCCTGTCTAGCATATCCGAAATAAGGAATGACAGCCGTAATGGTTTGCGCAGATGCCCTTTTTAAAGCATCTATCGTAATCAATAGTTCCATCAAATGATCATTAGCAGGAGCAGATGTAGATTGAATAACAAATACATTTTTTCCTCTAACATTTTCTAAAATTTCCACAAAAACTTCCTGATCAGAGAATTTTGTAACTGTAACGTTAACTATTTTTTCTCCTAATTCTGAGGCTACTTCCAAAGCAAGTTTAGGATTACTATTTCCAGATATTATGTTCATTTAATTCCTTATGTATATAAGCTAACTGGGCTGCTTAAAAAAGGATGTCTTAAATTAAGCATATACTATTGCAACTTTAATTATTAATCAACCCAAGTTAAATAGTTTAGATCTAATAATGCCATTTCTATAATTTTATCCGATATTTGCAACCAAAACTTATCTATTAATCCTTTTTTTATTAATTTAGATTGTTTAATACTTCCTATACTTTTGCCCTCTTTATTACTTATCATCCAGTTTATTTTAATTTCTTCTTCATCTTTATATAAAATTTTTTCAATTTTAATATCTAGAATTCTTAAATTATCATTCTGCGAAATGTTATTTTTATTTTCTGTTAATAAAATATTTAAATTCTTTAGTTCAATGTTATTAATTAGTTTTTTAATAAAAATTTTCTCTAAGGGTTTTTGATTTTGAAAAATATTGATATTGTTAATAATCAAAATTCTTTTTTTTTGTGGTTTATGAAAATATTGACTTATTTTATTGCTTATATCTTTTGCAATTAAATTTAAATTTAGTTTAAAATATTTTTTTTGAACAGTAACTTCAGTTTTAAAATTAATAATTTTATCAGAACTTGCATGGCTAAAATTCCATAAAAAAACAAATTTATTTTCTAATTTATATCTAATCGCTGTACTTCTTAGAATATAGCTATTTTTGTTAAATATTTTTTCAGAGGCTAGTATGTTATTGCTTCTAAGTTCACTTGATATTAATTCTTTTAATTCTATTTTATCTAAATTCGATAAACCAATCGTTTCAGAAATATGTATGCCAAATATTTTGTGTTCAGATATCAGTAATGGAGATTTTTCATTCTGAAATGGTCCTTGATAATTAAGACAACTAGTAAGAAATAAAATAATTATATAAAAAAAAATTTTCATTTTATTATTTAGATCATTGAAATGGTAGAAATCATTCTTCCACAATTTTTAGCATTTTCTTTTATGCTTCTTCTATAGCTATAAAATAATTTATCTTCCTTAAATGTATCATATTTAGATTTTGTAATATTACTTTTCATTATTTTAAATTCTAATAATTGGAATTCTATAAGATCGGGCAAGTTAAAAAAATATTTATTTTTAGTGAATTTTTTAAAATATTTAATAAATTTGCTGTTTTCAGAAATAAATTCTTGTAATAACTCTTCTCCTACTTCATAAGAATTATAACCAATACATGGGCCTATGGCTGCTAAAATATGAGATGTATTAGTTCCCATAGAGACCATTTGATTAATAGTATTCATTATAATTTTGTTCTTAGCTCCTCTCCTACCTATATGAATCGCAGCTATGATTTTTGATTTATAATCATATAAAAGCAAGGGAGCACAATCTGCCGTTAGTATACCTAGTATTATATTAGGTATTTTTGTGATTAAAGAATCTGCTTGTATAGCCGAACTATCTATTGAAGGATCTTCTATTACCAATACTATATTACTGTGAGTTTGATTAATAGTTTTTAAATTGCCTAGTTTTTGGTCATGATACAAACAAACTATTTCTCTATTTCTAAATATATTTTCATTTTTATCTTTTGACCTAAAACTGCAGTTTAGGGTACTAAATTCACCAGATGATACTCCCCCTTTTCTTGTAAAGAAGCCATGTTTAATTTTATTTTGTTCGGCAAGTATTCTTGAATATATAGGTTTATCATTTCTCATATTTAAAAAATTTCTGGAATAGAATAATTATTTTTAGTAATAGCTATGACTTTAAATAAGTTACCCATACCTTCATCATCAATCAATCTATTCTTTTCTTCATTAATTTCTTTCTTTTTTTTAGGATTATTTTTGATTAATTGTACGCTTCTTAGGTTTATACCTAATTTTTCAAAAAAAACTTTTTGTGTTATCGGGCCTTTTACTACTAAGCCGGCATCCCTTGCTATAGTTGATAATAACTTAAAATTAACTTTACAAGATAAATCACTTTTGCCTGGTTTTAAAAGAGGATTAATGTATTTATGGTTTTTCACTGACTGAAGGGTCCCATACGGCTCATTGTCTTCATAAGCGTAATCTATGATTAATGCTACGCCACCGAATTCATTTATTTTTTTTGAGAGACTACTCACAGTTTGAACTAATGTTGAAGATAGCTCGTATATTTCTCCATTTTTGTAATTCCTTGGTAGAATAAAATCATATTGAGATGGATGAGAACTTATTACAAATATCATCTGATTATTTTTGTCTAAGTCGATTAATCTTTCATGCCAATGTCCGTCTATTCTTATAAATTGATGTATAGGTAAACAGTCAAAAAATTCGTTAGCCGTTATAAATAAATTTCCATTGGGAATTTCATCTACATCGTTAATAACAGAAGATTGCGGAATTAATTTTTTTTGATTATTTATAAGTAATTTAGAACTTTCTAAAAAAATTGGATTTATATTTTTAAAAAGGTCTGGTTCAATCTTTTTAATTGTTCTGAGAGAGTCATTCATCATAGTTCCATTACCGCCACCCAAATCGACAAATTGAATGGGTTTAGGTTTATTATTGATAGACCAAAATTGTGTAAAAAATAATCCTATTAATTCACAGAACATTTGGCTTATTTCTGGTCCTGTTATAAAATCTCCTCTACTTCCTATAGATATTTTAGAATCATAATAACCTACCTCAGGTGCTAACATTGACTCAGTCATATATTCTGCAACAGAGATAGGGCCCTGTAGTTTAATTTTTTTAATAAAATGTTGTTTCAAATTTATAATCCTGTTCACTTTATATCTTTTTGCATAATTACTAATATTCCAATAAATATGAGTGGAATTGATAAGAGTATTCCCATCGTGATATTTTCATATATATATCCTAGCTGCTTGTCTGGTTCTCTAAAAAACTCTATAGAGATTCTTGAGCAAGCATAAAGTATACAAAATAAACCTGATGTTTTT
>CAZNVN010000003.1:0-4157 GCA_964576635.1 uncultured Rhodospirillaceae bacterium
AAAAATTATTATAAATAATATTAGAAAATATTTCATGACAAAACCCCCTAAAAATTAGAATTAAGTTTCAGGTATCAAATATACTAAATATGTCAAGTAAATAATTTAACTGATACAACATCTGGTGTTTTGATTAAAAAAAAAATTAGATTATAATAAAATATGGTGGTAGATAAAATTAATAACATTGTTGAATCTAAGAAAAATATATCTGATAAAAAAGAAGATTCTTGGGAATGGAGATATTTTTTTTATGACAAAAAATTTAAAGAAAGCATTACAAATAAAATAAAAAATTATTCACCTCAACCTGTCCACAAACAATTTACAGATGAATATATAATTAGTCCTTCTCTAATACATAATATTAAATTGAGAAAAAACAATAATAATACTATAGAAAAACTTCATATTAAAAAAATAATTAAAACTTCTAGTAATTTATATAAATTTTCTAGTAAAATTATTATCTCTTTCCCAATAAAAAATAAACACATATTTAATTTAGAAAAACTTGGGATTCCCAGAATTAGAAAAGATGTAAGTGATATTGCTTCTTTTAGAAAAAACCTTAATCAATCTAGTAAGGAATTTTTTTTAGCTTCTATAAAAAAGGAAATTACTCTATATGATATCAAAAATGCTTATTCTGGTTTAGGTAAAAAAATTAGATTTGAAATTTCAGAGATAACTATAAAAAACAAACTTGTGTATACTATTTCTATAAAATGTAAATCAAAAAAAGTTATTGCAAAAGCGTTAAAAAAATTTGAGATAGATGATTTAAAAGGAACAGATTATATTAGTTTTATAAAAGGGCTAGCGAAAGTTTGAAAATGACCTCACTATGGGTTTTAATTAAGGGTTTTAGCATAATCGGTTTTTCCTCCTTTGGAGGTGGAGCCACTATGATAAAATTAATTCAAGAAACATTCGTAGAGCAGCATAACATAATTGATGCTACAGAATTTGGCAGTATATTAGGCATAACTTTTTTGTTCCCTGGTCTAACAGGAGTTAAATTAGCTGCTATAATTGGCTTTAAAGCTAGCGGTATCTTAGGTGCTATTACTTCAATAATTGCATTAAATATACCGGGTATATTATTAGCCTTAATAGGGTATGCCTTTATCATGGCTAATAAAAATTCCACTCTTGTTTCAAAAGGCATTATGGCAATGGGTTTTGCTGCTGTCGCCATGTTAGCTTCTGCTCTTGTAGATTTAATCCGTCCAAATATTTCAAATAATATTTCTTGGATAGCTATATTATTAACTTTAATTTTATTTGTCTTAGTCTCTTTCTTTGACATCCCTGCAATCTTAGCTTTAATAGTTTTCCTTATAACTTTTATAATCTTAGTCTAGCTTCTCTTAATTAATTTTTAAAAATTTTCTATATTTTATTGGCTCTTTTAAGCAATAGAAGACCTGGTAATGCAAACACCGTTGTAGCTATAAAAAAACAAATCCATTTTGAATTATTTCCTGATAAAATTTCCAAATGCAGAGGGGAAAGAGTACTTAAAAAAAACAGAAAACTCTCCCAATTTATTCCTTCAACCATCCATCCTGCTGGAGCAGAAAGTTGTGTTCGGGATAGCGCCATAAAAGAAGTAAGAAGCGCAAACTGAGTAGCTGTATATCTATGGTCAACTAACTTAGAAAGATACGCAAGAAAAGCTGCTGTTCCTATACCTCCAGCTATGTTTTCAATAGAAATTGTAACCATTAAAACATTTGTATTTACCCCCATAATTGCCTGAAATGCAAAAAATAAATTAGAAAACATTTGTAGAATTCCACCAACTAGTAACGTGAAAAATAAACTATATCGCGAAACCAACAGTCCTCCGGCAAACAAGCCTAGTAAAGTAGCTACTAATCCGATGACTTTAACAATATTTGCAATCTGAATCTTTGAAAATCCAATATCTAATAAAAATGGAGTCGTCATGTTTCCTGCTAAAGCATCTCCCAGTTTATATAAAGCTATAAATAACAAGGCCCATACCCAGTAAGACCTCTGCATAAACTCTGTAAAAGGTTCCAAAACAGCGGTTTTAAACCAATCAAATATAACTTTACTAAAAGGATAATCGGAGTAATTTTTAGTTGGTAATTTATCTATTCTTGGTAATAACAATAAAACTATCGGACCTAATAAAAATAATAAAGACATCCCAACAAAAGCAAATTCCCAGGAATAATACTGCGCTAAATACAAAGCGCCCGCACCTGCAACTATTAATGCTATACGATATCCCAACACGTAAGAGGCTATACCAGCAGCTAACTCTTTTTCTGTGTGTAATTCAATCCTATAAGCGTCTAAAGCTATATCCTGAGTAGCAGAAACAAAAGCCGCTACAAAAACTAAAATAGATAATAAATATAAAGATTCTTTTGGATCCACTCGTGATATAATCAAAAATATAACAAAAAGAATCACTTGAGTAATCAAAATCCAACTGCGTCTTTTCCCTAAAAGACTAAATAAGAAAGGGATCTTTAGTGTATCAACAAAAGGAGACCAAATAAATTTTAAAGCATAGGGAGTGCCTGCTAATGCAAAGAGCCCTATTGAAGTAAAATTTATACCGGAATCCATCAAACGCGCTGACATCGTAGCACCAATTAATGGTAAGGGCAGCCCTGCACAAAAGCCTAGAGGAATAAATGCAAGTATATTAAATTTACCATACGGCCCAAACTTCTGTAATATTTTTTCTAATATGTTATTCATCCTTTATAATTCAAATTTGACTTATAAGAACTTCACTATTCACCATAGTATTTTGATAAGTATTCTATAGTTTCTTCATATTCAGATTTAGTTAGTTTTGTCATTCCATGTTCTTTATACATTAATAGAATTATTTCTTTCCATCTAGATTCAGATAACCGCTGCTGCTGTATTATTTTTAGAGAGTGGCACGAGATGCATTTATTCTCTAATATTGATTCATTTTCAGGATTAATCTCATTTTCATTAGCAAATATGTTATTACAAATAATGATTAACCATACTGTTAACATTTTAAGTTTAAGCATAATTCTATTCTATTTAATTTTAAAATTTTATGTTAGTATAAATACGGTGAACAGTATTATTGAGATAGCCTTTAGAATTCCATGCGATGTCAAATGGCTGAGATATATTATCCTCATCAGTAGCTCGAGCCCATATTTCATAATATCCCTCTCCTGGAAATTTTAGTGTTAGGTTCCAATTTTGCCAAGCGTGACTATTGATAGGATCTCTTAAATTGGCTTTAATCCATGTAGCACCATAATCTGTACTGATATTAACTTGAGAAACTTTTTTATCACCTGCCCAAGCATGTCCTCTTACATTCATTTCTAGCGAGTGGTGATGTGTAGCTGTTTTAGGAAAAGTTATAAGAGATTTAACTGGCATAGATTCTATTATTTTGAGGTCTTTATCCTTTATTACAGTTCCAGGAGCAATAGGTTTTTTGGGTACTTTATATGATTTACCTGTCATTTTAGCTCCGTTATGAATGTGGTCTAAAATAGTTATTTGTGTTAACCATTTTTGAGATGTTGAACCAGGCCAGCCAGGACAGACCAGCCTTAGTGGATAACCATGAATATGAGGGATATCTTTTCCATTCATAGCAAAAGCTATAATATTATCTTCATCAAGTGCTTTTGAGATGGGAATTCCTCTTGAAATTGAATCTTTTTGAGAATCTCCGGAAAGATGAATATCTGCACTATAATGTGCAGTATAAATACTATTAGATTTTATACTAGAAGCCTCTAATACGTCTCTTAATTTTACTCCAGTCCACTTTGAACATGCTACGGCTCCATATGTCCATTGATTTCCTGTTGCCGGTGGATCAAAAAAAGCTCTACCGTTACCTCCACATTCCAGTTGTAGAGCTTTGGTTACTATTTGAAAATTATTTTTTAATTTTTCAATTGAATACTCTTTTGGCCTGTTTACATTTCCATTTATTTTTAATACCCAATTATTTGCGTTTACGTCAGTAAAATCAGGAGGTATACCATTATTTCTTACAAAATGTCGTGGAGTAGGAGTAATAGCATCATCTAATAAATGAGGTGGGGTTTCTGCATTGATTGGTCTGTCATTTAATAATGTTAATTGTTTTTTTGGAAAAGAAA
>CAZNVN010000003.1:4167-43620 GCA_964576635.1 uncultured Rhodospirillaceae bacterium
TTTTTATTTTTTAAAAGTTCTGCGTACAATGGTGTAATTCCTATAGGTATAGAGAAATAAGATAGAATGCCAACTTTGAGTAGGTTTTGGGATGAGTACTTTAAAAAATTTCTCCTAGAAGTGCTTTTAGTCATCTTTATATCTCTGTCAATAACAAGATTATAATGTTATAATACAATACTACATTTTTACTTTGAAATTAAACTCTTTATGAGATTTGATATAAAATGAATATTTTACTAAATAAATCTATAATGCAATAAATAAAATCAAGTTAAAAGTAATTTGAATACAATAAGGGAGAAAATTTATGAATAAAATAGCTATACTAGTCTTGTGTTTCACAGTAGCGATTTTTTCAGGTTGTGATCAGAATAAATCCAAAGACAACGCAGGTACTGATGAGGCTGATAAACAAATAAAATGGAAAATGGCAGCTACTTTTCCAGGATCTTTGGTACAAATTGGAACGCTTGGGGTGCGTTTCCAAAATCAAATAAGTTTAGTTTCTGGCGGCAATATATCAATAAAGTATTTTGAACCAAATGCTTTAGTGCCTCCATTAGAAATATTTGACTCTGTTTCCTCTGGAGCATTAGACTCCGGTTGGAGTACCGCAGGGTATTGGGCAGGAAAAGTACCAGCTTTACAGTTTTTTTCAGCAGTTCCTTTTGGACCTTCATCCAGTGAATATTTATCATGGGTTTACTTTGGAGGAGGCAAAGAGCTTTATGATGAAATCTATGCCGAACATAATATAAAAGGTGTTCTTTGTGGAATAATAGCTCCAGAAGCTTCTGGCTGGTTTAGAGAAGAAGTAAAAAGCTTAGAAGATCTTAAGGGTCTAAAAATGAGATTCTTTGGTTTAGGAGCTAAAGTGATGGAAAAGGTTGGAGTTTCTACTCAACTGATGGCAGGAGGCGATATATATCCTGCTCTGGAACTCGGCACTATCGACTCAGCAGAATTTTCTATGCCTGCTATCGATCTCGAGTTGGGTTTTTATCAAATAGCATCGCATTACTATTTTCCAGGTTGGCATCAGCAATCAACTTTTCTTGAATTTATGGTTAACTTAGATAAGTGGAACGCTCTATCCAAGACACAACAAGCTCAAATTGAAACCGTTTGTGGCGATTCAATGAGACAATCTATTGCAGAAGGGGAGGCCATTCAAATTCCTGCCCTGAATACATTAAAGTCTAAAGGGGTCCAAGTACACACCTGGCCTGATGAGTTTTTAGATACATTTAAGGCTGCTTGGGAAGAAGTTGCCAGTGAAATGTCTGCAGAAGACGAGGATTTTGCAAAAGTATGGAAGTCTCTCAGCGATTTTCGTGAAACTTATAAAGAATGGAAAAACTTAGGATATTTAAAGGATTAAACTAAAAATATATATTGTAGGGCCTATCATATTGGCCCTACATATTATTATGAAAATCAAATCTTTGAATAAACTTTTCTAAGCTAATCTCCGGTCTAGCTCCATTATGTGATATTATCTCTGCAGAACAAGCTGAGCCGAGGACTCCTGCATTTTTTAAGCTAAAATTTTTACTAAGGCCTGCCAAAAAACCTGCTGCAAAGAAATCTCCTGCCCCTGTAGTGTCTACTACTGAAGTTGGAAATGCTGAAATTTCATAAACATCATTTTTATCCACAATTATCGCTCCCTTATCTCCCAAAGTGATAACTGCTATATCCACCTCTCTTCTGAGCACACTGGTGCACTCTTGCACAGAGTCGAGTTCATATAAGGATAAAATTTCCACTTCATTGCAAAGTAAAATATTAACATCGTCAAGTATAAACTTTTTCATCTCTTCTCTTTGTCTATCTACACAAAAAGCATCAGATAAGGAGAAAGCAACTATAGACTCTAATAAATGTGCAGATTTAGCTGCTTGTTTAAAAGCTTTTTGCGCTTCAGGAAGATCAAACAAGTATCCCTCCAAGTAAACAATTTTAGAATCTTTAATTATCTTTTCATCTATATCTTCTGTAGATAAATATTTTGAAGATCCTAGAAAAGTTACCATTGTTCTTTCAGCGTCGGGAGTAACTAAAATTAGGCATCTGCCAGAAGGTTCTTTCTTTAGCATAGGTTCTGTTTTAAAATAAATATTTGAGGTTTCCAGATCTGAACCGAAAAAATCTCCAATATCATCATCTGATCTTTTCCCTATAAAGGCTCCCTTACATCCTAATTGAGATAAACCAAAAATAGTATTTGCCGCCGACCCCCCTGCAGTCTGCATAATAGGATTAATAGATTTAAGGATCTCTTCAGTTTTTTTATGATCTGCCAAAAACATTGAACCTTTCTTAAGCCCATGTAACTTTATAAAGCTCTCCTGTACACTCAAAATTACATCGACTATTGCGTTACCTATTCCTACTACATCAATATTTTTATTTATATTCATATTTTATCCTTTACATATTTATATATACTAAAGTTGTTTTATAAATATATTTTTTTAATAAAAGACTTAAGAGGATTGAAACAAACAATGAAGATAGAAAATTTATGGAAAAAAAGTGCTAAAGTTGTCGTTACTTTATTAAAAAACAATGAAATATCGCCCAAAGAAGCCATAGATTCTATAATTCATAGGATAAATGAAACACATGATGATATTAACGCTGTTGTTACTACATGTGAAGACAGAGCACTTGGAAGAATTGATTCTATAAATGCTCATATGAAAAATCATCCCGGTTTTCTATTTGGATTACCCGTAGTTATTAAAGACTTAACTAATGTTTGCGATGTAAAAACTACTCAAGGATCCCCAATTTTTAAAGATTATATCCCGAATAGATCTGATTATCTCGTGGAAAAAATTGAACTGATGGGTGGAATAGTAATTGGGAAAACGAATACTCCAGAATTTGGAGCAGGCTCCCAAACTTTTAATACAGTATTTGGCGTTACTGCCAATCCCTGGAATATAAATTTCACAGCTGGTGGATCTTCAGGAGGAACTGCTGCCGCTCTAGCTGCTGGTGCAGCATGGTTGGGAACTGGTACAGATTTAGGAGGATCTTTAAGAAATCCTGCTAGTTTTTGTGGTGTGGTAGGTCTTAGACCTACGGCAGGTATAGTTCCTCATGGTCCTTCCAATTTGCCATTTAGTACACTTTCTGTTAATGGCCCTATGGCCAGGACAGTTGAGGATCTCTCATTATTTTTAGATACTATCTCCGGCTACGACTCTCGTGATCCTTTATCGACAGATTCTCCTCAATACTCTTATCAGAGCTCTGTGAATGCAAGCTTTGGCAAGCTAAAAATTGCATTTACTGAAGACTATAATTTTCTTCCTTGTGATCCCGAAGTAAGAAATACAATTAAAATTGCTAAAAGTATATTTAAAAAGCTAGGCCACCAAGTAGAAGATGCAAGCCCAGATTTTTCTGGCGCCGAAAGTACATTTCAAACTCTTCGTGCTCATTTATTAGCAACGGATAAAAGAGAAATTTACGAAAAACATAAAAATTTACTTAAAGAAGATTTAAGGTTGAATATTGAAAAGGGTTTAACGCTAACTGAAAAAGAAATTTCCATAGCTCAGTTAGATCGTGGAAGATTAGTAAAAAATACAAATCAATTTTTAGAAGAATATGACCTATTAGTCTCTCCCTCTGCCATGGTTCCCCCGTTTAGCATAAAAGAACACTGGCCTAAAAATGTGGAGGGAGTAACCTTTCAAAATTATGTAAGTTGGTTGATGACCGCAGCTACTATTTCTCTCACAGGTTGTCCTTCTTTAGCTGTGCCCTGTAATTTAAGTAAAAACAAACTACCCATTGGCATTCAAATCATGGGAAAAGCAAGAAACGAGCACCTGCTTATTTCCATTGGTCATCAATTCCAATCAATAATAGATAATAATTTATCTACTCCTATCAATCCTATTAAGCGATAAACATGAGTAAACCTATAATAGCGGACACAAAAAATTTTATTATAAATATTGCATTTTTGTCTTTTAAAAATTTATTTGAACCCAAAATATTCAAATGGATCCTCGCCACTGTATTGCTAACTTTATTTTGCCTCTCTATATGTGTGTGTATTATATCATGGTTTTTAATAAACTTTTTATCTCCTTTCACATCAAATATACCTATTATTGGTAACTATATATCCGAATACATTTTTTTTGGCATTATCATTACTGGTTTTTTGGGATCTATAATATTATTTGCCCCGTTAGCTACTATTGTATTTTCCTTATTTCAAGAAAAAATTATTAAAGAAATAGAAATTAAATATTACCCTAAAATTAGTCAGGAATTGGACCCTAAAATATTGACAATGTTATATGCTGGAATAAGAATTCTAGGATGGTCAATCTTAATAAATATTATTTTATTTCCTATCTCTATTATTTGGGGAGGCTCGGTCCTATGGTTTCCAGTATACATTCTGATAGTTAGCTTCTTAATTTCTAAAGAATATTCTGAAGCCATTAATCTTAGACGACATAACTTTTCAAAGTCTAAGGAAATAAAGAATCAATTCTTCTGGAAGTATTGGATTAGTGGAATTATAGGAGCCATACTTTTTTTTATACCATTAATTAATCTTTTGGCTGCGCCTTATATTAGCATACTTATGCTTCATATTCTTAACAAAAGTAATACAGAGGGTCCTCTAGCGGACAACTAGTTTTATAGTCAAACTTTAGAAGTACATAAATCTTAATTCAAACATTTGCTACACAACGGGTATCGCGCCTAACAAATGTATCTTCAATGTAATATTAACCAATGAGTTGCTTAAACTAAAATTTTTTTGGCACCCTTTCATTTAGAATAGTTTCCACTTCTCTAACATTCTTTCCCGGAGCAATTCTTGTCCGATTAGATACTCTAAAAACATGAGTATCCACTGCGATAGTAGGGAAACCATAAGCAATATTTAAAACAACATTCGCTGTTTTTCGGCCTACTCCTGGTAGTTGCTCTAGTAATTCTAAGTTTTTAGGGACTTTACTTTCATATTTATCTATTAAGACTTTAGACAAACCTAAAATATTTTTTGCTTTGTTTCTATATAAGCCAATTGTGCGAATCAATTCTATTATTCTATCTTCACCTAACGATACCATTTGAGATGGAGTATTAGCCTCCCTAAAAAGTTTTGCAGTGACCACGTTTACTCCTTTATCCGTAGATTGAGCACTGCATACTACTGCTACCAAAAGTGTATAAGGAGAGGTAAATTTTAACTCTCCCTTTGGTTTAGGATTGTTTTTCCTAAACCTTTCAAATACTTCGATCATATCGGCTTCGGATAAAAAATTCTGCATTTAATTTTTATTTTAATTTATTTGCAATCTTAACACATACTTTTTATTTTACTCTAATGATAAAGTATTTAGATATAAAAATTTATCCCAGTCAATCTCTTGGTAAAACAGGATTTAGAGTGCTGATGTTAGTATTTATGCTTCCTGCATTTTTGATTGGAATGTATTTTTACTTTCGTGGTGCTTGGCCTGTAGCTGGTTTTTTAGGCCTAGAAACATTGCTCATTTATCTTGCTTTTAAAATATCTTTCATTAGCAGCAGAGTATCTGAGCACATAACTCTTGATGAACAGATATTAAAAATCTGCTATCACAAACAAAATAAAGTTGTAAGCACAATAAATCTTGAACCCACTTGGTTACAAGTTCAAATAAATAATAATCCTAGACCAGATAGATTGGCCTTAACCTCTCATGGAAAAGAAAATATTATTGGCAAATATTTATCAACGGAAGAGCGCGCAATAGTAGCAGAAAAGATTAAGAACAGTTTACAAAATTGGAAAAATCGTTATTTATAATTTATTTAAGCCCTAAAATATCTTGCATATCGTATAATCCTGGAGGTTTGGAAATCAGCCACTTAAGTCCTCTAATAGCCCCTTTTGCAAATATTACCCTGCTTGTTGCTTTATGACTTAATTCTAATCTTTCCCCAGAACCTGCAAAAGTAACTGTATGATCTCCAACCACATCTCCTCCTCTTTGCACTGAAAAACCTATTTGGCCTTTCTTTCTTTCACCGACTTCTCCTACCCTCGAGAAAAGAGATTTTTGAGCTAAGTCTACTTTTCTTCCTTCCGCCACAGCTTCCCCTAACGATATTGCAGTTCCAGATGGAGAGTCTATCTTTTCTTTATGATGTATTTCATGAATTTCTGCATCAAATTCCTCATCCAGCATTCCTGCTATACGCCTTGTTAAGTATAATGCAATGTTTACTCCAACACTCATATTAGAGGACATTATTATTGCCATATTCTCAGAATGTTTTTTGATAATATTTAAGGTATCAGCATCTAACCCTGTAGTTCCTAAAACATAACAACAACTATATTCACTAGCTTTTTTTATATTTGATATGGTCGTATTGGCTAATGAAAAATCTATTACAGCATCTACAGTTGAGAAAAAGTTATTTTGGTCATTTGAAATAATTACTCCAGATTCTTCAATACCCGCTATAATTCCAGAATCCTTCCCAATATCAATATGCTTAGAATCTTCTAAAGCGGCAGTTAATTGTAGCGTTTCATCTAGAGCCACTTCCTTAACCAAAGTTCTGCCCATTCTTCCTGCTGCTCCACAAATACCAACTTTTATATCTGACACAACTATGAACCTTTCAATTGATCAACATTAGCATTAAATTTAGTGCTTTCTGGCTGATTATCTGGAGTTTCTATTCCCCTAAGTTCTTCTAATATCTTTCTTTGTTCTCGAGTTAAAGATACAGGTATCTCTGTATAAACATCAACATATAAATCACCTTTACTGGATTTGTTAACAATTGGCATTCCCTTACCCCTCAATCTAAATCTATGTCCTGATTGTGTCCCAGCGGGTACAGTTACTCTTACCCTTCCTCCATCAGGAGTAGGCACATCTACTGCCCCCCCTAAGGCTGCCAAAGTTATTGGGATCCTAGCCTCTACTAATAAATCAGACCCATCTCTTTTAAACAAACTATGTGGATTAAGCTGAACAAATAAATATAAATCACCATTAGGAGCTCCTCTAGGACCTGCTTCTCCCTCTCCTGAAAGTCTTATCCTGGTGCCATCATCTACTCCAGCAGGAATTTTAACACTTATAGTTTTTTCTCTATGGGTTCTTCCTTCTCCTCCGCATGAATCGCATGGATTGCTTATAATATGGCCACTGCCTCCACATTCTGGGCAAGTTCTCTCCACCATAAAAAAACCTTGGCTTGCTCGCACTTTACCCGCGCCATTACAAGAGCTACAAGTAGAAGGTGGGGAGCCCGACTCTGCCCCAGTACCAGTACAACCAGAACAAGTAACATAAGAATTAATTCTTATATCCCTTTCTATGCCTGCAAAGGCTTCTGTAAAATTAAGAGCTATATTATAACGTAAATCAGAACCCCTTTGGGGCTCTCTATTTCTTCCTCCTCCCATAAAATCACTGAATAAATCTTCAAATATATCAGAAAATGCCCCTGCCCCTGGATGCCCTTGTGCCCCAGAAGCAGCAGCTTCAAAAGCTTCATGCCCATATTGATCATAAGCAGCTCTTTTTTGGGGGTCTTTTAATACTTCGTAAGCTTGACCTATCTCTCTAAATTTTTGTTCCGCTTCCTGGTTTCCAGGGTTTTTATCTGGGTGGTGCTCTTTTGCTAACTTGCGATATATTTTTTTAATATCAGCGGCGGATGCGTTTTTATCCACACCTAAAACTTCGTAGAAATCACGCATCTTATATTCCTTAAGCTACAAATTTAATAAATTTAAAAAATATTTTTTAGCAGATTTTTTATCTTCCTCAGATTTTGGCTTTACTTCTTCAAAATCTGCATCTACCACATCTTCTTCTTTTTTCTCTTTTCCATTAGACTTACCAGACGAGTCTTTGTTTTCATTCTTTTGTTGGCTTTCTTTATACATAATCTCTCCGAGCTTCATTGCCACAGCATTAAGTGCGTCTACTTTCGCTTTAATATCCTCAGCTTTTGCATCTTTCTTGTCTAATACGTCTTTAAGTTCTTTTAAAGCACTATCAATTTTATCCTTGTCTGCTTTTTCCAATTTATTTCCATATTCTTTCACACTTTTTTCTGTGGTATAGAGAAGTGAGTCTGCCTGATTCCTGGCATCAACGGACTCTTTTCTTTTTTTATCTTCTTCTGCGTGTGTCTCAGCATCTTTAACCATAGAATCAATATCTTGATCAGAAAGACCACCGGAAGCTTGTATCTGTATTTTTTGTTCTTTATTAGTAGCTTTGTCTTTTGCCGAAACATTGACTATACCATTTGCATCTATATCAAAAGTTACATCAATTTGTGGCATACCTCTTGGTGATGGTGGAATTCCCACCAAGTCAAAATTTCCAAGCAACTTGTTGTCTGCTGCCATTTCTCTTTCACCTTGTAAAACTCTAATCGTAACCGCTGTTTGATTGTCTTCTGCTGTAGAAAAAGTTTGACTTTTTCGGGTAGGGATTGTCGTATTACGTTCTATTAACCTAGTAGATACTCCACCTAAGGTTTCTATACCTAGGGACAAAGGAGTGACGTCTAATAAAAGCACATCTTTCACATCTCCAGCCAGAACTGCTCCCTGAATAGCTGCTCCTAAGGCAACACACTCGTCAGGATTTACTCCTTTATTAGGGTCTTTTTCAAAGAAATTTTTAACATTTTCAATTATCTTCGGCATACGAGTCATGCCTCCAACCAAGACTACCTCATCTATATCTTTGGGAGAAACGCCTGCATCTTTTAATGCTTTTTTACAAGGTTCTACTGTTCTTTTTACTAGATCGTCAACCAAACTTTCATACTTAGCCCTGGTTAACTTTAAAGTCAGATGCTTAGGACCTGAGGCATCTGCAGTTATAAAAGGTAAATTCACTTCTGTTTGAGCTGTAGAGGAAAGTTCTATTTTAGCTTTTTCAGCAGCCTCTTTTAAGCGCTGCAATGCTAGTTTATCTGTTTTTAAATCTACTGTGATTTCTTTTTTAAACTCTTCAGCTAAAAAATCTACTATCCTCGCGTCAAAGTCCTCTCCTCCTAAAAAAGTATCCCCATTTGTTGACTTTACTTCAAATACTCCATCTCCAATTTCTAAAACGGAAACATCAAATGTTCCTCCTCCGAGATCATAAACGACTATCGTTCCCGTTTCTCTTTTGTCTAAACCATAGGATAAACTGGCCGCAGTAGGCTCGTTTATAATTCTTAAAACATCCAGACCTGCAATTTTTCCAGCATCTTTGGTGGCTTGCCTCTGTGCATCATTAAAATATGCTGGAACAGTAATTACGGCTTGTGTTACATTTTGACCCAGGTGTGCTTCTGCGGTCTCTTTCATTTTTTGTAATATGTAGGCACTTATCTGACTAGGTGCATAATCTTTCCCACCAGCATTAACCCATGCATCGCCTTTATCCGACTTTATAATTTTATATGGAACCAATTCTTTATCTTTAGTTGTTTGTTCATCAGTATAACTTCGACCTATAAGACGCTTTATAGCAAACAACGTGTTTTCTGGATTCGTAACCGCTTGCCTTTTTGCAGCTTGACCTACCAGAGTTTCATTGTTTTCTGTAAATGCTACTACAGAAGGTGTTGTTCTTCCTCCCTCTGAGTTTTCTATTACTTTTGGGTTTGACCCTTCCATTACAGCCACACAGCTGTTAGTGGTTCCTAGATCTATTCCTATTACTTTAGCCATTTTTATCTTTCTTCCTATTTAAAAATCGTTTTCATTAAGTCTTGATTCTGATATGGGAATTATTTTAAAAAACACAAGTGTTATATGAAAATTATTTTTTTGCTTCTATGCACTTAATAGAATTATCTAAAATGGAAGGCAAACTATGCAAAAACTTATCCTTATTCTCAGGAAAAACATACGTGAAATTTAGCCGAAAGAAAACATTATTATAATAAGAAAAAAAATGCCAAAAATAGTGTTCTAGATAAACATCTTCTTCCTTATCTTTTTGTTTTTTATAGCAAGAAATTAAAAAGGTATTTTCTGAGCCTGATTGCAAAAGAACATTGGATAAATCCTTTTGCCCTTTTAAAGCAGAAGATAAGCTCTGCATATATTCACTTACAGTTGTAAACTGCTTTGGCAAAGAAAAGTTATCACCCTCTATGAATAACATCACATGTTCAAATCCACTTACCTTAGCTGCCAAAGTTTTATTTTTTCGATCTATTTCATAACGCCAAGAAGCTGGCAAGCTAACATTTAAATTTTGCCATAACTTTATGCTTACTAACTTTATTTTCTTTAATCTATTGCTGACACTAGCTTGCTCATCTAGATCGTACATTCCTTCCGGGAAAGAAATTTTCTTTAAGGCCCTATCTATTTCAATAATAATATTTTTTATCAAACCTTCTGATTCTTTGCTTTCCATCCAAGACAAAGCTAGAGTAACAACTCTCACCGTTCTAGCTCCTATAATTTTTGCTTTTCTATAAACTTTTGCCTTTTCCCCGCTCTCTAAACTCGCTTCATACTCAAGACTGGCAATTCCTTTTTCATCTTGATTTATATTTAAATCAATAGCGTCCTTCTTCAAAGACGGATCCAACAAATATTCTGCTATATTTTTTTTTAAATTCACCTTTGGATCATCTATGCTCAATAATTTGATTCCTAAAACAGGGTATGCACCGGTATTAAAACGTATTTCTGCTCTAGCAATATCATCGTTAAAGTAAGTTACTTGCCAGGATTCTCTTACTGGCATTTCAAATGAACCGCCTCCTAAAGTTAATTTTTTAGAATTTTGCAATTTAATCTTCCGTCTTGTTTGATTCTATTTTTTTGCTTACTCCTACCATTGCTGGCCGAAGCAATCTTTCATATATTGTATAGCCAGATTGTAAAATCTCACATATTGAGCCTGGTTCAAATTTATCAGTAGGAATCTCCAGCATGGCTTGATGTATGTTTGGATCAAATTTATCCCCTTTCGTAGGATTAATTACTTCTATTCCATGACGCTTTAGAATTGTAAATATTTCTTTGTGTATAAGCTCGACTCCCTCATGAAATGATATATATTTTCTTTCTATCTCTTCTTTTTTAGTAAGTTCTTTTGGTGAAGAAAGTATTGCTCTATTAAAATTATCTATCACTGGAAATAAGTCTTTTGCAATATGAGCTGCACCATATTTAGCATTTTCTTCTTTTTCTTTTTGCATTCGTCTTCTTATATTTTCTAGTTCTGCCAATGCTCTAAATTTTTCATCTAAAGTTTCATCCAATTTCTCTTTCAATATATCTATTTCCTTGGATAAATTTTCAACTATCTCTTTTTTGGAAATACTTTCAAATTTTTTACTAATATCCTCTTGTTTCTTTTTTGCAGTCTCCTCCTGAGAATCTTTTGCAAGCACCTTGCTATTTTTTTTATATTTCTTAAGTGACATGTAAATTTCTCCAAAATGTTCTCAATGGCAATATTGGTATAAACTATAAAGGTTACAAGTATTTTAAATCTTTATACTATTCAAATAACTTAGAAATTGTTTTAGCTGTAAAATCAACTATAGGAATTACCCTTGCATAGTTTACTCTTTTAGGGCCAATTACCCCTATCGCCCCTAGTGTTTTTGTTTCTGTGCTTTCTATTGTTTTCTTGCCCTTTAAGGGCGCAATAATCATAGAGCACCCGGAATGATCAAATAGTTTATTATCCGAACCAATAAAAACATGTACTCCAGTTTTTGAAACTGCATTCTCTATCAACTGATAACTTATTTTGGTTTTCTCCAACTCCTCAAATAAGAAATTAATTCTATCAATATCTCCTTCGCTAGATAAATTATTATAAATATTATCTTTTCCGGTTAGAATAAAAGTAGGGTTTTCAGAATTTCCACTTTTAATGGCCAAGCCAGCCTTTATTACTTTTTCTGAAATAACATCTATCTCTTTTCTATGATTATTAAGATCTTCCTGTATGCTTTTTTTTGATTCCAAAAGTGTTTGGCCCATAATTTTTGAATTTAAATAGTTTGAGGCTTCAATTAAATTTGCTACTGGAGTTCCTTTCGGAATGTCTATCAAACGATTTTCTACCATTCCTAAAGAATTTACTATTATAACCAACGCTCTTTCATTATCAACAGGCACAAAATCAATATGTTTTACTGGTCTTTCAATATTAGGAGCAGCGACTAAACTTACACATTTTGATAGACCAGAAAGTGCATCTGATGCCTCTAAGAGAATTTCCTTCAAGCTTTTTCCTAATCCTGCACATAAGGACTCAATATTTTCTTTTTCTTTAGAGGGAACGTCCCCAAATTGTAGCAGTCCATCTACAAAAAATTGCAAACCAGTATCTGTCGGGATTCTCCCTGCTGAAATATGTGGAGATCTTAATAAATCTAAACGTTCTAGTTTTGCCATAACGTTTCTTATGGTTGCGGAAGCTAATGTTGGATTAATTTTTTTTGATATAACTTTTGAGGCTACAGGATTCCCATTCTCTATATACGACTCAACTACGTATTGTAGTATTTTCCGAGATCTGTCATCTAAAGATGAGAGAGGCACATTTTTTTTTAAATTACTTTTCACTAAACCATGCTTATATTGATATAAATTATTTATAAACTAAATCATAATAAAACACTATTAAATGAAAAAAAAAATTAGACTTCCTAATAAAATAGTAATAGCTAGCTTTAACAAGGGTAAGCTAGTAGAAATAAAGCAATTGTTCAAAAATACTAAGGTTAATTTTATCGAATTTTCTACCTTCACTAATATATCCCCTGAAGAAAATGGTAAAACTTTTACAGAAAATGCATTAATTAAAGCAAGGAGTGCTAACAAAATTTCTGGGCTTGCATCTATAGCAGACGACTCAGGTTTATGTATTAATGCACTTAATGGCAAACCAGGTATTTTATCTTCTAGGTGGGCAGGAAAAAATAATAATTTTTTGAGAGCGATAAATATTATTGAAAAAAAATTAGAAAACGAAGAAAATAAAACTGCGTACTTTATTTGTGCATTAGCCCTAGTTTTAAATACTAATCAAGAATTTACATTTGTTGGGAAAACACATGGTTCACTGGTCTTCCCACCAAAAGGAAAAAGTGGATTTGGCTATGATCCTATTTTTGTACCAAATAAACAAATATTAACTTTCGGCCAAATGAACCCAGAGAAAAAAGACCTAATTAGCCATAGATTTAAAGCATATAAAAAAATGAAAGAGGTTTTCTTTGTATAATGAACATCAAAATAACATAGCTATATATATACATTGGCCTTTTTGTACAAGAAAATGCCCCTATTGCGACTTTAATAGCCATGAGGCCAAAAGCAAAATTGATATTAAATTATGGATGAATGCATACCAAAATGAAATTGCTTTTGAACAAAGTCGTTTGGGGAAAAAGTTAGTAAAAAGTGTTTTTTTTGGGGGAGGTACGCCTTCTTTAATGCCAATAAAATTAGTAGAATTTATTTTAAACAAATTAAACAAAGTGTGGCACATAGATAAAAACACAGAAATTTCTTTGGAAGCCAACCCTTCAAGCGTTGAATCAAAAAAATTTAATAATTTATCTAAAATCGGAGTTAATAGAGTGTCCTTAGGAATACAATCATTAAGAGATAGTAAACTAAAATTTTTAGGAAGAACTCACTCTGCTAAGGAAGGAAAAGAGGCAATAAAAATAGCTAATAAATATTTTAATAAAGTATCCTGTGACTTAATATATGGAGTTCCCAAACAAAGCAAAATTTCATGGGAAAATGAACTAAAAGAGTTGATTGCTTACGCAAATGGACATATATCTGCATACCAATTGACTATAGAAAAAGGCACACCATTCTTTTCAGACCACAAAAATAACAAATTTATTTTACCTTCTGAAAAATTTTTACTAATTTTATATAAACTTACAGATAGGATTCTTCATCAAAACGGTTATAAAAAATATGAAACCTCAAATTACTCTTTTGCAAATTGTGAAAGCATTCATAATTTAGCAGTCTGGCGTGGACTGGAATATATTGGGTTTGGACCCGGTGCTCATGGAAGAGTTATAAGAAACAAGAGTTGGTATGCAACTCAAAGGATTTATTCTCCCTCAAAATGGCTTAATTGCTTAATAAAAAATAAGAATAGTTTGATAGTGGATAATAAAATAAATAGTAATGAAAGAGCTAAAGAAATAGTTTTAACAGCTTTAAGATTAATAGAAGGTTTAGACTTAAATAAACTAAATACACTCACTAATAATCTTCACTCAAAAGAAATAATAAATAAAAACTCCTTAAACGAACTGTCAAAGTATGGATTGCTTAATTTAGATAACTCAGTAGTTAAAGTCACGAAAAAGGGATCGCCAATTCTTAATACAATTTTATATAAAATTCTTTGCTAGTATTAATCAATTTCTGGCATAATTTCTCTTTTCTTTAAAAAACTTCTCTCCATAACCTTGTATGAAATGTACTTTCTATAAATTTTCCCGTTAACTCCTAATTTAAAAAACCCAAAAAGACCCTTAAATCCATCCGCATTCATAGCTAGAGAAGTTATCTCAGATTGTTTTTCAGCTTTATTGAGTAAGAAGGAGCATAAAGCTACAATATCATACCCCAGGGCTGAAACTTCAGAAGGCCAATTGCCATAAATTTTATGATATCGTGATACAAAGGCTTCATATGCAGTGTGATCAGTAGCAACAAAAGAGCCGCCATAAAGTGAAGGCTCGCCAAAAATACTTGTACTATTCCAACCGGATAAACCAAAAAACTTTATTTTTTTCGGATCTACTCCTATAAATTGTACCCTTGAAGCAATTTCGCGAAGCTGACGACCAGAAGCTAAAATAAGTATACCCTCGTAATCTATATTTTTACTCAATCCGGATGATTCATTTAAATAGGAAAGATCATTAGATTCAGGAATATATTTAAATACTTTTTTTATGTGAATATTTGTTTTTGCTTGTTCTAGTTTAATCGTTTGCATTGCCACTTGACCGTAAGCTGTATTAGGAATAATTATAGCTATATTATTTATAGAATTCTCTTTGATTTCCTTTATTATTGCTTGTATTTGTTGCTGAGGCGAAAATCCAAAAGACCAAATCCCGTTTCTAATTATACTTTCATCATTAGTAAATGAAAAAATAGGAATATCTAAATTTATTTTTTCTCTTATGGCTTTAGAATGAGATGAAAACAAGGGGCCTATTAATATTGAAACCCCTTCTTTTTCCAATGCCTGTGCTGCATTAACCGCTGATTCTATGCTATCCCCTGTATCTCTTGGCAAAAGCATAATATTTTTGGCTTTTGATTCAAACAGTGCCATTTCTGAAGCATTATATATAGAGGCCCCTATTGCCTTCGCTGATCCTGATAATGGTATTAAAAGTCCAATTTTTATTAATTCATCTGAAAAATATTTTTCTTTAATTTTTAAATCCGTAAATTCTTTATTTAGTTTAATCTCTTCTGTAATGATATCTTTTTTCAATAATTGCTTTTCCTGAATTTTATCCTTTTCCTTTTTTACTTCAGGGCTAGACTCTTCTTTTTTTAAAGAAACATCTGCTTCTAAAACAGAATCTTCTATATCCCTACTAACTGCTATATCTTTATCCTGCTTCACATCCTCTTTATACATAGGATACATACATGCAGTAATAAAAACACAAAACAATATTAATACGTTTTTTATGTCTAACATTTTAAACTTTACCATTGGTTAGAGTTCTCAATATAAAGATATTGAAAAATAAAATACATAATAAAAAATTATGCTATTCTTAAAAAATGAAATATGGAACCCTTTATATAATAGCTACCCCTATTGGAAACTTAGATGACATTACTATAAGGGCAATTAAAACACTTAAAGAGGTAAGGGTTATATCATGCGAAGACACAAGGGTAACCTCTAAATTATGCAATATTCATAACATTGCATGCAAAGGAAAATTAATTTCATATCATGAACACAATGCACATAAAATGTTGCCAAAAATAATAGACAAGCTTAAAGGTGGAGCCGATGTGGGTTTTGTGTCCGACGCTGGAACTCCTTTGATCTCTGACCCTGGATTCAAATTGGTAAAAAAAGCAATTCAAGATAATATCCCAGTAAAAAGCATTCCTGGCCCTAGTGCCTTAACTGCTGCTATTTCTATCTCTGGGATTAGTACTGATCAATTTAACTTTTATGGGTTTTTACCTAAAAAAAAGGCACAGAGATTAAAAAAAATCAGGACCATATCTGCTTTAGATGCGTCCGCCATAATTTTTGAATCTTCCAAACGAGTTGTTGCTACATTATCTGAAATATACACCATTTTGGGTAATAGAAACATAAGTATAGTAAGAGAAATAACGAAAATACATGAAGAAAATATTCACGGAAGCATTACTTCTGTTTTGGATAATATTAAAAACATTACTATAAAAGGAGAATTAGTAGTATTAATTGAGAAAGATGAAAATAAAGGAGTTATTACAGACAAAAAAAAAATTATATCTTTACTAAATAAGAAAATTTCTAAATATGGAATTTCTTCTGCTTCAAAAGAAATTGCAAAAAAAACTCTTCTAAAAAGAGATAATATATATAAACTTGCCTTAGAAATAAAAAATGATAGAAAAAAAAATGATTAGTATAATAAAAGATTTAAAAATTTCTATTTTAGCCCTTTTATTGATCTTAGGCATGTCCGGCTGCAGCGGGTTATTAATTGGAGGAGCCGCAACCGTCGGCGTGGCTTCAATTCAAGAGAGATCTTTAAAAGATGCAGCACAAGACATGAAAATTAAGCTATTTATAGAAGACAAACTTTTCACAACTCATACTGAAGAATTATTTACAAAAGTAAGTGTCAGTGTCATAGAACAAAGAGTTATGTTAGTCGGAGTCGTTGCTTCTGAAGCTTTTAGAGATAAAGCTGCCGAAATAGCCTGGAAATCTCCAAATATAAAAGAAGTGCTCAATGAAATAACCACAGGAAAAAGTGGTGGCTTAGTTGATTCAGCGAAAGATGCTAGAATATCAATAACCTTATCGGGATTGTTATTAACTGAGTCAAAGATTGCTGACATAAATTATATCCATTCTGTGTCTAATCAAGTAATTTACATTATGGGCATAGCACAAAACAAAAAAGAGGCGAACATGGTCATCCATCATGCAAGAACTGTCAAAGGTGTAAAAAAAGTGATTAGCCATATACTTCTAAAAACTGACCAAAAGAGACTTTAGGACATAAAATATAGTGGCTAAAGTTTCAATCCAGATGGATCCAATTAAAGATATAGATATTTATTCAGATACTACTTTTGCTCTTGCCATGGAAGGAATAAGAAGAGGACACGAGCTATTTTATTATGAAACAAGAAATTTAACTTTGTACAAAGGGATATTAGAAGCAAAGGGACATTCCATTATTCAATTAAAAAAAGAATTAGGAAATCATGTCTCTCTAGGAAAAACAGAAAAGAGAAAGTTAAAAGATGAGGAAATTATTTTAATGAGACAAGATCCTCCCTTTGACATGAATTACATAACTTATACGCATTTTTTAGAAGATATTCATCCTAAAACACTAGTAGTCAATAATCCATCCGAAGTAAGAAATGCACCTGAAAAATTATTCGTTAATAAATTTAAAGAATTTATTCCTGAAACTTTAATATCTAGAAATTTTGACGATATTTATAATTTTAGAAAAGAATATAAGGATATAATCATAAAACCCTTATACGGAAATGGTGGAAAGCAAATTTTTTACATTGATCCTAATAATCAAAATTTTTCTTCCTTGTTAGAGATGTTTTTTGAAAAATCTAATGAACCCATAATCATACAAAGATATCTTCCCGAAGTTAAAAATGGAGATTGTAGAGTTGTTCTCATAGATGGAAAAATTGGAGGTGCTATAAATAGGATTCCTCTATCTGGAGAAGTAAGATCTAACCTACATGTAGGAGGCAAACCCGAAAAGAAAAAGCTTAATAATAGGGAACTATTAATCTGCGAGGCCTTGGAAAATGAACTAAAATCAAGAGGGCTTATATTAGTTGGGATCGATATAATTGGAGGATACCTTACAGAGATAAATGTAACCTCTCCAACAGGAGTACAAGAAATATCTAAATTTGAAAATATAAACTTAAGTTCTAGAATCTGGGAGGCAATTGAGAGCAAACTTTAAAATACTACAGACTTTTAATCATTTTTTCCTAATTTGCGTCCTCCTATAATATGAAAATGTAAATGCTCAACCTCTTGATTGGCATCCCTTCCGATATTCGTAGTCACTCTATATCCTGTGTTTTTTATTCCCTCAATTTTTACCACCTCTAGTATAGTTTTAAATATATCTGAAAATTCTTCTATATCTGCTTTAGCACTGAAATCATTTAAGCTTACATAATGCTTTTTGGGAATTACCAGAACATGAGTGGGTGCTTTAGGATAGATATCTCTAAATGCTAAAGTATGCTGGGATTCAAATACTTTTTCACAGGAAATTTCGCCTCTTAATATCTTAGAAAATATATTAGTATCATCATAAGACTTGTTTCTCAAAAAAAATATCCTATCTGTTTCTTTTTTCTTTTAAACCCGAAACCTTTTCTCTACTTTTTAATTCATCCATAACTAAACTTGGATTAATCCCTTGGGCTTTCCATAATACCAATAAGTGAAAGAGCAAATCTGCCGACTCATGTATCATTTTTGTTTTATCTTCTTTTTCCAGAGAAGCAACTATGGTTTCAATGCTTTCTTCCCCTAATTTTTTTGCGCACTTTTCTATTCCTTGCGACAATAGATATGCTACATAAGAATCTTCAGGAGAAGACTTTTCTGACCTATCAGAAATTATTTCCCATAATTTTTCCAAAAAAGTAAACGATTTAATATCATTCATAAATCTTTTCCTATATTGAGTTTATTTTACTTTAATAATATTAAAAAATTTTTATTCTAACTACTTTTTATTAATGTTCTATTATTTTTCTAACAGAAATTCTATTTTTTTCCATTTCTGCTCTTGCATCTTTAAGAGTATGTTTCCCAAAATGAAAAATAGATGCCGCTAACACTGCGCTTGCTTTTCCTATTTTAACCCCTTCCACGAGATGGTTAAGTGCACCTACTCCTCCTGAAGCTATTACAGGAATATCAACTATATCAGTAATGCTTCTTAACAATTCAAGATCAAAGCCCTTACCTGTTCCATCCCTATCCATAGAAGTGATTAACAATTCTCCCGCTCCGTTTTTAGCTACTAAGCTTGCCCATTCTAGAGCATCAATACCTGTTGGTTTTCTGCCTCCATGAGTATAAACAGTCCACTGCTCTTTTTCTTTTTTTACATCTATAGCGACCACGATACACTGAGAACCAAATTTTTCTGAAGATTCCCGTACTATTTCTGGATTGCTGACCGCACTCGTATTTATTCCTACTTTGTCTGCCCCTGCTAGTAAAAGATTTCTAATGTCTTCTATTGATCGAACTCCTCCTCCAACTGTTAGAGGCATAAAACATTGTTCCGCCGTCTCTGCAACAACGTCTAATAATGTATTTCTTTTGTCTGAACTAGCCGTTATATCTAAAAAACACAACTCATCTGCTCCCTGGCCATCATAAATTTTAGCCTGCTCTACTGGATCGCCTGCATCTTTTAAGTTGATAAAATTAATTCCTTTTACTACCCTACCGTCTTTCACATCCAAACAAGGGATAATCCTTATTTTTAACATACTAAGAGTCCAAAATTCTTATTGATTCTTTAATATCTAAACGACCATCGTATATAGCTCTTCCACTAATTACGCCAAATATTCCTGAATGTTCTTTCTCCTTTAGGGCTTCAAGATCCCTAATAGAGGTTACTCCTCCAGAAGCAATTACTGGAATTTTTATATTGTATGCAAAGTTTGCAGTTTCTTCTATAGAGGGCCCTTTTAATAATCCATCTTTTGATATATCGGTATACACTATAGCTGAAAGTCCAATTTTTTCATATTTTTTTACTAAGTCTAGCGCCAATATCTCGGATTGTTTTTTCCATCCCTCAATAGCCACCTTTTTCTTTCTTACATCTATTCCTAAAATGATTCGTCCCGGATATTTTTTACATGCTTCCTTTACTAGTTGAGGGGACTCTATGGCTGCAGTTCCTAATATAATCCTCTCAACGCCTAAGCTAATCCAAAGATCGATTGCTTCAATATTCCTTATTCCGCCTCCTAGTTGTACTTTTAGTCCCTTAATATTTAATATACTTTTAACTAGTTCATGATTTATTGGCCTTCCCATAAAGGCTCCATCTAAATCAACAATATGTAGCCATTTACATCCTAAATTTTTAAAATATTCTGCTCGTTCTACAGGATTATGATCAAATACTGTAGATCTTTCTGCTTCTCCCTGCTCTAACCTTACACACTTGCCATTTTTTAAATCTATAGCTGGAAAGAATATCATTTCTATTAATCTAATTCTTTAAAAATATTTTTATAATAAAAATAACCTGAAATTTTTTCTTTTCCTACTATATGATAAGTTGGAAGAGTTCCCCATCTAGTATATCCTGCCGACTCATAAATTCTTATAGCTCTTTTCTGCGTTTCACTAACATCTAGAATAATTTGAGAAAAACTCCTAGATCTAGCTAATTCTTCTCCTGATTCTAATAACATCTTAGCTAAGCCTTTGCCCCTTGCCCATGGAGCAACAAAATGAGTATCTATGCTAGCAGAAAAAGATGATGATTCATTACTTTTTAGTGGAAAGACTAATTGTAAAGAGCCTGCTACTACTCCATCAAGGGTCCCTATAAGTAAACTTCTAGATGGTACAATCAACACTCCTTTCCAATAATTCTCTAATTGTTGCCTGGAAGGAGGGTTAATCCAACTAAAACCAATGCCCGAAAGAATAGCTTCTTCGGTGGATTTGCACAATTCATGTAGCTCTCCTGACTTAAAATTTTCTATTAGCTCTACATTTAATGATTGTTTGTTATTTTTCATGGAGTCCATTCTAAAAAATTTTTTATGAATTGTATGCCAAATATTTGACTTTTTTCGGGGTGAAATTGTGTGCCAACGATATTATTTTTAATTATTACTGTGGTAATAGGCTTTCCGTAATAAGTTTCTGAATATACATATGCTTCGTCTTTAAGATCAAATTTATAAGAATGAACAAAATAAAAATCCTCTTCATTTTTTATATAGCTAAACATTGGGTGTTTTTTTAAAATTTTTATTGAATTCCACCCCATATGAGGAATTTTCATATAATCATTTTCCTTAATAATAGGAACCACCTCTCCATCAATCCAACCAAAGCCTTTATGCTTTCCATGCTCCCGGCTATAATTAGCCATTAATTGCATACCCACGCATATACCCAAAAATGGTACGGACTTGCTAAGGACCATGTCATTTAAAGTTT
The DNA here is from genome assembly GCA_964576635.1 of uncultured Rhodospirillaceae bacterium. Taxonomy (GTDB): domain Bacteria; phylum Pseudomonadota; class Alphaproteobacteria; order TMED109; family TMED109. The sequence goes on from CAZNVN010000003.1 coordinate 25,674, forward strand.
CTAATAAAGAATTAATGCTTTTTAATCCCTCCATACAATCTGCGAAAGCCCCAACACCTGGCAGAACGATGCGGTCCGCTTTTTTTAATTCAAAAGCAGAATCAACAACATTAATCTTAAATTCCAATTTCAATTCGGAAGCCGCCCTTTCAAAAGATTTACTTACAGAACGAATATTACCTGAACCATAATCTATAATTCCAATATTCATGAGGAATCCATATAATTATTAGAGTTAATTATCTTTGATCAAAGCTCCTTTGGAGGAAGGAACTTTTGTTTTTATTCTATCATTTATTGAAACGCTTTTTTTCAAAGCTCTAGCTAATCCTTTAAAACAAGACTCTATAATATGGTGATTATTAACTCCATATAAATTTTCCACATGGATATTGGCTCCCAAAGACTGAGAAAACGCTTGAAACCATTCCTTGAAGAGTTCCGTATCCATATCCCCTAATTTTTTTTGAGTAAAAGCCACATTCCAAATCAAATATGGCCTTCCTGACAAATCAACAACCACTCTAGTAAGAGTTTCATCCATTGGTATTAGGGCATTTCCATACCTTTCTATTCCTTTCCGTTCTCCTAGTGCTTCGGAGATTGCAGCTCCTACCACATACCCTGTGTCTTCTGTTGTATGATGTCCATCGATATACAAATCGCCTTCTGCGCTCAATTGAATATCAAAAAGGCCATGCCTTGCTATCTGTTCAAGCATATGATCTAAAAACCCTATGCCTGTATTTATTTTACTATCACCAATACCATCTATGTTAATTTCTGATGAAATTTTTGTTTCTTTAGTTTTTCTTTCCACAAAAGCTTTTCGCATTAATCTTCCTATTAGACTAAAATTTAAAATACTTTAAAGCACTCTAGCTCTCTTTATATTTTTTAACAATACATAGAGCGCACCTTCTCCTCCATGTTGAGAAGTTGCCCAGGATGTCATCAATACCATTTCCCTCAAAGGAGATGTGCTTAACCAACCTGGAACTTCCTTCTTTAATATACCTTCAGCTCCTTGAGGTCCAAGCTTTTTTCCTGTAACAACCAATAAACATCTAACATTATTCGTATATGCCTCATATACTATTTTTCTAATATGATCTTTGGCCTGGATCGCAGTATACCCATGTAAATCAATTATTATTTCTGGTTTTAATTTTCCTCGTTTTAAGTTCTCGGCCTGTTTTAAAGAAATGCCTGATGGGATTTTATCCGGATAGAGTTTTTCTAACTTTTCCTCTCTTTTAATATGTTTAGAAGATAGGGTCTTATTGACTTGCATCTCTACTTTATCAATATTTAAATTAGGCTTTTTTTTAGTTATTTTATTTTTTTTTACTGCAGGAGTAGATAAAAAATAATTATGTTTTTTATATTTTTTATCGTTTTTAGTTATAGATTCCCATAATTCTATTTCTTCTTTGTTCTTATCAGTTTTATCTGTATTCGTCATTTTTACTGTTTTTGCTCCATATCATTCCAGATAATCAAATGTACCTTTCGTGGCCCGTGTGCCCCCATTTCAATATTTAAAGCGATATCTCCTGTTCTTGAAGGTCCTGAGATTAAGCTCACAGTTCTTGGAATGTTTTTAAGCTCTTTTCTAATAAGCTTAAAGGCCTCTTCCGAAGATGCCTTTATTCTAGAGGCCTTAATTAGAACTATGCTATTGTCAGGTAAAAAATGTGAAGTTATAGGATTTTGTGGACCAGATAGCTGAACAACTGTTCCGGTTTCTGCAATCGCAGAAAAGCTTGAGACCAAGACTGTCTCATCTTTTTCATCTGCATACTTATTAACAACTTCAAGAGTAGGGTGCTCATTCCAATCTATAAAATCTATATCTTCATTAGGTAACACCACGATCTTTGAGGCTATATTGTTTTTTGCCAAGTAATTTATTACTTCCTTTGGAATTTCTGACAAACTATCTATGACAGCTATACTCGAAGCAACTTCTTTTGCCCTATTAATAAAAGTCTTTAATAATGCATCTTTCTTTATAACACCTCTTTTGGGTATTAAGTTTGGCTCAGATCCTTTTAATCTATTCTCTAAAATAGTAATCTCTGTTTCTGTAAGATTGTTTTTTCTTACTATATTGCTTTTGATTTTCTTCAAAATCCTTTCTCTAGACTCATTCATCATGATCCCCTTTCCACTGTGAAAGAAAACTTTTCCCCTCTGGTGAAGGAAAATCTCTGACCGAAGTCCAACCTGTTGCAAAAGGCAAATAACTAAAACTACCTTTTCTTCTTCCAAAAAACGAAAGTATCCTTATTAGAATAGATGTAATCATTTTATATAAAAAAGGATTAAGAACTAGAAAGAGCCATAACTTAAATGCAAAACGAACGCTGGGTTTCGGCATTTTTTTCTTCCATTCTTCATGGCGCCAATGTCTCATGATTTTAGGCAAAGGAATGCGCATGGGACACACTTCTTCACATCTGCCACAAAAGGAAGAGGCATTCGGAAGATGATAAGAGTTTTCTATACCTATTAGTGCCGGGGTCAAGGCGGCTCCAATTGGACCAGGATACACCCACCCATATGCATGCCCTCCTACTGACCCATAAACTGGACAATGATTCATGCATGCGCCACAACGAATACATCTCAACACATCTTGCTTTTCAGTTCCTAACAAATCAGATCTTCCATTATCTAAAATTACAACGTGAAAAGCGTTGGGCCCCGCAATATCGTCTTCACGCTTTGGCCCTGTAGAAAAAGTTACGTAAGTTGCCATGTCTTGGCCTGTAGCTGAAGGGTTAAGCACCCTTAATATTGTTGAGACATCCTCCAAAGTAGGAACTACTTTATCTATAGTGGCTAAGACAATATGCATTTTAGGCAAAGACTGAGTGAGGTCCCCATTGCCCTCATTAGTAACAATGGCGGTGCTTCCTGTTTCCGCTATTAAAAAATTACCTCCCGTTAGTCCCGCGTCTGCCTCTAAGTATCTTTTTCTTAAAACAGACCTAGCCTCTGCTACCAAAGCTGAAGCAGAATTTTGTCGCTCTTTATAACCAAGAGGTCCGTGAATCTCATGAAACAAATCTGCTACTTTATCTTTTGTCTTATGAAGAGCGGGAGCCAAAATATGACTAGGTTTTTCTCCTGCTATTTGTACTATATATTCTCCCAAATCCGTTTCAATAGGTTCTATTCCGTTTTCTAATAGAAACTCGTTAAGCCCGATTTCCTCAGATATTAATGTTTTTCCTTTAGTCATAGTTTTTGCATTTATTGATCTTAACAAATTTAAGATTATATTTTTTGCTTCAGTTGAGTCTTCTGCCCAATGTACAACCCCTCCTTGTTCCTTAGCTTTCATTTCAAATTTTTCTAAATAAAAATCTAAATTTAAAAACACTTCATCTTTTATTTTTTTAGCTTTATCTTTTAGCTCTTCAAATTCAGGCAACTTTTCTATAGCTTTTTTTCTGTTTGTAATCAAACCTCCTTTCAAATTATTAAGTGCAGATTGCAAATCCTTATCCGCCAATGCCTGATTTGCGTTCTCTTTAAAATTATTACTAGTAGGATCTAAAGTCATATGGCCCTCTTTATTTTTTACCAATTGGAGAATTAGAAATCATATCTGCTAAAACTTCTGCTACATGTCTACATTCAATTTTTTTTCCTTCTCGGTTAACTCGACCTGCAATATTCATTAAGCAACCAAGGTCTCCTGACAATAAAACATCTGCACCGGAAGAAACAGCATCCGCCACTTTCTCAGATACCATTCGCTCTGATATTTTTGGGTATTTAATACAAAATGTTCCTCCAAATCCACAACATACTTCGGGATTTTTTAGCTCTTTTAGCTCCAAACCATCAATCTCTCTAAGTAGGTCTCTTGTTTGATTTTTAATTCCTGCCTCACGTAAAGAAGAACAGGAATCATGATACGTTACGGAGCCCTTGAATTTTGAACAAAGTTTTTCCCTATTAGGAATAGTAGATAAAAATGAAATCAATTCATGTGTTTTTTTTGAAAACTCAATCAATTTTTCAGATAATTCCAAATCGTCTTTGAAAAGCTCTACAAAATGTTTTGACATCATTCCAGCACAACTCGCAGAGGGAATTACTACAGCGTCATATTTACTTAAAGCATTAATAACCTTTAATGCTATTTTTTTTGCACCGTCATAATCACCCGAATTATATGCTGGTTGACCACAACAACTCTGGGCTTTCGGAATTACAACTCGGTAACCATATGATTCCAATAATTTAATTGTAGCAAAAGCAACTGATGGTCTAAATAGATCAACTAAGCATGTAACAAATAAGGCGACTACTGGCTTGCTATCTCTTATTTCTTTATTCATAAAAACGTCTCTTCAAATTTGAATTTATAAAACTTTAGAGTATTTTTGATTTATTATGTAACTTAGCTAAAAAAAGAGGGCACAAAAAGTTATGCCCTCTATTCTAAAATATTATTGAGCTCAGCTCAACTAAATCCTACCATATTGCTGTAGGGTGTCCGATTGATCCTGTTGCTCCTACAATTGGCACAGGAGTATACACATACATAAACTCATAAACACCCGCATCAACTAATTGGCCGGTATTTAAGTTTTCTTGGTTAATTATTCCATGACGAGTTTGTAAGTACTGGTGTACACAGAACACGCAATCTGGATCTGGATTAGGAATGCCATCTCCAGGCCATGTATCAAAGCCTGTTACTCCTGCGTTTCCACCTGCAATCCAACGCGCAACTTCCATGCCGATTCCTGGGCAGCCCGCATTATAATGTGCAGGATCTGTCCAGTATTGGTCCCATCCTGTATGGAACAATATTGCATCACCAGGCATCATTTTATAACCTGATTGACCTTGCGCATCAAGAGCAGCTTTTACATCAGCCATAGTGATTATTTCACCAGCCTCCATAGTTTCCACTCCTCTAACTGCCGCTATATCAAGTAAAATACCTCTAGCAATAATAGGATTTAGATGCTCTGTACCAAGCTTTAAAAGACCATAAGGGCTTCCCATTTCTTGTGCAGTAAACCCGTTATACCATCTCATTTCAGTCTTGTCTCCATCAGCACCAACTTGAACTCCAATATGGCCTAAACCATCAAACTGAGTTCCTGCTTGTCCTATTTCAGTTGCTAGGAATTCATCATTCCACATAATTTTATTTGGACCAAAAGCTCCGCCTGTTGGAGTTCCTGGAATACGCAAAACAAACTTACGCGCACCAAACATCGGCTGGTCTGCTGTATAAGGATGACCTAAGCGCATTGCTTTATTTTCTTTAACCATAGCCAAAGCTCTCGCAATAACTTCTGGTTGTTTATACCAGTTCGTAGAGCCTGCTTGGTCGTCGGCTCCCCAAATAGGATGAGGCCACCATTTTTCTCCAAGTGGAGTTTCCATGCAATCGCCAGCAACCCACGCTTTGCCTTTAAGATCTGCATACTTGGCACAATGATCCATCGCTAAAACAGCGCTCATTGAGAAAGCTACAGCTACAACAGCTGAAATAGCTGCTAGTATTAATTTATTCATTTATTTTCTCCCTAACGATAATATTATCTTTAGCATTGTAAAATGCCAGAGACGTACATTTAATCGCTAAATGACAAATTTTTCAAGTTCTATTTTAATTATTTGGATATGGTAACTTTGTTTCGAGGAATTAAGGCCCACAATTTTTCTTTTTTACTTAAACTACCAGCTATCGTTTCTGCTTCCTTTCCATATCCCAAAAACAAATCAACTCTCATGGGTCCTTTTATTGCTGCTCCGCCATCTTGAGCTATAAAGAGGGTTCTGTTTGTCATTGATTCTGTTTTTATTAGATCTAGCCCTGGCCACAAAAGGGTATGATAAGGTATAAATCTATTGTCCACAGCCGCAGAATGGAACATGGTTAACTCAATACCACTTGATCCTACAGGGTTTTTTTCTTTCCTGAATTTAAAGAAAATATATCTTTCATTCATATTCATTATCTTTGATGCTTCTTGTGGATTATTATGCATCCATCTTTCTATAGATTGCATAGATAAGTTTTTTCTATCAATATAGCCCTTTTCTATTAATATTTTTCCGATGGATTTATATTTTTTTCCATTATCTCCGCTGTAACCAATAAATTTTAAAGAACCATCCGGCAATTTTAATCTACCCGATCCTTGTATATGTAAAAAATAGGCTCTTGCTGGGTCATTTAAATAAGCAATAATATGTTCTTTAAAAAGATTACCTCTCTCTATTTGTTTTCGAGTAGGCGCTGGAATAATTTTACCATTTTTCAATAAGCCTACTGTTTCTTTTTCTATAAGATTGTTGGAAAAATCACTCGGATTAATCTCGACAAGTAAATCGGGTTTTGAATATATAGGAACAAAATTATTGTTGTTTTTTTCAAGACTGCCTTCCACCGCCAATTCAACATATCCTGTGTAATGAGCGTGTTTTTCTTTTTTGGATCTTAGCAAAACGGGATAAAAATATTTTTCTATAGTATATTTAAAGTTTTCGTTGTTTTTGCTACTAATTATTGCTTGGCAAAATTTCTTATAATTAGTAATTTGTACAATCTCATCTGCTATTTGTAGGATCTTTTCCTCTTTGTATTCTTTAATTTTTTTGCAACTTTGAATTACAGACCTCTTTGCTGAAAATATATTTGCCTTTTCCCAGCCCTCTAAATTTTTAAAACCTACTTTTTTAATAATTAAATTATCTGTGCTTTGAATTAACTCTGTCTTTTGACCACAAGAAGAGAAGACAAGAAAAATAAAAATTAGACTTAGAATCTTTTTCCTCTCTCTTGCTGACATTTATAGATCTCTAATTAACCGCTTTCCGTGTAAGTTAGCTTCCAATTAGGGTTGTTGGCAGCAATATCTTTGCTAAACTCCCATATGTCACTTTTCTTTTTGGAAGCATCAGAATTGTTTATAATAGCATCAGTATCTTGATCTTTTATCGTAATAACTTGGTCTGATACAAAAGATACTTTTACAAATGCAATCCCTTTTACTACTTTAGCGCTTTTTATTTTGGCTTCTAAAATATTTAATGTTATTGGCCTTTCTACAAACACACCTTTCTTTTCTCTATCCAAAAATCCTTTTTCAAATGCGATATATACATTATCATCTAAAAGAGCTCTCTAAGATTTTTTGTCATCATAATTAAATGCCTTAATTATTAAACTGAAGGCTTCTTCCGCCCCCAAAAGAAAAGATCTCTCATCAAAGTTTGGGTATATTTTTTTAAGAAAACCTAAGCCCTCCCCTGTTTTCCGAGAATCCTGTTTATCCAAAACTTCTTTTTCTCTAGATTGTAGAGAATTATTTTCCGTTGCTCTTCCTTTCTGCAAAGAAAAATCTGTTTTCTTGCCTATTACACGATAAAGACGAATGGCTAAAACTCCTGCAACAATAGCAAACAAAATAATATCAAAATACTGCAAAATACTAACCTTATTTTAAATTTCTATATTAAAAAGATAAACTGAGATTTAAATTAATCAAAGATCTTTATTATATTTAAGTTAATTTTTATTCCAAATCGATCCAGAAATGTTTTTTATAAATTTATTGTGTTGTTCAATTTCAGTTTTGCTCAGCTTTATAATAACTTTTTGTCTTTTATTTAAATTTTTATTATGTAACAAATGATTTGAATCTTGAGATTCTATTTTGTTATTCAAAGTAAAGCGTCCTTGACGACCTCCTGTTAATTCTAAATAAACTTCAGATAGCAATTGCGCATCAAGAAGCGCACCATGCATTTTCCTTTTAGTCAAATCAATATCAAACCTCTTACACAATGCATCTAAACTAGCGGGAGCTCCTGGTGTTGTTTGCCTTGATAATTGAACCGTATCGATTGTGTTTTCGATATCTAATAAAGAAAAATTAGCCTCTGCCAATTCATGGTTTAGAAAGCCTATGTCAAATTTTGCGTTATGAATAACCAAAGGATCTTCTTTTAAAAAATTAAGAAAGCTTTCTGCTATTTCTTGAAAAACCGGTTTATCTAGCAAAAACTTTTCCTCTAGCCCGTGCACGGCAACGGCTGCTTCCGGAATGTTTCTTTTGGGATTCAAATAAGTATGCCACTGCCTGCCAGTAGGAATGTTATCTTCTAGTTCCACGCATCCTATCTCAACAATCTTATGTCCTTCTTTCGGATTAAGGCCCGTTGTTTCTGTATCTAACGCTATTTTTCTATTTATCATTTAGAGCCCTATCTATTACAAATTTTATTTGATTTCTAGTCTGACGGAAGCCTAATCCTGTTTTAACAATATAATCTGCCAATTTAATTTTTTTCTGTTCTGGCGTTTGTTGTCTCAATATATTTTCAAACTTGGCTTTATTCATATTTTTTCTCTTCATAGCCCTTTGTTTTTGAAGGAAAAAAGGCGCCGTTACTACAATAACTATATCACATTTCTCGTCTCCTTTTGTTTCAAACAATAAAGGAATATCATAACAAACTGCTCTTAACCTTCTTCTTTTTGCCCATGCTAGCCAAGACGCTCTGCGCTTGTTTACCTCTGGATGAATTATTTGTTCTAATCTTTTTCTTTTCACTTTATCTGAAAAGACAATTTCTCCTAGAATTTTTCTATCTATATATCCTAGACCGTTTGTTTTTACATAAGAAGCAGGAAAATGTTTTGCAACTATGCTCACTTTGAGTCCCTTAGGACCTAATAAACTGTGAACACAACGATCCGCGTCAATATCAGTGATCCCCTGCTCTTCCAAAAACTTTGCAGTAGTACTTTTCCCCATAGCTATAGAACCTGTAAGCCCTATAATTATCATCCTGTTATCCTAAACTAAAATTGTTTCAAAACTATTTTTCTCAGCTTATTGTTTACTGTTACGTTCGTGCCGTACCACATAGTAAATGCCGGCACAGCTTGATATAAGAGCATACCTAGCCCACCCAAAGCATTAAGGCGCAGTTTTTCTGCCGCCATTATCAAATCCGTTCTCATAGGCAAATAAACTAAATCATACACTATTGCATTTTTGTTGAGCAGATCCAATTTTATGTTTAAAGGAGGTTGCCCTGTCATTCCCAAACTAGAAGCATTTACCAACAATATAGCATTTTTAATAACAGATTCATAGTTTGCCACATATTCCAAAGAAGCATGAGGAAAATAGTGCTTCATATCTAGAATTAGGGCCAGCGCTCTTTTCTGACTACGATTTACTATTTTTATTTCATAAATATTTTTTTCTAATAACGACCAAACGACAGCCCTGGCTGCTCCTCCTGCTCCTATAATAACCGCGCTTCCTTTTCTTTCTGCCCATTTAGGGATGCTTCTATTTAGATTTTCTATAAAACCAAAAGTGTCTGTATTAAAACCTAGCGTTCTCTTTTCTTTTATCAGAACCGTATTAACTGCCCCCAAAGCTTTAGCTTCTTTGCTAACTTCATCCAGAAAAGGAATTATGCTGCTTTTGTGCGGCAGAGTTACATTAAATCCAACAAAATTTTCTTCAACAGCCTTTTTAACAAAGAGGGGGAGCTCCTCTCTCTTTATATTATAAGCAGAATAACGAGCAGAAATATTGCTCTGCCTCATCCAGTATTGGTGGATGAGAGGAGACAGGCTGTGTTTTATAGGAGAGCCGATTATTCCTGCATTGCGTTTATCGCTCTTAAGAATCAATGTTTTTTCTTTCTTTAAATTGTCTCAAAAGATCTAAGACTGCCGCTGCTGTTTCTTCTATGGACTTTCTTGTTACATCAATTATCGGCCATCGGTTCTTTCTAAATATTTTTTTTGCCCTTAATACTTCTTCCTCTATCAGCTCTTCATTCACGTATCCGGTTTTTCTTTGCTCTCCTACTGAATTTAGTCTTGATTTTCTTATTTGCTTAAGGCGAACGGGACTGGTGGATAGCCCTACGACAAAAAGTGCTTTTTCTTTTAATATTTCTGGAAGTTCCACTTCAGGAACAATAGGAACATTTGCAACCTTTATGCCTCTGTTTGCTAAATACATCGCCGTGGGTGTTTTAGATGTACGGGAAACTCCTATCAAAATAATTTCTGCTTCTTTTAAATTGTGTATTTGTTGTCCATCATCATGAGAAAGAGTAAACTGCATCGCTCCTATTCTATCAAAATATCCTCCAGAAAGACTATGCTGTCTTCCAGGCTTATCTATTGCCAACTCATACTTAAAGTATTCCTCTATAGTCATAACGACTTGATCCAAAATAGGAACGGCTGGTATTCCATGTTTTTTACATCCTTGCTCTAAAATATTTCTGATATTTTTGTCTATTAGAGTATATATAACTAGGCCTTTGTTTTCTTTAATTTCTTCTAAAATTTTTTTAATTTGATCTGCAGACCTAACTAGAACCCAGTTGTGTTCTATCGTATCAAAGTCTTTGAAGTGTGCTCCTGCAGATCTTGCAACAGTGCTTACTGTTTCTCCAGTAGAATCTGAGATAAGATGTATGTGTATTTTTTTTGTATTATTTTTAATCAAGCGTCTTTTCTTTTAGTTATTAATCATTTCTTAAAAACTATAAAGCTATAATAAACATGTTAGTCCTTCACTTTTAATCCAATGAATTACCTTAATAATAATTTTTATACTAGAAAAAGCCATGTTATAGCAAATGGACTACAACTTTTATTTTTGTTAATAAAATTTAATCCCCATATATCTATTATCCTACTACTACTAAATAATATATATATATATTAATATTATAAATAGATAAGGAAAAACTTGTGTATGAAAAACAATCTTCCTCTTTAATAAATACTATTTCTAATAAAAATAATAAAAGCACTCCTATCTGGCTTATGAGACAGGCAGGAAGATATTTGCCAGAATATAGAAAAATAAGAGATAGAGAGGAAAGTTTTTTGTCTATCTGCTTAAATGCCAAACTTGCTTCTGAAATAACACTACAGCCCATAAGAAGATACGATTTAGATGCTGCGATTGTATTTTCTGATATTTTAACTATTCCCTTGGCTTTAGGAAAAAAGGTAGAATTTAAAGAAAATGTAGGACCGGAGATAGAGAGGATTCTAGATAAAAAGGAGATAGAAAAGCTAGAGCTTCAAAGGAGGGAGTTTCTAGAGCCAGTTTATGAAACGCTGGAAATAGTTAAGAGAAAGAAACCAAAAGAGTGTGCACTAATTGGATTTGCAGGAGCTCCCTTTACTTTGGCCGCTTATATGATTCAAGGATCTGGTGAAAAAAACTTTTCTAAGTGTGTTTCCTTTTTTAAAAGGGAGGAAAGAGGGTTTTTATTATTATTAGATAAATTAGCAGACCTAACAGCGCGTCACTTAATAAACCAAATAAAGTCAGGAGCAGAAGTCATTCAAATTTTCGATTCTCATGCAAAAATTGCAGCAACAAATAATAAGCTTAGGGATTTTTGTATAAAGCCTGTTGAGAAAATAATAAAGAGAGTTAGAAAGGAAGTTAGGAATAGCTATATAATCTGTTTTCCCAGGAATATAGGAATAAATTACATAGATTATGCTGCTAATTTAGAACTAAATTGTATATCTTTAGATCAAAATGTGGACAGAAGATGGGCGATAGAAAACATTAAGCCTAAGAATCAAATAAGATGTTATCAAGGGAACCTAGATCCTAAAATTCTTGCTAAGGGTGGAAAAAAAATGCAGGAAGAAATACATAAAATTCTAAAAGACTTTACTGGTGTGAATCATATTTTTAACTTAGGGCATGGAGTTTTAAAAGAAACTGCTCCCGAAAATATTACAAAATTAATTAAAATTATTAGAGATCAGGAAAAATGAAAAAGAAAGTAGCTGTAGTTTTGTTTAATTTAGGAGGTCCAGATAAACTTTCTTCTGTTAAGCCCTTTCTCTTTAACTTGTTCTATGATCCGGCTATAATTAGCGCCCCTCGTCCTCTTCGATATTTGTTGGCTAAATTTATTTCTACGAAAAGAGAAAAGATCGCTAGAGAGATATATTCTCATTTAGGAGGAAGATCTCCGATCTTAGAGTTAACGAAATTACAAGCAAAGCAATTAGAAAAAAAGTTAGAAAAAGAAAATGATGATTATAGAGTATTTGTTTCGATGAGATATTGGAAACCTCTGGTTCAAGAAACGCTGAAGGAAGTTATAAATTGGGCCCCAGATGAAAGCATATTGCTTCCTTTGTATCCTCAATATTCTTCTACTACTTCGGGCTCTTCCCTGTCTTCGTGGAAAAAGGAAACAGAGAAGCAATCATTTTCTATTCCTACTAAAATAATATGTTGTTATCCCAAAAACGAAAAATTCATACTAGCGCATGTTAAAAGTGTTAAAAAAATATTAACGCAAGTGAAAATAAAAGATAACAGTTTATCAAATACAATTTTGTTGTTTAGCGCACATGGTTTGCCAGAAAAAATTATAACATCAGGAGACCCTTATCAGGCCCAAGTCGAATCTACCGTGAAGGCGATAGTCGAAAAAATAGAAGATAAAACTTTAAAGCATATAATTTGTTATCAAAGCAAAGTTGGCCCACTAAGATGGCTTGGGCCCTCCACTGAAGAAGAAATAATTAAGGCGTCAAGAAATAAAAAAAACATCATAATTATTCCTGTAGCCTTTGTTAGTGAACATTCCGAAACATTAGTGGAGCTCGATATAGAGTATAAAAAAATAGCAAAAAATTATGGTTGTTTGGATTATTATCGTGCTCCTGCTTTAGGCACAAATGTTGATTTTATTGAAGCTCTCTCTGATTTGGTTAGATTAAAAAATAAAAATACAATTAATATTTTAAATAAAAAAATATGTTCTAAGAAATACAAAAAATGTTTTTACAATGTTAGAGAAAATTAAATGGATTTTTATTTATACTTTAAAGCAATTCATATTATAGCTGTTATAAGCTGGATGGCAGGGATGTTATATTTGCCGAGACTTTTCGCTTATCATTGCAACAAAGGAAATACAAAAGAAACGAATAAAATATTTGTTTTGATGGAAAAAAGATTATTAAGATATATTATGAATCCTGCTGGGATTTTAGCTTGGGGTTTTGGCCTTGTTTTGTTTTTTCATCCCTCTGCTAATGTAGATCCTTTTTCTTTATGGTTTTTAATAAAAATTATTTCTGTCTTTTTTATATCAATCACGCATGTTTATTTCTCTTATTGTAGAAAAAAACTAGAATTTGATAATAATTTTAAAAACCCGAGATTTTATAAGATTCTTAATGAGATGACCACTGTTTTCATGATAATTATAGTTATTATGATTGTGGTAAGGCCATTTTAGGAATTAATATTTTGACAATTTTGTTTTTTTACTAATAATTAGAATAAGTTTGTTTGTTTTCAAGGCCCATCTTAATTTCTTTCAATTTATAATAATATATCTGTCCGTATTTAGGAAAACTATATGCACTTAAAAAAATTAAAGAACATGCCCCCATCAGACCTCATTAAGTTTGCAGAAGAGAATGGGATAGAGAACGCTTCCAATAGAAGAAAGCAAGACTTAATGTTTGTGGTTCTTAAAACTTTAGCAGTAAAAGGGGATATTATTAATGGGGATGGAGTAATAGAAGTTTTACCGGATGGGTTTGGCTTTTTAAGGGCGCCAGAAAGTAATTACTTGCCTGGGCCAGACGATATTTATGTTTCTCCTTCTCAAATAAGAAAGTTTGGACTTAGAACAGGCGATACCGTGGAAGGCGAGATCAGACAGCCTAAAGAAGGAGAAAGATATTTTGCTCTTTTAAAAATTGATAATATTAATTTTGATCCACCTGAAAAAGTTAAACACAAAGTTCATTTTGAAAATTTAACACCCCTTTACCCTGAGCAGAAGATTAAACTCGAAACAGAGACAAAGGCCCCAGACAAAAGCAAGGATAATTCATGTCGAGTCATTGAGCTAGTAAGCCCACTAGGAAAGGGGCAAAGAGGGCTAATCGTTGCCCCTCCTAGGACGGGGAAAACAGTTTTGCTTCAAAATATTGCTCATTCTATAGAAAAAAATCATCCAGAAATTTTTCTTATCGTTCTTCTGATAGACGAAAGGCCTGAAGAAGTTACAGATATGCAAAGGTCGGTTAAGGGAGAAGTCGTTTCTTCTACTTTTGATGAACCGGCGATGCGACACGTCCAGGTTGCAGAAATGGTTATAGAAAAAGCTAAGCGTCTGGTAGAGCACGGAAAGGATGTTGTGATTTTATTAGATTCAATTACTAGACTAGGTCGTGCTTACAATACCGTTGTTCCTTCTTCTGGTAAAGTATTAACCGGCGGTGTGGACGCAAATGCTCTGCAGAGGCCCAAACGTTTTTTCGGGGCAGCTAGAAATATAGAAGGTGGAGGCTCTCTTACTATCATAGCCTCAGCTTTAATTGAAACAGGCTCTCGTATGGATGAGGTCATTTTTGAGGAATTTAAAGGGACAGGAAACTCGGAAATAGTGTTAGACAGAAAACTTGCTGACAAAAGAACTTTTCCGGCAATAGATATAGCAAAGTCTGGAACAAGAAAGGAGGAGCTATTAGTAGAGAAAGGCGCTCTTTCCAAGATGTGGATGTTAAGAAGAATTTTGAGTCCAATGGGCATGAGTGATGCTATGGAATTTTTAATTGATAAACTTAAGAGCACTAAAAATAATTCCGAATTTTTTGATACGATGAATCAGTAATTGTGTTAAAGAGAATTTATAAAATCTAACAATAGCTTTCTTTCTTCTTTTTTTAGTTTAGTAAAACGCTCCTTTGACTTTTTAGCCTCTCCTCCGTGCCATAAAATCGCTTCTTCTATGGATTTAGCTCTTCCATCATGTAAGAATCTGGTGTGCTTGTTAACGATCTTGACTAGTCCAATTCCCCAGAGAGGAGCTGTCCTCCATTCTTTCCCAGATGCTTCAAAATCGGGAAGATGATCCGCCAAATCCTCTCCTAAGTCATGTAATAAAAAGTCTGAATATGGTTTTATCGTTTTGTTCGCCAATTCTTTGTGACTTGTGTTTTTGCTAGTTTTAAAAGTAGAAATATGACATTTTTGACATCCAATGGATCGAAACAAGCTTTCGCCTTTTAATATACTGCTGTCTTCGGAATTTCGTTGTCTAGGTACAGCTAACGTTTGCATATAAAGCAATAATCTATCTACTTGTTTTTCTGTTATTTCTGTTTTCCCACCAGTAGGCTGCTCTTGACACTTTTTCTGTTTAGATAAACAATTCTGATTGGGAAAAACTTTTGAAGACAGGCCCATATCTTCGTGTGCTGCTCCCAATATTTGGTGTAATAAGGACCCTCTTGATGCTTTCCAGCCAAATCGTCCAATTTTGTTTGTTTTAGAGGGCTCGTCCCAGACAATGTTGTATTTTCCGGATATCCCGTCTTTATTTTTATCGTTAGGATCTGCATTCTTTTTTATTGTTTCAGAATCGATCGCTTCTATCAATCCTAATCCAAAAACAGAAGGGGCAACACGAGGAGATATTTGGGTTTTTTCATTAAATGGGCCAAAAGACAAACGCTTAGGTCGGTATAGCGGCTCTGATAGAAGAACTGCTTGTCCGTCTGGGTAGATAATCTTTTTTAAACTATATGTTATTTCTATTTTCCCCTCATAAGGAACTCCTAATATAGCTTTATCGTTTAGTTGAACCCCGTAATTTGGGTCTGGGTAAGCTTTGTTGTCTTTTACAAGAGCCAGTTTAAAAACCATAGATCTTAATTCTTCTCCTTTGGCCGGAGGTTTCCCTCTTCCGTCTTTCACGTGGCATCCGGAACAACTGTTTCTATTAAAGACAGGACCCAGTCCGTCGATACTTTTTACGGAACCAGGTGCAATAACCCAGGTCCTTCTAAATAGATGCCGGCCGCCAGTAAACATTCTCATTTTTGATAATTCCAGGGAGGGAATTGGAGCAGAAAAAGATTCTCTAGTTTGTTTTTTTATAGAAACTTCACTGTCCATTTTGGAAGATATATTTTCATCAGTTTTGCCATTATTAATATAAATAAATAACGGCAAAAAGATAAAACTCAGTAGAAAACTACTTATATATATTATTCTGAAATTATTACTTGCCAATTTAGTCCTTTTCCTGCCTTCTTAAAGTTTTCTGCTAGAGCCAGTAAATTGTTAACAGTTTTTTCCGCAGCTATTCTTCCAGAGCCATCTTTAGATTCTGAAAGCATTTTGTCAAACGGGACAGTAATGTCTTCTATATTATCTGATATTTCTTTTAGTTTGTTAATTATAATAGCATTTAATGATGGATTGTTTTCAGCAATAAGATCAGATACGGAAGGAGAAAAATTTTTTCCTTTACTGTTAATACCTAAATATATGTTTTTTATTCCATTAAAATTCGCTCTTATGTCATTATGTGTTTGGTCGCTAAAACATGAATGTTCATCCTCCGAGTCGCCAGAATCCAGGGCGGTTGCAATTCTTTCTGAAGACAATTCAAATCCAGCTAATGTTGTAAGCCCAGTCAAAATTAGACCACCTGGATCTTTATTAGCTAAGAAAGCTCGCCTTCCCTCTCCTTCAGTGGACCATTGTTCTTCTAACCATTTGACTTGGTTTAAAAGTAATAAGCTTACTTGAGAAAGGTATAACCTTCTTCTGTCATTATTGTTTTTTCCTAAGATAAAATCAGTAAAAGATCTTGTCCCGGGGTTCTCTAGGGAAAAATCTTGCCCCCAAAGTAAAAATTCGATAGCGTGCCACCCTGTAGAAACATCGGCATCGTCACCTGATTGATTGCTTGCGAGGATAGTTTCTGAGTTAATTTCAAAATTTAAGTTATTTATAAGACCTGCCTCGGGGTTGCCTTCTACATAGTCGATGTATGCTTCATTTAAGGGCCAGGAATTAATCAGACCCTCTGGTCCTTCTTCACCAAATTGGTTGGAGCCATCAATTGGCCCGCCATAAAAACGAAATGCTTCCGTGATGCCATAGATCTTCCTAGCCTCTATCCAACTAACCTTAGCTATCTGAATAGAATTTTCTGATGGCTCTATAAGAAAATTATTAATTGCTTGATATAGAATCTCAGTTTTTTTTGCAGTTAATGAGTAGTAATAACTAACCTGATTAGAGTAAGCTAATGCAAGCTGACCCTCAGAGCTTGATAATGCGCGGCTCTCAGCACTAGTATTACTAGAATAAAGAATAGAGAGGGCAAAACCTAATATAAAAATGATCCCGTTAAATAATATATGTTTTTGCATCTCTTTCCTCCCAAAAACATTCATTAAAATTTAAATATAGTCCCTTAGGAGTAAAAATCAATATTTTAGTTGACATTGAATATCATTCTCAATAAGTTTAATGTGAAAATGAGAACTATTCTCATTGATAATGAGAGCTAAAGTCAAAAAACTGTTTTTAAGAAAGGGATTTGAATGCGAGTTATTTTAAAAGCTATGGCATTTTTTGCATTTGTTATTGCAAGTGCTTCTGCAGATGAGATAGAAGATTTAAAAAAGATTATTAATGATCAAAAAGCTGTTTTAGAGGAGCAAAGAGCTGTTTTAGAGGAGCAATGAGCTGTTATTGAGTCTCTTGCTAAAAGAGTAGAGGCAGTAGAGAAAAAATCTGAAGAGGCAGTGGAGCTCGCTGATTCTGCTGTAACAGCAGTGGAAGAAGGAGGGTCTGCAGATGAAGGATGGTGGAATAAAACATCTCTCGGAGGATATGGAGAAATACACTATGAAGGCCATTCGACGGATCAGATTGATTTTCATAGGTATGTATTATTTGTAGATCATGAGTTTAATCAATATACACGATTTGTTTCTGAATTTGAAATTGAGCACTCCTTTGTTAAAGATGGAGACGGAGAGCTAGAGATGGAACAGGGATATATAGAACATGATTGGACACAGTTTGGTATAAAAAATACTACTGCTAAATAT
>CAZNVN010000004.1:0-2695 GCA_964576635.1 uncultured Rhodospirillaceae bacterium
AATGTCTCTATTATTAAGGCGTCCTCCTGGTAGAGAGGCATATCCTGGAGATGTGTTTTATTTACATTCTAGACTTTTGGAGAGAGCCGCCAAATTGAATGATGATAATGGAGCTGGGTCACTTACAGCTTTACCTATAATAGAAACTCAAGCAGGAGATGTATCTGCTTATATTCCAACAAATGTTATATCTATTACGGATGGTCAAATATTTTTAGAGACGGATTTGTTTTATCAAGGAATTAGACCAGCTATTAATGTAGGACTTTCTGTGAGTCGTGTAGGATCATCAGCTCAAATAAAGGCTATGAAACAAGTGGCAGGTTCTATTAAACTTGAACTCGCACAGTATAGAGAGATGGCTGCATTTGCACATTTTGGATCAGACTTAGACGCAGCAACACAAAGATTATTAGAGAGAGGAGCTAGATTAACTGAATTGTTAAAGCAAGCTCAATATTCGCCCTTACCTGTAGAGGAACAAATAATAGTTATATATGCTGGAGTTAAAGGATTCCTTGATGAAATTGAAGTAAAAAGTTTGGGTGCATTCGAAGAGGAATTACTTAATAAAGTTAGGAACAAAGATTCTAAAATTTTAAGTACTATAAGAGAACAAGGAGCACTAGACGATAGTTTAGAAGAATCAATTAGTGTCATAATAACTAATGTTGCTAAAAATTATATAAAAAGTGATTGATAAAAATAAATGGCTAGTCTCAAAGATTTAAGGAACCGCATTGATAGTGTACGTTCCACAAGAAAAATTACACAAGCTATGAAAATGGTTGCGGCTTCTAAGCTAAGACGTGCGCAAGACATAGCAGAAGCAGCAAGACCTTACTCAGAAAAATTATCTAAAATTTTATCTTCATTAGCGATTTTTATTGAGGACAGAGATCTATCTAATTTAATGCTAAAAGGAAACGATAATAATAAGACCAAACTGTTTATAGTAGTGACATCAGATAGAGGATTGTGTGGTGCGTTTAATTCTTCCATAGTAAGAAAAGTTAAAAATAAAATTACAGAGCTAGAATCAAGTAAAATACCGGTAAAGTTAATTTGCATTGGTAGAAAGGGTTCTGAAGTTCTTAGAAATAGTTTTAGTGAAAAGGTAATAAGTAGTTACGAAATTTCAACTGCTGATAAGTCCTCATACAGTTTAGCAGAAACTGTAGGTTCTGAAATAATGAGAAGATTTGAACAAGATGAATTTGGAAGTTGCTCAATTTATTACAATAAATTTAAGTCAGCTATATCCCAAATAGTTACAGAGCAATCAATCATTCCCTATGAATTTGAAGATGTAAATGAGCCTAAAGATGAAAATATTTTCTTCGAATTTGAACCAGATGAACAAAGTATACTATCTGAGCTATTACCTAGAAATATTTCAATTCAGATTTATAAATCTATTTTAGAAAGTGGAGCAGGAGAGCTGGGAGCAAGGATGGCAGCAATGGATAATGCAACAAGGAATGCAGGAGAAATGATAGATAGACTTACCTTATCTTATAATAGACAAAGACAAGCTATGATAACTAGGGAACTTATTGTGATTATTTCGGGTGCTGAAGCTTTATAATTATAAAAAATTTAACGTATATTAATGGAGTAAAGTATGAGTAAAAAAACAGGGAATATTACACAGATTATAGGTCCAGTTGTAGACGTTCAATTCATGGATGGGCTTCCTAATATATTAGATGCCCTTACAGTTGAAAAAGATGGAGAGAAAATAGTCTTAGAAGTTGCTCAACACTTAGGTGAAAATATTGTTAGGTCTATAGCAATGTCTGCTACTGATGGGCTAGTACGTGGACAAGAAGTTTCTGATACTTCTGAACCTATATCTGTTCCTGTGGGACCAGAAATGCTTGGAAGAATAGTGAATGTAGTAGGAGAACCAGTTGATGAAAGAGGACCTGTCAATACTAAAAAAACATATCCTATTCATAGACCAGCTCCGGCATACGTTGACCAGGCATCAGAGACAGAAGTACTGATAACAGGAATAAAAGTGGTAGATCTTTTAGCTCCTTATGTAAAAGGAGGAAAGATTGGTTTATTTGGAGGCGCGGGAGTAGGAAAGACAGTGCTGATTATGGAGCTAATTAATAATGTTGCAAAGGGTCATGGAGGTTATTCTGTATTTGCTGGCGTAGGAGAGCGTACAAGAGAGGGAAATGATTTATATCATGAAATGATAGAATCTGGAGTAATAGATCTTGAAGGAGATAATTCTAAGGCAGCTTTAGTTTATGGGCAAATGAATGAGCCTCCAGGGGCTCGGGCTCGAGTAGGACTTTCAGGTCTGACCATGGCCGAATATTTCAGAGATGAAGAAGGACAGGATGTTTTATTTTTTGTAGATAATATTTTTAGATTTACTCAGGCAGGTTCAGAAGTTTCTGCCTTATTGGGAAGAATTCCTTCAGCAGTTGGCTATCAACCTACGCTGGCTACAGATATGGGAACTTTACAAGAAAGGATTACATCAACTAAGAAAGGTTCTATAACTTCCGTTCAGGCTATATATGTTCCAGCTGACGATTTAACAGATCCAGCGCCAGCTACATCTTTTAGTCATTTGGACGCGACTACTGTTTTATCACGTCAAATTGCGGAATTAGGGATTTATCCTGCTGTAGACCCTTTAGATTCAACATCAAGAATATTAGATGCAAGAATA
>CAZNVN010000004.1:2705-38878 GCA_964576635.1 uncultured Rhodospirillaceae bacterium
ATGAGCTATCCGAAGAAGATTAATAGGTAGTAAGTAGAGCTAGAAAAATTCAAAGATTTCTATCTCAACCTTTTCATGTTGCTGAGGTATTTACTGGATCGCCTGGCAAGTTTGTCCAACTGGAAGATACTATTAAAGGATTTAAGGCTTTGTGTTCAGGAGAATATGATGATTTGCCAGAAGCAGCTTTTTATATGGTTGGAACAATTGAAGAAGCAGTGGAGAAGGCTAAAAAGATGGCAGCAGAAGTAGCTTAATTTTAGGAAGTGCAGATAAATGAGCCAGTTAGATAAACTTCAATTAGAATTAGTTTTACCAGACAAGCTTGTAGCCTCTAAACTCGTTGATATGGTTATTATTGCAGGAACAGAAGGAGATTTTGGGGTTTTACCTGAGCACGCTCCTTTAGTTTCTAGCATTAGACCAGGTTTGCTCGAGATTCACGATTCTGATATAACGGAAAAATTCTTTTTGGCAGGTGGTTTTGTAGAAGTATTGTCTAATCAGGTATCTATATTAGCAAGTGAACTATGTTCCCTAGAGGATATTGATATTTCCTTGTGTAAGGACGAAATAGAAAATCTTAAAAAACAGCTAAATTCCTCTCAGGATGAAAAAGAAAAAAGTTTAATTCAAAATAATATTGATAAATTAGAGGTTAAAATAGCCCTCATCACATAATTTAATTAACTATAAATATTTACTATTTGTTCTTATTAATGGTCTAAATTCCTCAAATAATGATATGTAGACACTTTTCTTGAAATTTACAATCTGTTCTATAGTACTATCAATTGTTGCCCATTTCCATTCAGAAAATTCGGGTTTTTTGCAAATATCAAGATTAACTTCTTGGTTATTTCCACTAAAATGAAAGAGATGCCATTTCTGTTTCTGACCTTTATGTTTTTTATGTAAAAAAATTTCTTTTGGGAAATCGTATTTCAACCATTTTGAGGAATCTTTTATAAAACTCACATTTTTAAGTCCTGTTTCTTCAAATAATTCCCTTTTTGCTGCTTCGAGAGGAAACTCCCCTTTGTTAATACCTCCTTGTGGCATTTGCCACTCATCAGTTTCTGTAATATCTGTACGTTTGCCTATCCATATGTGACCAAAGGAATTAAATACTGTAATACCAACACATTCTCTGTAGATATTATTAGACATGATCTTTTTTATAAAATGAGATCCCTTCCAATAAGTCTAAAGCTCTATTGAGTTGGTAGTCAACAAAGCTATCTTCTTCAGTTTCTACAGTTTTTATGTTATCTGACTCTTCAGTTTCTTGGACTCCCGTATTTTTATTGTCAAGATGTCCTCTTAAGTCGCTTTCTCTTCTTTCAGGAAACGATTGTACTTCCTCTATCTTAGATTGTTTTACAATTATGTCAGGAACAATACCTGTAGCCTGGATAGAACGGCCTGAAGGGGTATAGTATCTCGCTGTTGTTAAACGCATAGCTGAATCCCTTTGTATAGGGATTATAGTTTGAACGGAACCTTTTCCAAAGGAGGTAGTTCCCATAATAATCGCCCTTTTATGATCTTGTAATGCTCCCGCAACTATTTCTGATGCTGACGCAGATCCATTATTGATCAGTACAACTATAGGAAGACCATCTGAAATATCTCCTTTGGTTGCATTAAATCTTTGGTGTCCTCTGCTTACCCTTCCTCGAGTTGAGACTATTTCACCCCGATTTAGAAAAGCATCTGAAACTGCTACTGCTTGCTCAAGTAACCCTCCGGGATTGTTTCTAAGATCTAGTATTACACCTGTAATATTTACACCTATTTCATCTTTAAGTTTCTTCATATTTTTTAAAAGACCAGATTGAGTCTTTTCATTAAACGAAGTAATTCTAAGATAAGCAGCATTACCTTCTTTCCTTGCTCGGACAGATTGTATTTTTATTCTGTCTCTTATGATTTTAACTTCAAAGGGCTCATTATTTCCTCTTAGGACGGTAATAATAATCTCTGTATTAATTTTACCTCTCATTCTATCTACTGCATCACCCAACGACATTCCAATAACTGATTCTCCATCTATTTCTATAATAAAATCTCCAGATTGGATTCCCGCTCGAAAAGCCGGAGTATCATCAATCGGAGAAACAACTTTTACTAATCCGTCTTCCATGGACACTTCTATCCCCAATCCACCAAATTCCCCCTTAGTTTGTACCTGCATGTCTTTAAAAGAATCTGCATTCATGAAAGAAGAGTGTGGATCTAAGGATTGCAGCATCCCTTCTATAGCGGCCTCAATTAATTCCTTATTAGTAATTTCTTCGACATATTCACGTCTTACTCTATCGTACACTTCTCCAAACATGTTAAGTTGTTGGTATACATCATCGTTTTCATTAGCTGCATTGGAAGTGGAGATAATAATTCCATTATTAAGTGTTAAATTAATAAACAGAAAAGAAATAACTAAAATTTTAGTTATACAGTTTTTATATACATACATATTGCACCTTTATCATCAGGAGTTAAACGATTGAAAGGATTGATTATTAAATCTAACTTTTAGTATTGTAGAAATATTTAAATCAAACCTAATTTTTGGTAAATTCTTTTATTGTTTCCTTTATTAAAATAAATATTATCGAACACTTTATAGTATAACAGGAAAACTGTAATATAAAAAAACATATAGTATTTTTTTTATTTAGTTCTTGATAAATTATATTTCAATAGTTTCTTGAGGTGCCAGCCACATTTTTTCTAGATTATAAAACTCTCTCACTTCGGGTCTAAATAAGTGTATAATTACATCTCCTGCATCTACTAATACCCAGTTAGAATCCGATTGACCTTGTATAGAAAAAATTCTGTATCCTGCTTTTTTTATTTTTTCATTTAGTTGATCTGCTAGAGCAGATACATGTCTAGCAGAAGTCCCGCTTGCTACTATCATATAGTCAGCAATAGAGGATTTTCCAGATAGTGGAATAGAAATAATATTTATAGCTTTTCCACTATCTAATGCCTCTTCTGCTATCAAGTTTAAATGTTCATTTTCGTGGCTGCTATTAGAAAATTTATTATTTTTCATAGGTTGAAGAAATCCTTTTTATTATTTCCCCTAATTTTAGTGGAAGAGGATGGATGCTTCCTTATACGTAAAAAAGTCCAAACAGGCGTTTTTTGATTAAAAATTTTTGAAATATTTTGCTTATTATACAAGTTGTTCTTGTAAAAATATGCGGCTACCGAGTTCATTACTGCCTTAGAATAGCCTTCCCTATTAAAAACTGCAATAGGTATTAAATTAAAAATTTTACTCCAACTATGCCAAAGATTTATTTGTGCTAAATTGTCTGCACCCATAAGCCACAAAAATTTATTTCCTGGGTAACACTGAAGTATTTTTTTAATAGTATGATAAGTATACTTGGTATGAAAGCGCTCTTCTAAAGATTGCACTCTTATCCTATTTCCAACTGATATTTTTCTAGAATAGTCTATCCTTTCTTTTAAAGATGGAGTTATAGGATCTGATTTTAATGGATTTTGTGGACTAATTATCCACCATACTTCATTTAAATTAAAAAATTTTATTGCAGTATTAGATATGTATATGTGTCCCTTGTGGGCTGGGTTAAAAGACCCGCCTAGTAATCCTATGCGCATATTTTTTCTTCTAGACAGTCCTATGGATTTAGAAGGATGGATATAAGTATTATTTGGCACTAAGGACGTACCTGACCATTTCCACGTATTTGATATTTATAAGTTGTTAATTGTTCTAAACCTACGGGTCCTCTAGCATGTAACTTTCCGGTTGCAATACCCATTTCAGATCCCATGCCGAATTCTCCTCCATCAGCATATTGGGTAGAAGCATTGTGTAAAACTATTGCACTATTTACTTCTTTAAGGAAAGTCTCAGCAGTATCTTTGTTTTCTGTAATGATTGAATCAGTATGGTTAGATCCATATTTTTCAATATGTTTAATAGCTTCATTTGAGTTAGATACTAATTTAATAGAAATTATTGAGTCTAGATATTCAGTGTTCCAATCTTTCTCGCTTGCACGTTGAATATTTTTATTTAATTTTATTACTTCATCATCTCCTCTAATTTCACATCCTGCATTCATCAGTCCATTAATCACTTTACAAAGGACAGAGTTTTTTAAATTTCTATGACAAAGAAGAGTCTCAGTTGCTCCACAAAAACCTGTTCTACGCATTTTAGCATTGATAGCAATATTAATTGCCATCTTTTCATCTGCATCCTCATCTATATAAGTATGACACAACCCGTCTAAATGGGCTAGAGTTGCAATTTTACTATCCTTTTGTACTCTTTCTATAAGAGATTTTCCGCCCCTTGGAATTATTAAATCTATATATTTATTCATGGAAAGTAATATTCCCACGGCATCTCTATCGATTGTATCTATCATTTGAACAGATTCGGGTGATATATCTGTTTTTTTGAGACCAGTTTGTATTGATTCTACGATAGCTCTACTCGAATAAAAGCTTTCAGAACCACCTCTTAAAATTATTGTGTTTCCAGATTTTAGGGATAAAGCACTTGCATCCGCTGCAACATTAGGCCTTGATTCATATATTATTCCAATTACTCCTAATGGAACTCTAATTTGTGAAATATTTAATCCATTAGGTCTATCCCATTTCTTTATCTCCGACCCTATGGGATCGGATAAAATAGATATCTCTCTAATACTATTTGTAATATCTTTTATGCGATCGTTATTAAGCATCAAACGGTCTAGCATTGCATCCGATAAATTATTATTCTCAGCCTTACTTATATCTTTTGCATTTTCGTGTAAGATTTTACCGGAGTCTAAATCTATTCTATCTGCTATTACATTAAGTGCTTTATTTTTTTTAATAGTAGAGATTGTCATGAGCTGATTAGCAGATTCACGAGCCTTTATGCACATCTTTTCAATTTTATATTTTATCTCATTTTTCATGCTAAGATTTTTATTTTTCATAAGCTCCTCTTACTTATATAGTTCCTTATTTTTTATTATCAAGTACCATATCATCGTAATGAATTACTTCATTTCTTCCTTTATAGCCTAATAGTTCTATAATTTTTTTGCTTTTTTTCCCAGCAATTAGTTTAACTTCTTCAGAATCATATGCGACTATACCGCAACCAATAATTTTTTTATTTTGAGATACTATTTCGATTGTCTCTCCTCTTTTAAAATTTTCTGAAGATCTAATAATGCCTGCAGGAAGTAGACTATTTCCTGATATCAATGCTGATTCGGCTCCATTATCAATTACTATATTTTTGCTTTTGTTTCTATTACTAGCAATCCATTTTTTTCTAGCACTTTGAGGATTTTCTTTAGCCTTAAATAGAGTGTATTTTCCACCTTCTATGAGTCTTAATAATCCTCCAGTTTGTGATCCTTTAGAAATAATAAGATTACAACCACCAGAAAGGGCAATTTTAGCGGCTTTTATTTTAGTAGCCATCCCTCCTGAGGCCATAAACGATTTGGTATTTTTTGCCATTTTTTCTATTTCTTCAGAAATTTCTTCTACTTTTGAAATAAACTTCACCTTTTTGTTACGTTTGGGGTCCCCTGTATAAAGTCCTTCAACGTCAGAAAGAAGAATAACTAAGTCAGCTCCAACTAAATGTGCTACCCTGCCTGCAAGTTGATCATTATCGCCATATCTTATCTCTATAGTAGCTACCGTATCATTTTCATTAATTACTGGAATGGTATTAAGTTTTAAAAGAGTGTTTAATGTAACTCGAGCATTCATTGCAGAACGTCTCGTTTCTAGGTCAGAATGTCCAACCAATATTTGTGCACATTTAAGGCTTAATTTTTCAAAAACTTCCTTCCAGCCTTTGGCAAGTAGAATTTGACCCGTAGCAGCACAGGCCTGTTTTTCATGTAGTTTAAGAGATTGTTTGTTTAGGTTAAGCTCATTTTTTCCTAAGGCAATAGCTCCAGAAGTAACAATTAATACCTCCTTCTTATTTTTTATTAAAAAATCTATATTTTCGGCAAGAGATTTCATCCACTGATAATTCAAATTTCTTGTTTTGTTATTAATTATTAATGAGGAACCTATTTTAATTACAATTCTCTTGGCATCCTTTATTGATTTATTCTTTATTGTTTTTAAGGATGCCATTTTTTTTGAATTTTCTTTTCGTTGTTTGTGCGAAGATTTTCTATATTGTTAAATAATTTTTTAATAAAAGATTGAATTCCTTTTCCAGAAGCTGCAGAAGTAGACATTATCTCTTTGTCTGTAAATTGTTTAATCTGTTCAACTTTATCTTTTAATTTTTTGTTTTCCAATAAATCCATTTTGGTTATAACAATCATATGTTTTTTGTTTACAAGTCCATTTCCATAGGCATCTAATTCTTTCATTATGGTTTGGTAGGATTCTATTAGATTATCGGATTGTGCGTCAATTAAATGTACAAGTATTTTGCATCTTTCTACATGTCCTAGAAATCTAGTTCCAATTCCTATCCCCTTATGCGCATTTTTAATTAATCCTGGAATATCGGCAATAATAATTTCCTGATCCTTATTTCTTATTACTCCTAATTGAGGTGAAAGTGTTGTGAAAGGGTAATTTCCTACCTTTGGGTTGGCATTTGTAATGGCTGATAATAAAGAAGATTTGCCTGCATTAGGAAGGCCTATAAAACCAATGTCTGCTATTACTTTTAATCTTAGCCATATCCACATTTCTTCTCCTGAAAGACCAGGGTTTGCATTCCTAGGGGCTTGTTCTATGGAGTTTTTAAAGCGAGTGTTCCCGAAACCACCCTTTCCACCTTCCAAAAAACTTACTCTTTCACCTTCATTAGTTAGATCCTTTAGAATAGTTTTTTGGTCTAAATCTGAAATAATTTGGGTTCCTATAGGCACTTTAATTATGAGATCTTCTCCGTTTGCTCCTGAGCAATTTTTACCTGAACCCGCCTGTCCTTTTTGAGCTTTAAAATGTTGTTTATACCTAAAATCTATAAGAGTATTAAGTTCTGCAGTTGATTCAAAAATTATATTACCACCTTTGCCCCCATTTCCTCCGTCAGGGCCTCCAAATTCAATATACTTTTCTCTTCTAAAGCTAACGCAACCGTTACCTCCGTCTCCCGATTTTATATAAATCTTAGCTTGATCAAGAAATTGCATTAATTTTAACTACATAATGTTTAAACATACTTCGTACATTTAAGCTTGATTACATAATATTAAGTTTTAACTAATAAAGAAATTAGTTTTTTTCTACTCTTATAACTTTTTTTTTGTTTTGTCCAAGAAAGAAAGAGACTTTACCATCTGTTAAAGCAAAAAGAGTATGGTCTTTACCCATCCCGACATTATTTCCTGGATGAAATTTTGTGCCTCTTTGGCGAACTAAAATGTTTCCTGCTTTTACATTTTCCCCACCAAATTTTTTTACTCCTAAGCGTCTTCCTGCTGAGTCTCTACCATTCCTAGAGGAACCTCCTGCTTTTTTGTGAGCCATTTACTTTTACTCCTTGCTCGAAGTTGATTTGGTTTTCTTTGTAATATTATTTTTCTTAGCAGTTTGAGATGTTTTATTTTTAGTTGTTTTTAATTTTGATTTAGCAGGCTTGGAAACTTGTTTAGTAGTTTTTGTATTACTAGCTTTTAGGTCAATACTTTTAATTCGGACTAAAGTTAAATTCTGCCTGTGTCCTTTTTTTCGTCTATAGTTTTGTCTTCTTTTTTTCTTAAAGATAGTAATTTTGGGTCCTCTAGTCTGCTCAATTACTTCTCCAATTACTGAAGCAGAAGCAAGTTCTGAAGACTTAGTTTTTATATTAGGGCCTTCACCTAGCATAATTACATCTTCAAACCTTATTTCATTTCCTTTTGTGGTGATGTTTTTTTCTATAAGAATGACGTCTCCAGATACGACTTTATATTGTTTGCCACCACTTTTAATCACTGCATAATTCATTTTAATATATCCAGAACTTTTATTTGCTAGTTTAAAAATATTATCTAAAAATATTTTTATCTATATCTTATTTGTTTAAAAAAAAACAGTTTATAATATAAAAAAGTCGAATACTATAGGTTTTTATAATTCTTTCAACTTCAAAATATATATATATTAATTATTTGAGGATAGAAAATTGAGTATAAATTCAGAATTTATTGTTACAGCCTTTATAAAAGAAACTAGAAAAAGATTCTTAGATACCTATTTAATTAGGAGAGGAGATTCATTTTCAGGTGAAATTTTTTTAAAGTTAAATAATTTAAGCGGTTTATCTAAAATATATACATATAAAAAGACTAAAAGAAACAATCCTTGGGAGATTTATAGCTCTGGTAATTGGGAAGAAGATGAGCAAATTGAAAATAAATTAAATAAAATATTAAATATTGATCAAGATATTTGGATCATAGAACTCGAAGACGAAAAAGGCAATTCTCCTAATTTTTAGAATTTCACTTAATAAATTTGTTTATATTCTGAGCATTTGTTATGTTGACATAAAATTTAAACTTTATAGGACAACTAATGAGAGATCCCCATTTTCCCGGACGCTCGCCGGTATATTCTACAAAAGGTTTGGCGGCTACTTCTCATCCTCTCGCGAGTAAGGTAGCACTAGATATATTATCAGTTGGAGGTAATGCAATTGATGCAGCTATATCTGCTGCAGCTGTTTTAACAGTAGTGGAGGCTCATTCTACTGGAGTAGGAGGAGATTTATTTTGCTTATACAAGCCTACTAGTAGTAAAGATATTATTGCACTAAATGCTTCGGGTAAAGCTCCAAAAGCGTTATCCATAGACAAATTAAAGGAACTAGGAATAAATGAGGAAATTCCTTTTACTAGTCCACATTCGGTAAGTATACCGACTGGTGTAGCAGGGTGGGTAAAGCTGATAGAAGACCATGGGTCGTTATCATTAAAAAAAGTTCTAGAACCTGCAATAGAATATGCTGAAAATGGTTATGTAGTTGCTGATATTATTGCAGATTATTGGGAAAGAGAATTTGAAAAACTTAGCAGTGATGATGATTGTAGAGCTATATTCTTGCCTTCAGGAAAGCCCCTAAAAGCAGGACAAATTCATTATCAGCCTAAATTAGCTGAAACTCTTAGACGAATTTCTGAGGAGGGAAGAAAAGGCTTTTATGAGGGATTTGTTGCAGAAGATATGGTAAAAAAGCTTCAATCTTTAGGAGGTTTTCATACAGTTGATGATTTTGCTAATGCTCAAGCTGTTTATGTTGATCCAATTTCGGCAAATTATAGAGGTTTTGAGGTTTTTGAATGCCCTCCTAATGGTCAAGGATTGATAGCTTTAATTATTTTAAAAATTCTAGAAGGCTTTGATTTCAATAAATTTGAGCCAAATTCTAAAACTAGAATTCATCTTCAGGCAGAGGCTTGCAAAATAGCTTTTGGACATCGCAAGCATTATTTGGCTGATCTAGATTTTTCATATGTTCCTGTAAGAGAGTTTTTGTCTGAAAATTATATAGGAAATCTTAGAAGTTTAATCAAATTAGATAGCTGCATTGACAAATCATATATGCCTTCAATTCCAGCACACCAAGATACTGTGTATATAACAGTAGTTGATAAAGATAGAAATGCTGTATCTCTAATAAATTCAATCTTTCATAGTTTTGGTAGTGGAATAGTTGCACCTGATTCTGGTGTTCTTTTTCAAAATAGGGGAGCTAGTTTCGTTTTAGATCCTCTGCATCCAAATTCTTTAATAGGACAAAAAAGACCTATGCATACTATTATACCTTCTATGGTAATGAAGGATCAAATGCCCTTCGTATCTTTTGGAGTAATGGGTGGTCACTATCAACCAATGGGTCAAGCACATGTTCTGTCAAATTTAATAGATTATAAAATGGATCCGCAACAGAGTCTTGATTTTTCGAGAACTTTCTTTTTTGATGATATTTTACAATGTGAAAAAGGGATTCCCCAAAGTACAAGAAATGAACTAAAAGCTATAGGACATAACGTAGAACTTGCTGATTTACCACATGGAGGAGGTCAAGTAATTCAATTTAATGAAAATGGTAAAGTTCTAGTAGGTGGATCTGATCCAAGAAGAGACGGTTGTGCATTGGGCTTATAGTTTATAAATTTGGATAACATCCTGCCTGTTGTGCCTTTAATCTTACCAAATGATAAATAGTATCTATAGTAGGCGTTGCAACTCCGACAATTTTTCCAGCTTCTGATACAGATTTTGTTAAAGCATCTATTTCCATAGGCCTACCTAATTCTAAATCTTGTAGCGTGGAAGTCTTGTGTTGCCCGACTTTTCTTGTTCCCTCTATTCTTTGTTCCAAGCTAATTGGAAAGGATATTCCTAGAGCATTGGCAACCTTTTCTCCTTCTTGCATCATTTTTTTAATTATTGTACAGGTCTCTTTGTCATTTGCTAGATCTTCTAAGGTAGCACCAGTTAAAGCACTCACAGGATTAAAAGCAAGGTTTCCCCATAACTTCATCCATATTTCTTCTCTAATATTTTTTCTCACTGGTGATTTGAATCCAGATTTAATAAGTATATTAGAAATATTTCTTGCTCTGTCAGATATGGATCCATCTGGTTCTCCTATTAAAAGTTTGTTTCCTTCTGAATGTACTACATGTCCTGGTTCTTTAATCTCAGCAGCAGGATAAACTACACACCCCAGTGCTCTATAAGGCTTTATAAATTTCCATTGCCAATTTTTATGATCAACTGCTATTAATTTAGTATTTTCATATTTATCTCCACTTTTATAAAAATACCACCAGGGCAAACCATTGACTGCAGATAAAACAGTCGTATTTTCATCCATTAAAGGAAGTAGATTTTTAGCAGTTAAGGCAGCAGAATGAGCCTTAAGAGTCACGATTACAAAATCTTGTTTTCCCAAATCATTAGGATCATCACTAGCTTTTGGTTTACAAAAATACTCTTCATTTGCTTCCTTGCTTTGCATCAACAGACCTTTACTTTGAATAGCTTTTAGATGTTCTCCTCTACATATTAGAGAGACATCTGCACCGCTTTTATGCAAAAGTGACCCTATATAACTCCCTATTGCTCCTGCTCCAAAAATGCTTATTTTCATTTTAGTCCTAATTTTTTAGCCATTCCTATTCGTTGAATTTTTCCGGTAGCGCCTTTAGGAATTTCTTCCATAAAAATTATTTTGTTGGGGATTTTAAAGTCCGCAAGTTTGTTTTTACAGAAATTTTTTAGATCTTTTTCATCAATATCAATATAAATATCTTTTTTAAGCACTACAACCGCAGCAACGTC
This sequence comes from uncultured Rhodospirillaceae bacterium, assembly GCA_964576635.1. GTDB lineage: Bacteria > Pseudomonadota > Alphaproteobacteria > TMED109 > TMED109. The sequence goes on from CAZNVN010000004.1 coordinate 14,028, forward strand.
TTCTCCCAATTTGGGGTGAGGAATTGAAAAAGTGACAACCTGTAAGACATCATCATGTCTTGTTAATACCTCATCTACTTCTAACGGGCTTATTTTTTCTCCTCCTCGGTTTATTATCTCCTTAAGTCTACCAGAAATTATGAGATAACCATCTTTATCAAAATATCCCTCGTCTCCTGTTAGGAACCATCCCTTATGATAATTTTCAGAATTTGCTTTATCATTGTTTAAATAACCTAAAGTGACATTTTCACCTTTTATGATAATTTGGCCTCTAATTTCTTTATTATTTTCTCCTAAGATAGTGTTATTAGATAAGATTTTTACTTCTGGCCCAGCAGGCATTCCTACTGATCCACTTTTTCTCTTAAGTGGGGGTAGAGGATTAGAAGTCATTTGATGTGATGCTTCGGTCATACCGTAGGACTCTATAACAGGAGTATTAAAAGTTTTTTCAAGATCTTTCATTACTGATTTTGGAAGAGAAGCTGAAGAAGATCTAATAAACCTTAAAGGATTTAAGTTTATAATCTCTTTATTTCTGTCTGCTCTGGAGAGAATAATTTGATGCATAGTGGGTACGCCGGTGTACCAACTAGGTTTGGTTTTATCTAACCATTTAAAAAAACTAAGAGCATTGAATCCGCTTTTAGGAATTATAGATGTTCCAGATTTGTATAAGACTGCAAGCAAACCAGCAATTAAACCATGAATATGGAATAAAGGCATGATATTTAAACATTTATCAATTGATTTCAAATTTAAAGTTTTAGAAATATTATGTGCTGAAGCAATTATATTTTTGTGTGTTAAAGGAACCATCTTTGGTCTCGAAGTAGTACCAGAGGTATGAAGGATTAACGCTATATCATTGCTTTTAGGATTAAAGTCAACTTTTTGAAGAGATAACGCTATATTATTATCATCATCTTCAACGTAGTTTTCCGAAGGGTTATTTTGTTCTGATGATTTTTGATTAAAAATTATTTCTCCTGTATCATCGTCCAAGTATTGAACGTTCACACGTGCTTCTTTTGCTGCTAAAAGTAGAGACTCAGATGTGTTCTTTTCTGTTATGACTGTGTTAATATTAAGGTCCTTAAAATAAAAAACGAATTCGTCTTTGGTGTAAGATGGGTTTAATGGACAGGCTACAAAATTACTCGCAATAGCCAAAAACATAGATGCCATTTTAGGTCCGTCTTTTATAGATAGTGCTATATTAGCTTGAGGTTTAAGTCCTAGAGCATAAAGCACTAGTTGAGTTTTATTGACTATGTTTAATAAATTTCCGAAAGTAACAAATTTGTTGTCCTGAATAGTTGGTAATATAGCTATACTATTGCTGTTAGCTCTTAATAATAAGTCTTTAATTGTTAATTTATTAATATTATCTATCATTTTACAATAAAAACATTCTCACATTAAATTTTTTTTCTATATCAAAGAACAACTAATTTATAATTTTTTATTTCATAAACTAGTTTTATTTTTATATTAAGCTATAATACGGTTATCAAGTGAGGAAAAGTATTATGTTTGAAGCTAAACATCAAGATCAACATGTTATTAATGCGGAGATTGGTAAAGATAGCCCTAATAACTTAGAACCATTTTGGATGCCTTTTACTCCCAATAGAAAGTTTAAAAAGAACCCTAAGCTCATAATTTCTGCAAAAGATATGCACTATACATCTATTGATGGAAAAAAAATATTGGATGGTTCTGCCGGCTTATGGTGCGTAAATGCTGGGCATTGCAGGCCTAGAATAGTAGAAGCTGTAAAAAAGCAAGTAGAGGAAATGGATTATACCGCTCTTTTTCAGTTTGGGCACCCTAAAGCATTTACTTTAGCTTCACAGCTTACCGAAATGCTTCCTAAAGATATTGATAATGTTTTTTATACCAATTCAGGGTCAGAAGCAGTAGATACTGCGCTTAAAATAGCATTAGCATATCATAACGCGAAAGGTGATTCTAAGAGATATAGATTAATTGGCAGATCTAGAGGTTATCATGGTGTAGGATTTGGAGGAATGTCTGTGGGAGGAATGGTAGCAAATAGAAAACAATTTACTAATCATCTTCCTGGTGTTGACCACATGCAGGATACGCATATGCCCGATTTAAATTCGTTTTCTAAAGGTCAACCCAAGCATGGGGGTGAAGAGAAAGCCAATTCTCTAATAGATCTTATTTCTCTGCATGATGCTTCTACTATTGCGGCCGTTATAGTAGAACCAGTGGCTTGTTCAACAGGAGTTTTAGTTCCCCCTGTAGGCTATCTTGAAAGGCTCAGGGAGATTTGTGATGAAAATGGCATTCTACTTATTTTTGATGAGGTCATATGCGGATTTGGTAGACTTGGAACTCCGTTTGGATCAGATAGATTTAATGTAATTCCAGATATTATGACTATGGCAAAGGGCATTACCAATGCTACGGTTCCCATGGGAGCAGTAGGAACGCACAAAAGAATATATGAAACTCTTATGAATGGGCCAGAACATCTCATAGAGTTATTCCATGGATATACTTATTCAGGTCATCCTCTTGCTTGTGCAGCTTCTTTAGCTACACTAGAAGAATATAGAGTAGAGGATGTATTTGAAAGAGCTAGAAAGATTGAAAAGAAATTTGAGGAAAGTTGTCATTCCCTTCAAGGAATAAAAAATGTTGTAGATATAAGAAATATAGGTTTGGTTGCAGGAATAGAACTTGCAACCAGAGAGGACGGCCTAACTAAAAGAGCATATGATGTTTTTGATTGGTGTTTTAATGAAGGCTTGATGGTACGTTTTACTGGAGAAACAATTTGTGTTTCTCCACCACTTATAGTTAATGAAGAACAAATAGATCAGATATTTGAAACAATTCAAGAAGCTATTATATCTGTTAAGTAATATTTTTTATAAAGGTGCTAAATGACAACAGTAAAGTATATCGAAGAAAAAGATGCTTCAGATCGAGTTAAAAAAGTTTATCGCGATATTAGTGAATCTAGAGGAGGAGCAAAAGTTAATAACATTTGGAAAGTGTTAGCAAATGATCCTGATTTACTTGAATCTACTTGGAAGAGACTAAAAGAAGTTATGGGTCCTGGCGCTCTTGATCCCCTAGTAAAAGAGCTTATCTATATAGCTGTTAGTGTAGTCAATGGCTGTCAGTACTGTGTTCACTCACATTCTGCTGCAGCCCAAAAGAAAGGCATGACGGATGAAATGAGAAGTGAGTTGTTTTCTATCATAGCAATGGCTAGCCAAACTAATGCATTAGCAGAAGCTTATCAAGTAGATGTAGATGAAAATTTAAAAGCATAGGCTAGATTTTTTGGGATATAACAAAAATTCCTTCAACACTAAATAGGTTATTATAAAAACTTTCCGGTTTTTTTATAGATTTAATTGACCCACTCTCAGAAATACGAAAAGCTTTATCGATTGATATGTTCAAAGAATTACAAATTGTAGTAAAGTCTTTTATTGTACATAGATGGATATTTGGTGTTTGGTACCAGGGTTCTGACAAAGTCTTAGTCATTGGCATTTCTCCTTTTAGTAGCAAATCCAGTCTACATTTCCAATGAGCAAAGTTAGGGATCGAGACTATACATTTTTTTCCAATCCTGAGCATTTCTTTTAAAACTTCTTTAGGCTTATGAGTAGCCTGTAAAGTCCTACTAAGAATTACATAATCAAAAGATTTTTTAGGGAAATTGGTTAGGTCTATATCTGCATTTCCCTGTAAAACGGACAATCCTTTAGATAAACAAGTTTTAACTCCTTCATGACTGATCTCCAATCCTTGTCCATTTATTTTTTTTTCGTTTTCTAAAAAAACAAGAAGACTTCCATCTCCGCACCCAACATCTAAAACCTTAGCATTTTCTTTTATGAGGGATGATATTAAATTTTGCGATATTTTGTTATCTGACATAGCTAATCAACAATTTTAGTTTAGACCTTTTTTATCGGCAGCGCCTTCAATAAAACCTTTAAGGATATTATGGAATTCTGGAACATCTAGTAAAAAACTATCGTGGCCCTTATCTGATTGTATTTCTATAAAACTAACGTCAGCTCCCACTTTATTGAGGGCTTTAAGAATAGTTCTGCTCTCTGAGGTTGGGAACAGCCAATCACTTGAAAAAGAAACTAATAAATATTTACATTTATTATTTCTAAATGCTAATGATAGATTACCATCATATTGGTTTGCCAAGTCAAAATAATCCATAGCTCGAGTCAGATATAGATAACAATTAGCATCAAATCTATCAACAAAAGAAATACCTTGGTGTCTTAAATAACTCTCAACCTGAAAATCTGCGTCAAATCCCCAAGACAAGACTTTATTTTGCATATCCCGTCCGAATTTCTTTTGAAATGCTCCTTCAGAAAGATAAGTAATGTGAGCTATCATTCTTGCCACAGCTAATCCATGCCTTGGTTTTTCAACATTTTTATAGTAGTTTCCTTTATTCCAATTAAGATCATTCATTATGGCTTGTCTACCTACTTCATGGAAAGCTATGTTTTGTGCCGTATGTCTATAAGATGCAGCAATAGGGATGGCTGTATACACTCTATTAGAATGACTGGAAGCCCACTCTAAAACTTGCATGCCACCCATTGATCCTCCTAATATACAAAATAGTTGTTCAATTTTTAAATGTTCTATAAGTTTCACTTGCATATTGACCATATCTTTTATTGTATATATTGGAAAGCTTAAGCCGTAGGGTTCTTCAGAATTTATATTAATGGATGATGGTCCAGTAGTTCCCATGCATCCACCCAATACATTAGGACAAATGATAAAATATTTATTTGTGTCCAGTATTCTATTGGCTCCTATCATATTTTGCCACCATCCTTCTTTTTTAGTAACTGGATTAATACCTGCGGCATATTGGTCTCCTGATAATGCGTGGCATATAAGTATAGCATTGGATCTACTCTTATTTAGTTTTCCCCAGGTATTATAGGTTATAATTACATTTTGTAACTTTTGTCCTCCTTCTAATAGCATATCTATAGGTCCGTATGTTTTTTGAATTACATCGACCAAATTTTCTCTACTATCTTCTAATGATTTATTTAAATTATTTTTCATCTATTTAGGCCTTGATTATTTTCTTAATTCTATTACCTAGAAATTGTTATAATGTTATGTCAATGCTTGATTTAAATTTCTATAGTATATATGTATTTTTTATATTTGAGTATCTAAATTAATAGAGGAATAGTTATGTCTCTTAAAAAAGATAAAAGTAAAGGTAAAAATAGCGTGGAAACAAAAGCTGAAAGTTTGAAACTTGGAAACCTAGAGTCTATTAGATTGGATATTGATATAACAGACACCCTTATTCATAAATATTTGATTGATAGGGCAAATTTAGTTCAAAAAGTGGCTAAAGCTAAAAAATACGGTAAAGGAAGAAAAATAGAAATGTATAGGCCTACGAGGGAACACATTATTTTGAATAGAAGACTATTGGAACATCAGGGCTTATTTCCTATAGAATCTGTAATATCAGTGTGGAGTGAACTTTTTTCTGGCTACAGATCTTTGCAAGGACAACTTAAAGTGTCTCATTTGAAATCTGATGAATTATCAGTTAGGAGGCATTTTGGAGTATCTACTAGATATAATCCATTAAAGGATTACAGAGGTGTGATAGATTCTCTTTTGAAAGAAGAATCTGACGTTGCTGCTTTACCTTTTCCTAGTAAAAATAATAAATGGTGTACTGAGTTATTAAAATTAAAAACTATTAATATTGTGGGATCTGCACCTTTTAATCTTTCCAAGCAACCTAATTTGTTATTATTGAGCAAACAAAAATTAGAATATTCAGAGGCAAATATAGTATTTATGATTTTAAAAGTTAGAAATGATATTTTAAATAAGGTATTGACTTACTTAATTGATAACAGTTTTGTATGTAATCAGCATTATAGTTTAGATAAAGATAATAGTTATATTCTTTTGTCCACTAAAGTGAATTCGGAAAAAAAAATTAATGAGAGAATCAATATATTAAGAAATGAAAGAACGTTCAAAGTTAAACTACTACCTAAAGTTTTAGGTGGTTACTCAGTTTTTAAAAAGGATATTTGAAATGCGTAAGGCCCAAATATTTAAAAGAATCGCTTTTATAGGTTTTGGTTTGATTAATTCTTCTTTGGCTAGGGTTGTTAAAAGTAAAGGTTTAGCTTCTAAAATAACAGCATATTCTAGAAGTAAGAAGACTAGATCTAAAATTGAGAATTTAAATATTGTAGACAACTTATATAGTGATGCATCTGAAGCTGTTAGAGAAGCAGATCTGGTAGTTTTGGGAGTTCCTTTAGGGGCTGTAAAAAATTTAGTTAGTCAATTCGCTCCCTCTTTGACTTCTGGTGCAATCATAACTGATGTGGGTTCTGTCAAAAAAAGTGTATTAAATAGTGTATTACCCTTGTTGCCCCCTAACATACATTTTGTTCCAGCTCATCCAATAGCTGGTACTGAAAAGTCAGGTCCAGAATCTGGTTACGAAACCTTGTTTCAAGGACATTGGTGCATATTAACTCCTACAAAGAATACAAATAAAGAAGCTATACTAAAGGTTTCAAAGTTGTGGCAGTCAGCGGGCATGGAGGTTGCAGAAATGGATGCTCAGTATCATGATTTGGTCCTAGCAATTACATCTCATATTCCTCATCTAGTTGCTTATTCTATAGTGGGAACGGTTTCAGAATTGGAAGATCATTTAAAAACCGAAGTCATGAAATATTCTGCAGGTGGATTCAGAGATTTTACAAGAATTGCTGGATCAGATCCAATAATGTGGAGGGATATATTTATAGATAATAAAGAGGCTGTGCTAGAAATGTTAGGTCGTTTTATTGAAGATTTAACGGCTTTACAAAAATCTATTCGTTGGGAAGATAAGGAATCTCTTGAAAAGCTTTTTAATAAAACACGTTTGATTAGGAAGGGCGTGGTTGCATTTAAACAGGATTAAAATTTATAAATTGATTTGGGTAATTTTATTATTTTAATTTCATAAATATTTAAGAAACCATCCTGTAAATTTATTGCAATTGAAGGTATTTTATTATTTAGCTTTGCTAATACTTCAGTTGCTTCTGCAATAATAGATAGAGCTTTATAAGTTTGATTAGAAATAATATTATTATCTTCTAACTTTTTGAAGATTTTTGATAATTTATTGTAGCGCAATACAAAAGAACCTAAGAAATTATCGTTATAATCGATTCCTAAAAATCCTTGCCCATTTATGGTTGTATTATTTAGATTGAAACTTAAATTTTTAAAATCAATTCCTCCATCAGTTTTAATCCAATCGTCTATGCTATTTATATTGATTTTTTCAACGTTTATAAGGTCTCCTTCAAAAATAATAGAATTAATAGGTTCGTTAAAAATACTTTCTTTAGGAGGAACCCAATCATCAATTTTTATAAAAAATTGGCCATTAGGGTGGTCGAACTGTCTGTAATGAATCTCTGAGTTTTTTAGATTATGATGTTTGTTGTTTATTTCTACTCTAGTTTTTTTAGTATTTATAGAAACTTTAGTAAAACTGTTTTTTTTATAATTATATGATGCTTTAATATCTTCTATAATTATATTTTTGCTGTTTTCTTGTTTATTCAGTATTTTAATTTTATCTGCGATAAGAATAATATGTTTTTTATTCCATGGTTGGAAAACTATTTTAGAGTCTTTAAGGTCAATGTATGTATTTAAGTAAATAAGATTAAGATTTACAAAGTTAATCTCTATTCTATAGGGAAAACCTGAAATATAGTGTTTTTTCCAGGTAGATTGAATATTATTTGTTAATAATAATTGTTTTATTTTTAATAGTTCTGAACTGGTGTTTTTGGTGAGAGAATAATACCATATTACATAAGATGATAAAGTTACTATGATTAAGAAGGTTAATCCCAGTAAAAACTTAAAACCTGGTGCAAATTTTTTTTTCGTTCCCATTCAGATTATTTTAAGTTTTGGTTGATCAATTCAATCAGTCTAGTCGTACTTCTATTTTTAACAAGTTTTGTTCTAACTATTTTTCCACCCCACTTACTTATGATATTTGCTCCAACTATTTCTGAAGTTTTGTAATCTTCACCTTTAATAAGAAAATCTGGCTTTATAAGTTTTATTAATTTAAGAGGTGTGTTTTCATTAAATAAAATAACTGCATCTACCATGGATAGAGAAGAAATTATGCTTAATCTGGATTTCTCGTCTTGGATAGGCCTTTTTGCTCCTTTAATCTTTTTAATAGAACTGTCCGAATTGATAGCTACAATAAGTCTGTCGCAGACTGAAGATGCTTTTTTTAAAGTTTCTATATGGCCTGAATGAAGAAGATCGAAACAACCGTTTGTAAAACCTATATTTAAATTATTAATTTTCCACTCTGATATTTTTTGTTTTATACTTGCTCTATCAAAATGATTATTTTTGGCTTTATTCCCATATTTTTTTTTGCTTGCTAATAACATTTCTTCCACGTTTACCGTAGCTGCTCCAGATTTTCTTACTACAATTCCTGCAGCTAAATTTGCTAATTCTGCGGCTGTATTTGTGTCTAATTTAGCAGCAATTGCTGCAGCGAAAAAAGCTACTACCGTATCACCGGCTCCAGATACGTCATATACTTCCTCTGTATCAGCCTTAAAGTGTGTTTGATTAGACTTCTCTATCATTGACAATCCTTCTTTGCCTCTTGTAAGAAGAACAGTTTTAGACCAATTTTTATCAATTATGTAAAGTCCGCATTTTTCTGCACTATAATTATCTTTAACATTTACATTAGTAGCTAAATAAGCTTCCTTTATATTTGGTGTTATGCAATAGGCACCTTTATATAGTGAAAAATCATTATTTTTGGGATCTACAATAACATTCTTTTTTAAATCTATAGCAACTTTAATTATCCGCTGGCAAAAATTATCCCCAAATATTCCTTTTCCATAATCTGATATTATTACGACATCAGATTTTTTAATTGCCTTGACGTAATATTGAAATATTTGTTTCTCTACGTCTCTGGACATTTTATTAGTAGTTTCTTCATCAGTCCTAAGAAGCTGTTGACTGTTACCTATGTATCTAGTTTTGATTGATGTTTTTCTAAATTCATCCATTACAATGTTAGCATTAATATTTTTTGATAAATTTAAAATCTTTATTAGTTTTTTTCCTGCATCGTCCTTACCCACTAAGGATATAAAGTATGATTTAACACCTAAGCTGCTAAGATTTAGAGCAACATTTCCTGCTCCTCCAGGAATAAAATAATTTTCTTCTATTTTCATAATAGGAATAGGAGCCTCGGGAGAAATTCTTTCAACATTGCCAATAATGTAGCTATCTAGCATTGAATCTCCAATGACTAGAACGTTAGCTTTAGCAATCTTTTCAAGAATAATTTTCAAAGAGTTTTTGTTAAACATTTTTCAATATATATTTAATCATTTTCAGTTTCGACCATATCTTTTAATAAGTCTGATGCTTCCTCAAATTGAATAGATTCTGAGATTTCTTTTTCATAGTCTTCTTTCCTAACGAGCCCATACTGCATTCCTGCTTCTTCGCTTTCATTTTCTTCAGGGCGCAGTTTTGTGGAATCCCATCTTTCTGTTTTTCTTGCTTTTGTAACAGCCAATTCGAGATCATGTTGAGTACACAATCCCAACATAATGGGATCTTTTTGGGTTACATTTTGAATGTTCCAGTGAGATCTTTCCCTAATTTGATTAATTGTAGATTTTGTAGTTCCAATAAGTTTAGATATTTGAGCATCAGATAACTCAGGATGAAATTTTAGAAGCCAAGAAATTGCATTTGGTCTATCTTGTCTTCTAGAAAGAGGAGTATATCTTGGGCTTTTTCTTTTTTTGCTGGATGAAGAAATAGTCTTTGTAATTTGCAATATTAATTTTTTAGAAACATCCTTTTCACATTCTGCTATATTTTCACTAGACAGTTCTCCAATAATAATAGGGTTCTTTCCTTTTATCCCTACTGCAACTTCCTCATCGGCAATTCCCTGAACTTCAAGCGTATGTAGACCGCAGAATTCTGCAATCTGTTTGAAGCTAATTGTAGTATTCTCTATAAGCCAAACAGCAGTGGCTTTAGGCATTAATGGTAAGGGCATAACATATCTCCAAAGTGAAATATTTAATTATATAGAAACTAATTTTCTATTCTTAAAACAATTTTTCCTATGTGTTTACTAGATTCCATTAATTCATGGGCCTTTTTCACATCATACATACTAAAAGTTTTATATATTATAGGCTTAACTATCTTATTTTCAATTAATGGCCAAACTTTTTTGTAAAGTTCTTTAGCAATCACACTTTTTTCTTTTATGCTTCTTGGTCTGAGAGTGGATCCTCTGACTATAAGATGTTTTTTCAAAATAGGTAACAAATTTATTTCTTTCTGAAATCCTCCTTGAAATGCAAGTAAAATCAATCTTCCATTTTTTGACAGAGTTTCAAGGTTTTGATCAAAGTATTGAGCTCCTATAATATCTAGAATTACGTCTACACCCTTTCCACTTGTTTCTTTTTTTATAAATTTTACAAAATCTCTCTTCTTGTAATTAATGTTTTTACTGCCAATTTTATCTAAAGATTTGCATTTATCATCTGAACCGACGGTAGTATACACCCTAGCTCCAAAAGCATTAGCTAACTGTATTGCTGTTGTTCCTATTCCACTTGCTCCTCCATGGATTAATATTGATTCTCCAGAAGATAACATTTTGTTATGGAATAAGTTTGCCCAGACAGTAAAGAATGTTTCAGGTAAGGCTGCAGATTCTATCATCGATAGGTTATTTGGAATCCTTAATGTTTGGGCTTCGGGCGCAATACAATAACCGGCATAACCTCCTCCGGTTACTAAAGCACATACTTTTTCTCCTATTTTAAACTTTGAGGAAGTTGGATCAACTTTTGCGATAACTCCTGATATTTCTAGTCCTGGAATAGGACTAGCTCCTTTTGGGGGAGGATAATTGCCTTGTCTTTGCATTATATCAGGTCTATTTATACCAGCAGCATATACCTTTATTAAAACTTCATTTTTTTTTGGTAAGGGAACTGGAATACTAGTAACTCTTAAATTTTCTGGTCCTCCAAATTTTGCTATCTCGATACAATTCATTTTTTTAGAAATTTTTATATCCATGTTTATTGCCTTGTTTTAATTTTATTTTGTAATTAATTTATAAATAAATAATATTTGGTTTAGCTAAAGTAAATAAATAGTTTAAGGATAAGCACAAATGGAAGAAGAAGAAGAACTTATGTCAAAAAAATCCAAACCCATAGGTGGTAATATAGATGATTTATCTATAGAAGATTTAGAAGAATTTATTCAAGATTTAAATAATGAAATTGTTAGAACAGAAGCATTAATTAAAAAAAAGAAAAAAGCTAAAAAATCAGCTGAAAAACTTTTCAAATAGAACTTTTAACAGATTGGAAAACTTATAGTGAAAGATTGGCCTCCATCAAAAAGATCAAGACATCATTATTGTTGGTGGCATGTATATTCCACCAGGTGGGGAGATAATGACATGTATGGACATGTTAATCATATTATTTATTTTTCAATGTTTGATACAGTAGTGAATTATTTTTTGATTAAAAATTCTGATTTTGATCCCGTTACATCAGAATATATGGGAGTAACACCTGACTCTAGATGCTGCTATTATGAATCTGTAAGCTATCCGGCAACTGTAGATGTAGGGATTGTCGTAAAAAAAATAGGTAATTCTAGTATTACATATGAAATAGGAGTATTTAAGAAAGATTCGGAAACTACTTGTGCTGTAGGTCATTTTGTTCACGTCTATGTAAATAGAAATAACCAAAATCAGGTTGTAAGTATTCCAAAAAAAATAGCCGAAGCCTGCAGGAAAATTACTATTTGATTATATTTTAAGTCCAGCAAAACGTTTGTTGAATTTTGCGACCTGACCAACTTCTTCTCTCACTAAAGTGGGACCCCCTGTCCAGGCGGGATGAGATTTAGAGTCAACATCCAGTTTTAGTTTATCTCCAGCTTTCCCATAGGTAGAACGAGTCTTAAATTCTTCACCATCCGTCATTACTATTGTAATTTCATGATAATCTGGATGTATATCTTTTTTCATAAAACTATTTTCCAAATAATTTAATTGATATAAAATAATTCCTATTTAGTCAGAACTCTTTACAATAACTTTCATATTTTTGCAAGCGAGAAAAATGATGTCAATGATTCAAGATAGTAATTTTCCTCAAACTTATGCAAATGACTACTTTGAAGTTGGAGATGGTCATGAGGTTTATGTTGAGCAATTAGGTGACCCAATGGGTATACCAATTATTTTTTTACATGGAGGGCCTGGGAGTGGGTGTCAACATAACCACAAACTACTTTTTAAAAATAAAAGTATTAAATTAATCTTATTCGACCAAAGGGGAGCAGGTAAATCTAAACCAAGGAGAAGCTTGGCGTTTAATACCACCAGACATCTTATTGCTGATATGGAATTTATTAGAAAAAAACTAAATATAGATAAATGGTTAATAGTAGGAGGAAGTTGGGGATCAACATTAGGTTTGGCTTATAGCCAGAGTTATCCTAAAAGGGTTAAAGGGATAGTAATTAGGTCTATCTTTTTAGGTACAGAATCTGAAATAAAATGGGCTTTTACTAGTGCGGCAAAAAAATTTAGACCGGATTTATGGGAAAATTGGGTTAATCTTTTACCAGAAGGAGAACGCCATGATCCTTTAAGTGCTTATGGAAAAAGACTAGAGCATTCTCATCCTTCTGTTTATATGCCTGCAGCACAAGCCTGGTCAGATTATGAATCAGCTTTATCTGAATTAGAAGCTGAACAAAAATTTATCTCATCTCTGGATAATTTTAAATATGATAAGAAGAATTCTGGACCTAATACGCCATATTTTGAATGGCATTATATCAAAAATAATTTTTTTTTAAAGAGTAATGAATTATTAGAAAATGCTCAAAATCTTAATGGAATACCTGGATATATAATACAGGGTAGGTATGATCTACTATGCCCTCCTATAATGGCAAGCCTATTGTCAACCAAGTGGAATTCAGGTGAAATGAAAATTGTGGAAGAGGCAGCACATAGTGCTAATTCAGGACCAATGAGAAGTGCAATGGAAGAATCCATAAATTTAATGATTAATAAATTTGTTTAGTTTGGCTTAAAAATTTAATATTTTATCAGAAACATAGGAAAGTAATTTTGAAAATAAAATTTAGATTATTAGTTTGGATAACATGTACATTGGCAAGTTTAATAACTTTCGAAAGTTCGTTTGCCAATGATAAAATAGATACAGTTACTGTGGAAATGGAGAAAGGTGATAATTTATTTAAAATATTTTTAAAGATGAAAATTAACCAATCAGAATCTAAAATTTTTATTAAATCGCTTGATAGAAGATTAGATTTGCGGCGTATTCCTATAGGTCAAAAAATTAATTTCTATTTTAAGGATAATACCAAAAAGCTTTTAGTCATTTCTGTACCGCTCAAAAGAAATATAACAGTTTTAGCTTGGAGAGAAAAAAATAGAATTAATTCTGCTAGGATTCCTAATTCTATGGCACTAGAAAGAATTAAGGCAGTGTTCAATATGGAAAACTTTAGGCCCCAACCAGGAAAATATATTGTTAAAGTCAAAAAAGGAGACAATTTAACAAAAATACTCTCCTATTATGGAGCAAATTTAAATGAAGTTCATAATATTATTATAGCTTTCTCTTCTGTAAAGAATCTAAAAAAATTAAGACCTGATGATGAAATAACTATGTACTATTCTTCTGGAGAAGATGGTGTGTATTTGAACAAACTAGAATTAATAATGTCAGGGGAAAAGATTTTAGTAAAAAAGGATGCTTTTAAGATTTTTAGAGTAATTTCAGAAGAAATGGATACTAAAGAAGAGGAAGAGATCAACTTAGTAAATGAACTTAATCTATCAAGTGGAGATATAATTTTGGGACAGCTAATAGATGCTGGCTGGACTAAAAAGGAGGCAAGAGAAGCGGTAAACGCTTTTGCTACAGTATACGATCCTAAAAAAATTATTAAGATAGAATCCAAACTAATTTTCCCCAAAGATCTGAGAATAAGAGCCTTTGCTTTTGTTGTATCAAAGAATTCTAGCATATTGGTTACTTCTATAGGAAGTGGAAAATTTTTAGCTAGGAGAGAATTATTGCAAGAAGCTAAGGCGTTAGTTTCTAACTTAAAATATGGAGAAATTTTGGAAGATACAATAGATGAAAATTTAATTTTACAAGATCCAATTGTGACCAAAAGTAGTATCGAAAAGAAAGTAGATAAAGATATCAATAAAATAGAAGTCTCGGATCAAATAGAAGAAGTGGATGATTTTTATTTACCTGCAAATCTGGTTGAAGGCAAAATCATTAAAGGAGACTCTCTGTTATCAAGATTATTTGCACTAGGAGAAAAGAGGAGCACAATAAAAAAGGCTATTAAATCATTAAGTAACGTTACTGACCCTAATTTTGTTAGATCAGGCAGTGACTTTATAGTTGCCTTAGGAAAAGATAAACAACCTATGAGAGGCTTTTATGTAGGTTTCTCAAAAAATAAAGGATATCTGGTCAGTTTGTCAGGAGATAATAATTTTATTTCATCAAAAATTACAAAAACAAAAGCTATTACTCTTTTATCAAAAATGAAAAGGGAAATAGATATACTGGATAAAAAAGAAGAAATTAAGTGGGTCAAAAAAAGTTTCTTAGACGGAAGTGACTATAAAATTCTCAGTTTTAATTTAAAAAATGGAGAGACTTTATCTCATATTTTTTCTAAGGTAGGTATTTCTGAGAAAAATTCTATAAATTTTGTTCAAGAATTAAAAACTATTTATAATCCAAAAAATTTACATATTGGTCAAAAAGTAAAACTGGTTCTTGAAAATGAAGACTCTATAACCTTACTTGGACTCATAATTTCATTAGATAAAATTCGTTCAATAGAGATTTTTAATATAGAAAATACTTATCAAGTGAATAGACATGAGCAAAAAACATTTACAAAATATCATAAGAACTTTGGAGAAATAAATACAAGTTTATATAAGGCGGCTAAAGAGGTTGGAATGCCAATTTCAGTTTTGATGCAATTAGTTAAGGTATTTTCATGGGATGTTGATTTTCAAAGAGAAGTACAAACAGGAGATGCTTTTGAAGTTTTGTATCAAAGAAAATATATTTTGCAAGATGAGGCAGTAGATTCTGGAACAGTTGTCAGAGCTGCTCTAATATTGGGGGGTGAACGATTAACTTTATACAGATTTGAAGATAAATATAATGGACTTTCAGATTATTTTGATTCAGAGGGTCATAGTGTTAAAAAGGCTTTGATGCGCACGCCACTTGATGGAGCGAGATTAACTTCAGGATTTGGTAAAAGAAAGCATCCTATACTGGGTTATACTAAAATGCATAGGGGGGTAGATTTTGGAGCACAAAGAAATACCCCTGTGTATGCTGCAGGCGATGGCATAATAGAGTACTTAGGGAGAAACGGTGGTTATGGAAATTATATTCTTATTCGTCATAATTCAGATTATAAAACAGCCTATGCGCACCTTTCAAGATTTGCAAAATTCTTAAAGAAAAGAAAAAGAGTAAAACAAGGAGATATTATTGGTTATGTGGGAAGTACAGGTAGATCTACCGGGCCCCATCTTCACTACGAAATAATCTTTAGAGGAAAACAAGTTAATCCAGTGACAGTTAGATTACCACAGGGAATTAGATTACAGGGTAAATTGTATCAACGTTTTTCAAAAAAAAGAGAAGCATTAGATAAAGTTTGGAATGGGCTATAAATTTCAAAATAATCTAAGTAGTTTAATGGAATTAATCTGTAACTTGTTATTTTTGCTCAGATTTTATATCTTTTTTAGGATTGTCTTTTAACTTTTTAGTTTCAAAAACGTCTTTATCAGGCTCATTTATAATTTTAGACTTTTCATTAATACTAGTGTTTTTATTTTCTATTGAAATCATATTTTTTTGTTTGTCATCATTTTCTTTAAGGTTGCCATTTTCAGAATTAAAAGTATTCTTAGAGTGATGTACTCTATGAAAGTGTTCAGCGTGCTGAAGATAATTCTCTGCTTTTATTCTATCTCCTGAGCTTTTTGCATCTCTGGCCATTGCCTGATATTTTTCATGAACTTGTAAAGCATTTCCTTTTACTCTATTCTCAGAACCATTGCCATCAAATACTTTGTTAATACCGCTACCATTCCTTCTGATGTTATTGTTTCTGCCTCTATTTCTTCTTGAAGCATTTAGTGCTCGCATTTTTGAATTCCTCAGTTAATTATAAATTTAAAAAAACCTTTTAAAAGACCAAGGTTTACACATTAGATTACCACTTAAACAAGATGTTAAGGAAAAATAATCATCCAATTATCTGTTAAATAAACATGTACGCTTTTAACTAGTGTTTGGATGAAAGCATTCTAAACATCTATTAATTATATTCCAAGCCATTTTTTAAATTTTTATATAGCAGTGGCAAAAATAACACGTTCAATTCCTGCTAGATCTTTAATTATACTTTGAATTCTAAAATGATTATTGGATATTAATTCTTTGGCAGCATTGCATTGATTATGTCCTATCTCAAAAAAAGCCTTTCCCTGTAATTTCAGACATTTTCTAGCACTTGGAAGTAGATCTCTTAGAGAGCCTAGACCTTTTTCCCCTCCATTAAGAGCGATTAAAGGCTCATATTTAACTTCTTTTTGTAAATTAGTTAGAGATTTTTCGCTTACATAGGGAGGATTACAAGTTAAAAGATCAAAGAAATGATTTTTTATAGAATTACCCCAGCTACTATTTATCAAATTAGATCTATCATTTAGTTTATATTTTTTAATATTTTTATTTGCTATCATTAGAGCCTTTTCAGAAATATCTGTTTCCTATTCCATAAGCATTAGGTAATTTATCTAGTAGAGTACACAGTATTGCTCCTGAACCCACTCCTATATCTATTATATTTATTTTATCTTCTATATTTTGTATATTCGCTAAAGCTGTTTCTATTATATGTTCAGTTTCGGGTCTAGGAATAAGGACATTTTTATCTACAATAATATTTAGATTATAGAATGGCTTGTTACCTATAATATAGGCATATGGTTCTCCTTTAATTCTCCTGTCTATTTTAGAAAATATATTCTTTATGTACTGATTGTTTAAATTTTCAGTTTTAGCAGGCATGTTGTCTAGATTTATTTTTAAAGTCTTTGATATAATTAAATTTGCTTCCAGTCTAGGATTTTTTATTTTCGCTTTTTTAAGTAGTATATGCGCATGTGATAATATTTGGTTAATATTCATGTTTTACTCATTATACTAATTCTTAGTTAATTGAGAAAGCCTATCGCTTTCATCCTTAGCCATTAGTACGTCAATAATTTCATTAAGTCTTTCTCCAGACAATATTTCTTCAATTTTGTGTAATGTTAACTGTATTCTATGATCTGTAATTCTATCTTGAGGAAAATTATAAGTTCGTATTCTTTCGGATCTATCACCAGATCCAACCAAAGCTTTTCTGGTTTTACTTCTTTCAGCATCCCTAGCCTTTTTAGCAGAATCGTATAATTTAGATCGCAACATTTCCATTGCTTTTGCTTTGTTTTTATGTTGTGACTTCTCATCTTGGCATTGAGCTACAACACCTGAAGGCAAATGAGTTATTCTAACCGCACTATCAGTCTTATTTACGTGTTGTCCGCCAGCACCTTGAGCTCTGTATGTATCGATTCTCAATTCGTTACTATTTATTTCTATATCTACTTCTTCAACTATAGGCAGAATAGCAACAGTAGCAGCTGAAGTATGGATTCTACCTTGGGTTTCTGTCGTAGGAATTCTTTGTACTCTGTGTACGCCACTTTCAAATTTTAATCTTCCAAAAACATTAGAACCTTTGATTTTTGCAGAGACTTCTTTACATCCTCCCAAATCATTTTCCGAAAATGATAAAATTTCAAATTTCCAATTTTGTGTTTCTGAATACCTTGTATACATTTTTAATAAATTAGTTCCAAATAAAGCAGCTTCATCCCCGCCAGTTCCTGCTCTAATTTCTATTATAGCATCCCTGTTATCGTCGGGATCTTTAGGTATGAGTAGTTTTTGTGTTTTATCGTTTAATTCAATCAATAATTTTTTAAGTTTTGAAAGTTCTTTTAAGGCTTCTTCTTTTAAGAGAGAATCTGTATTATTGTTATTCAATATTTCATCTACGCCGTCAATTTCACTTTGACATTTTTTTAATTCATTAATCGAATTTACTATTGGACTGAGTTCATTGTGTTCCTTAGATAAGTTCATTCTTAATTCAGTTGATATTGAAGTGTTTGATAATTCAGATTCTAGTTCTTTATGTCTATTAAGAATCTCTTCAAGTCTATTTTCTAGTATTGGTATCATTTTAATTGGAGTATTTTTTTTAAGTATTTTGATAGCTCATTAAATTTAATCTTAATTTGTTTGCCGGTATCAAGGTTTTTTACTAATGCTGCATTTTGGTTTGCTTCTTCTTCTCCTATTATAACAGCGAATTTAGATTTTATTTTATTTGCATAGTTAAGTCTTTTTTTAATATTTCCGGAAAAGCTAATATCAGTATTAATAAAATTTTTTCTAAGATCTTCGGTTAATTTAAAAGCAATATTATTATATTCACTTTCTATAGGAATTACTGAAACTAATTTATTATCATCTATCAGTGGTTGTATTAGTAGCATTAATCTTTCTATTCCTGCAGCCCAACCTATACCAGCTAAATCTGGTCCTCCCATTTCTTTCATCAAATTATTGTATCTTCCTCCAGCCATGATTGTACCTTGAGAACCTAATTTTTCTGTTGTAAATTCAAAAGTTGTTTGTCCATAATAGTCAAGACCTCTTACTAATTTTGGATTTAGGTAGAATTTTATATTTAGTGATTCTAGCCCTCTTTTTATTTCGTCGAAAATTATCTTAGAATTCTGTCCTAAATAATCATCTATTATGGGAGCATTTTTTATTATATTGATATCGTCATTATCTTTAGAATCTAAAATTCTTAGAGGGTTTTTTTCTAATCTATTTCTACTGTCTTTAGATAATTTATCTTTATATGAACTTAAATACTGTAATAGAGCGTTTTTATAATTTTTTCTATCATCATAATCTCCCAGGCTATTTATTTCTAGTTTAGTATCTTGTCTTATACCCAACTCCTCTAAAATACGACAACCACAAGCTATTACTTCTATGTCTGCTTCAGGGTTTAAACTCCCTATAAGTTCTATTCCTATTTGGTGAAATTGCCTTAATCTTCCTTTTTGAGGTCTTTCATATCTGAACATAGGACCCGAATAGAAAGCCTTAAACGGCATTTGGTGAGTAAGCCCGTTAGAAATAATAGCTCTTATTACACCGGCTGTTCCTTCTGGTCGCAGAGTAATTTCTTCTTCGCTCCTATCTTTAAAAGTATACATTTCTTTGGAAACGATGTCAGAAGAATTACCTAAAGATTTTTTAAATACTTCTGAGAATTCAAATATTGGAGTCTCCATAAATTTATAACCGTAAACCTCTGCAACTTTGAGTGATGTAGAGAGTATATTATTATAATGTTTCTTTTCCTTGGGAAGGTGATCATGGGTCCCGCGAACAGGTTGTGTTTTATGATTCATTTTGCTTTTATACCATTTTTTACATATTCTTCTACTAGTTCAACCACATGATTTACTAAATTTGTCTGTTTCATTCTATGATGCGGTTTTCCATCAATATATACTTGGTTATAATTACTACTACCTCCAGCAATTCCAATATTTGTTTCTTTGGCTTCTCCTGGACCATTAACTACACATCCAAGAATTGATAAAGTAATTGGATCAGCAATATGAGATAATTTTTCCTCAATAATTTTAACAGTATTTATTACATCAAAATTCTGTCTTGCACAGGAAGGGCATGCAATAACAGTAACACCTTTATTCCTAATACCTAGGGATTTTAAAATTTGGAATCCAACTTTTACTTCTTCTATTGGATCAGCGGAAAGAGAAACTCTAATAGTATCTCCAATACCAGACCAGAGTAACCTACCTAGACCTATAGAAGATTGGACTGTCCCATATTTTAATCCACCTGCTTCAGTTATGCCAATATGAAGGGGGTATTAACTATTTTTAGAAAGCATTTCATATGATAAAACAGATAGAAATACATCGGACGCTTTTACACTAACCTTAAAGTTATAAAAGTCTCCATCTTCTAAAATTTTTATATTGTTCACAGCACTTTCAACTAATGCTTCTGGAGATGGAGATTTATATTTTTCTAGTATGTTGCGTCCTAAAGATCCAGCATTTATCCCTATACGCATTGAACAATTATGATCTTTTGCTGCTTTAATCACAGATTTAATTTTTTCTTTTGTTCCTATATTACCTGGATTAATGCGCAAGCAGGCTGCGCCAGCCTGAGCAGCTTCTATTGCGCGCTTATAATGAAAATGAATATCAGCGATAATCGGTACTGATACATGTTTTACTATTTTTTTTAAAGCATTAGTGTCTTCTTTTGAAGGACAAGAAACCCTTACTATATCAGCTCCCGCTTCTACAAGCTTATTTATTTGTTTTATTGTGCTTTTAATATCTGTTGTAGCTGTATTTGTCATAGATTGAACACTTATAGGAGATCCTCCCCCAACTGGTACATTACCAACCATTATCTTTTTAGTGATTTTTCTCTCTATTTTTCTGTATGACCTTATACTCAATTTATTTTCCTACATTTATTCTTTTTTATTTTAATTAAACTAGCCTAGTTCAGATATATATCCTGCTTAATCATTCTAACTTTAACTAATATCCTAATATTGACATTGTTTCCTTAATTTTTTTTCCTCCACATTATTGGTGATTAGCTTTTAAGCTTTTTATTATGTATTTCTATTTTTTATCCTTTCTTTAAGGATTTTACTTGTATAAATACTACCGTCAAGATGTTCAATTTGATAACTAATAGAAATTGCTTCTAGAGAAATATCAGAAGTTTTAATTTTATTGTTAATTGTATTATTTTCTAAATTTATTTTTTTAATTCTCTTAGTTGGTTTGGTGATTTTTATTTCAAGGTTACTATTTTCTGATTTAATTTTATGAGCAATTATATTACTATCTTTTAAGAATAATTTATTCCAGCTATATATGATTAAGCATAAAATTATCAGACAAATTAAGATTATATATTTTTTGCTTATAGTAAGCTTGGGAATTTTAAAGTAACTTTCTTGATTTTGGATTCTATTTTTTTTCTCTTCCTTATCATCTATAAAATTTAATAGTGGTTGAGGGTCTACTTCTAACCAATGTAAATATGTTCTAATATGACCTCTTGAATATATATTGTTTTCTATCTTTGATAATTCGCCGGCCTCTATTAATTTAAGAAAATCAAGTTTTATATTTAATATACTAGATACTTCTTCAATCTTCTTTTTTTTTAATTCTCTGCTGTTGACAATTTTATTAGCTATATCTTCAAATTTTTTCATTATTATTTTTTACTCTCTAACTTAATATATTTGTTTTATATAATTCTAAAAATAATAGGTAAAAAAAATTATTATTATTATATCGAACGGTATTTTAATCTAATTCAAATACAGAATGTAGAGCTTTTACAGCGAGTTCTGTAAATTCTTCGTTAACAAGTACGCTTATTTTTATTTCAGATGTGGATATTACATGAATATTTATATTTTTGGATGCTAAGGTAGCAAACATTTTTTTTGCTACGCCAGAATGTGTTCTCATGCCTAAGCCTATTATTGAAATTTTGGATAATTTGTCGTTAGTGATAATACGTTGAAATCCAATTTCATTTTTGTGTTTGTTCATTAAGGAAACGGCTAGTTTAAGGTCTGACTCAGATACTGTAAAAGTAAAATTGATATTCTTACCACTTTCAGAGCCTGTTTGTACTATCATGTCTACATTAATGTGAGCATCACTCAAAGGTGTTAAAATTTTAGCCGCAATTCCGGGTTGATCTACTAGATTAATTAGAGTTATGTTACATTCTTCTTTGCTATGGGTAATACCGCTCACTAAAGCTTTTTCCATATTTTTTTCCTCTTTAACTACTAATGTTCCTGGCTTTCCTGATGCACTGGAAAGAACTTGTACTTCTACATTATAGCGCATAGCCATTTCTACTGAACGTGTTTGTAACACTTTTGCTCCTAGAGAAGCAAATTCTAACATTTCTTCATAACTTATTCGATTAATTTTTTTTGCTTAGGGAACCAATTTGGGGTCACTAGTATAGACCCCATCCACATCCGTATATATATCACATCAATCAGCACTCATTGAAGCAGCGACAGCCACAGCTGAAGTGTCTGAACCTCCTCTTCCTAAAGTGACTATTTTTTTCTCTGTATGGCTTATACCTTGAAATCCAGCAATAATAGGAATGGCACCATTTTTCAGAATCTGAAGAATGGAGCTTGTATTAATTTCAATAATTTTAGCTTTAGAATGGTTGTTATCACATATAATTGGGATCTGCCATCCTAAGAGAGACTGTGCCTTAATACCCATTTCATTTAAACACATTGATACGAGTCCTACAGATACTTGTTCGCCTGTAGAAACGATAACGTCATATTCATCAAGTCTTTTAGAATAATTAAATTTTTTTGAAAGGTTAATTAATTTAGTAGTTTCTCCTGCCATGGCAGATACAATTACTACTACTTGGTTTCCCTTTTTATGTTCTGTAGATATTAATAAACAAGCTCTTTTTATTTTGCTTATATCTTTTACAGAAGTGCCACCAAATTTTTGAACTATTAAACTCATAAACTTCTTTCATTCAAATATTATTAATATAAACTTTTAATAAAATAAAATTATATTTTAAACTAATTAAATAAGATATATTCATAGTTTGACTTTTAAAAATTCGCAATAAAAGTTTTTAAATTCTTGAATACTTTTTATAGGAAATATATATGCGCTTTGAAACATTAGATGAAGAAGAAGTAAGATTGTTTGGTCGTTTGGCAGAAGACTGGTGGGACGAAGATGGAGAAATGTCTTTTTTACATTCTATGTCAGAAATTAGAATGACATACATAAGAAATATTATTTTTGAACACTTTGCAATTCAAACTGGATCTCTAAAATCCTTGGAAGGGATAAAGGTCTTGGATGTTGGCTGTGGTGGAGGAATTGCTTCTGAACCTATGGCAAGAATGGGTGCTAAAGTTACCGGAATAGATCAATCTGTTGAACTCATTAACGTTGCTAAAAAACATTCTCAAATTATGAATTTGAAAATAAAATACCTTAATGAAACTGTTGAAAGTGTAGTTTCTAATCATGCAAAATATGATGTAGTGATGGCATTAGAGTTATTAGAGCATGTGAATAGTTTTTCAACCTTTTGTAAATTATTATCTGAATGTGTTAAATCTAAGGGATTAATAATTCTATCTACCATTAATAGGACTGTATTAGCAAAGTTATTGGTAATTAAATTAGCTGAAAATATTTTGAAAAAAATGCCCAAAGGAACACATAATTTTAAAAAATTTATTAAGCCTAATGAGCTAAGTAATTGTTTTGAAAGCGTCGGATTCAATATTAGGCATTTAAAGGGGCTAACTTGGCTACCTTCTAACAGATGGGTTCTAACTGATAATACCTCAGTGAATTATATATGCACTTTCGTTAAGAGTTAGGCAACTTTCCCGTGGCAATGCTTATATTTCTTTCCTGATCCACAAGGACAAGGAGCATTCCTTCCTATTTTTTTTGATTTTATACCTCTATTAGATGGCTCAGTCTTGCTAGATCCTTCAAAAAAATCTGTTTTGCGTTCTCTTCTACTAGGAATTTCCGTGGTAATTTGTATGTTCAATAAAATTGCCGTGGTCTGCATTCTTATTTTTTCTAGCATTGAATAAAAAAGATTAAATGCTTCACCTTTATATTCATTGAGTGGATCTCTTTGGGCATAAGCTCTAAGACCAATTCCTTGTCTTATATGATCAAGTTGGAGAAGATGCTCTTTCCAATTTTGGTCAATAATTTGGAGCATTATTTGTTTTTCAATTAGTCTCATATTATCTTCACCTAATACGTCAAGTTTTTCCTTCACTCTATCCATGGCCGCGTTTAATATTCTTGATTTTATTTCTTCTTCTGCTATCCCTTCTTCATCAGACCATTCAATTATAGGTAAATTGAGACCCAATTCCTTAAGGGAAGTGTTTAATACCTTAGTATTCCATTTTTCTGGGTAAGCTTTAGGAGGTATATTAGCTTCTACTAGTGATTCTATAACTTCTTGTCTCATATTATTTATCGTTTCAGAAATATTATTTGATTGAATTAAATCTTTTCTTTGTTCGTATATGGCCTTTCTTTGATCATTCATCACATCATCAAAGCGTAGAAGGTTTTTTCTGATTTCAAAATTACGTGCTTCAACTTTTTGTTGAGCTTTTTCTAAAGCTTTATTTACCCATTTATGTACTATGGCTTCACCTTTTTTTAACCCAAGTTTGAGCAACATATTATCAAGTTTTTCAGATCCAAATATTCTCATCAGATCATCTTCAAGAGAGAGATAAAACTTTGATTCCCCAGGGTCGCCTTGTCTTCCTGATCTTCCCCTTAATTGATTATC
>CAZNVN010000005.1:0-1004 GCA_964576635.1 uncultured Rhodospirillaceae bacterium
CATTATGTTTTATTTTATGTTTTTTGAGTAAATTAGAAAGCATTTCAGATTTTTCTATACTGGTAGTTCCTACTAATACAGGCTGATTTTTTTTATTAGCCATCTTGATGTCGTCTATTACCGCTAGCCATTTTTCTTCCGCTGTTCTGTAAACCTCATCATTCTGATCTAGTCTAATCATATGTTTATGGGTGGGTATTGATATAACTTCTAAGCTATAAATTTCTATTAATTCCTCTGCTTCTGTAGAAGCTGTACCTGTCATTCCTGATAGTTTTGGATACATTCTAAAGTAATTTTGGAAAGTTATAGTAGCTAGAGTTTGGTTTTCATTTTGAATTATGATTTTTTCTTATGCCTCTAATGCCTGATGTAATCCGTCAGCGTATCTCCTTCCCTCCATCATTCTTCCTGTAAATTCATCAATGATTACAACTTTTCCATCGCTAACTATATAATCTTTATCCTTCTCAAATAATTTATGCGCTTTTATTCCCTGATTAATATGATGAACGATATTAATATTAGATGGGTCATAAAGATTTTTATCCTTAATTAATGAACTTTCACTTAATATCGCTTCTACATGCTCATTCCCAATTTCAGTTAGAGAAACACTTTTGGTTTTTTCATCTATATCTACATCTTCATCTTTTAATTTAGGTATAATATTATTAATTGTGTTGTATAGTGCTGAATTGTCTTCAGTAGGACCTGATATAATCAATGGGGTTCTGGCCTCGTCTATTAATATTGAGTCAACCTCATCTACTATGGCAAAATTAAATGGACGTTGTACCATTTCTTCCAACGAAAACTTCATATTATCTCGCAGATAATCAAAGCCAAATTCACTATTAGTTCCATAAGTGATATCACAGCGATATGCTTCATAACGTTCCAATTCGGTTAAGTTCGGCACAACGCAGCCTACTGTTAGTCCAAGCATTTCATATACTTTGCCCATCCATTCGGCATCTCTGGCTGCTAAATAATCGTTCACT
>CAZNVN010000005.1:1014-10163 GCA_964576635.1 uncultured Rhodospirillaceae bacterium
GCATATCAAATTTCATATTATCTCCTAAAAAATCATAACCCAGCTCATTATTAGTACTGTACGTTATATCACAATTGTAAGCAGCTTTCCTCTCTTCATCACTTATACCTGAAGTTACACATCCTACTGTTAAACCCAGAAATTTATAAATTTTACCCATCCATTGGCTATCTCTTTTAGCTAGATAGTCATTTACAGTAACTATGTGTACTCCATTTCCCGAAATAGCATTTAAATAAGCAGGCAAAGTAGATACTAAAGTTTTTCCTTCTCCGGTTTTCATTTCAGCTATCTTTCCTTGGTGTAATGCTATTCCCCCAATTAATTGAACATCATAGTGTCTTTGCTCGAGCGTTCTTTTAGAAGCTTCTCTAACAATTGCAAAAGATTCTGGTAAAAGTTCTTCTAGAGTTTTACCAGATTTGTAACTTTCTTTTAATTGCTGTGTAAACTTTTGAAGCTCTTCGTCAGTATATTTTTGTATTTTTTCTTCCAGTTGATTAATGTTTTCTATCAGAATTGCAGTGTTTTTTATATACCTGTCGTTTGGAGTACCAAAAATTCTTTTTGTTATATTATTCAGCATACTATTCCCATTATAATATTTACCAACTTATGGTGGTTATAAAATAAATATAATTATTTTAGATATTCTTCAAATAATGCTTTTTATAATTAACTTCATTTTATTTATGCATTATTGTATATGGTAAATTATTACTTTTTATACAATAAAAAAATAAATAAAAGAGAATTACATTTACGTATGTTAACAAAAAAGTCGCCATTAGCACCAAAGTCATTTCCTAAATTGCCGAGGATTAAAGGGATTTCTATGTTTTCTATTCATGGAGGTATCCGTAAAAGTAAAAAAGAAGATTTAATTATGGTATCTATGGAAAAAGATACAACAGTTTCTTGTACGCTAACCAATTCTAAAATGCCCTCTGCACCAGTAATTTGGTGTAGAAAAATACGTAATAAGGGGAAGGCTAGGGCCTTAGTTGTTAATTCTGGTAATGCAAACGCTCATACTGGGGTGGAAGGTTTAAAAACAGTCCAAAATACTGTAAAGACCGTATCTGGTGTACTGAGATGTAAAAATAGTGAAGTTTATATTGCA
Organism: uncultured Rhodospirillaceae bacterium; assembly: GCA_964576635.1. Classification (GTDB taxonomy): domain Bacteria; phylum Pseudomonadota; class Alphaproteobacteria; order TMED109; family TMED109. The sequence goes on from CAZNVN010000005.1 coordinate 2,138, forward strand.
TCCACAGGAGTTATTGGAGAAAGACTCTCTTCAGAATTAATAACTGAATCCATTCCAAAGTTATATGCAAGTAAGCAAAGTTCGTGGGAATCTATAGCCAACGCTATATGTACTACTGATACCTTCTCTAAAGGAGCCACCGCTAATTGCATAATTGAAGGAAAAAAAATTAATATTGTTGGCATAGCTAAGGGCTCTGGAATGATTTTTCCTAATATGGGAACTATGTTAGCTTTTATTTTTACTGATATAAAGATTCCTGCAAAGATTCTATCTTCTTTACTTAAAGAAGGAGTTGAGAAATCTTTTAATAGCATTACTGTTGATGGAGACACCTCTACCTCAGACACCTGTGGATTATTTGCGACTGGAATAATTGGTTTGCAAAAACCAATTTTGAAAATGAAAGATAAACGAGTTGCTTCATTTGCTGTAGCCTTAAATGATGTTCTTCAAAACCTTGCAAAGCAGATTGTTTGTGATGGAGAAGGTGCTAAAAAGTTGATAACAATCAATGTTGAAGGGGCTAAAACAGAAAAAGCTGCTAGAAAGATTGGAATGTCTGTTGCTAACTCAGCTCTTGTAAAGACTGCAGTTGCTGGAGAAGATGCTAATTGGGGTAGGGTTGTAATGGCTATAGGTAAAGCAGGTATAAGTGTTTTTCCTAGTCTTTTATCAATTTCTATTGGAAATATTGTAGTTTCTGAATTGGGTTCAATTTCTAAAAAGCACTCAGAGAGTAAACTTTCTAGATATATGAAGAATAGAGAAATAAAAATTAATATTAATTTAGCGCAAGGGGATTGTTCGGCTAAAGTATGGACCTGTGATCTAACCCATGACTATATCAGAATAAATGCAGATTATCGTTCTTAACTAATTTATAATAATTTTTTTATCACATAAGCCTTGAACTCTAAGATATGAGTATCTACTAGTCATTTTGAAGGATTTATTGGTTTGAGAAAAAAACATATTAAGAGAAGTTTTTTCCCCTGTTTCTCTTTCCCAGCCCCCCGTGCCTACTATAATACCTGCATTACCTTTTCTAACTTTAAATTTTGCTGTTCTAGAATCGTCATCTAATTTAAATATTACTTTAAAGTTTGATATTCTTTTTATTATATTCCATTCAGCATACTTAAGAGAATTCTGGGTGCTATATACACCTCTACAGAAAATACTTTCTACTTTTATATCCTGGGCTAGCATTGGAAAAATATAAATGGTATTTAATACTAAGAAGACAATAATAATTTGATATGTTTTTATAATAGTTTTTCCTATCAATATTTCACATTTATAGTTTAATTGATATAGGTTGGTAATAATTCTAATTAAAAATATTAAAAAATTGAAATGAAAAAAAATAATAGTTTGTTACTAGTTGTTTCAGCTGCTCTAATTCAAGATGAAAAAGTACTTTTTCAGCAGAGGCCAGCTGATAAGAGTATGCCTTTTTTATGGGAGTTACCTGGAGGAAAAATTAAAGCGAAAGAGTCTCCAGAAATTGCTTTATGTAGAGAATTGTACGAGGAATTAGATGTTAAAATTGATAAATTGATACCCTTGACTTTTATTAGTCATAGTTATCCTAGTTTCCACTTACTAATGCCTGTCTATATTTGCAGAAAATGGAAAGGAAGTATTAAATCCAAAGAAAATCAGAAAATTCAATTTTTTAACAAAGAAGAACTGAGTAATATTGATATGTTGCAAGCAGATAAATTATTAATTAAACCTCTTAAAAAAATTCTTGCCATAAGTTAAGTTTTTCCCTTCCAGCAATTTATAAATAAAATATTAAAAGGCATAGAAAACTGGTATTTATAAGGAGATTGCTTTTTGAGATTTGCTTCTATTGTTTTAAATATATTTGAAGGAGTAAACGCTTTTCTTCTAGTTTTAATTAGGTTAGTTTCCCCAAAACCACGAATATCATGCAACAAATCCTTCAAGTTAGTATATTTTTTTTTAATTTTTTCTTGATCTGCAACTATATTTTTGAATCCAATTCTTTGAATTAGATTGGCTAAAGTTTTTATTTCATAAAAAGGATGAATTCTAGGGTATATTCCTCCCAGAATTTTTTCATCTGCAATAGCAAAATTCTCGGTAAGCGGCTTAAGAGTCCCTTCTCCTAAAAATGCAGCTATAAACATTCCGTCTTTTTTTAATGAATTATGAATTTGTACTAATGTTCCTGGCAAATCATTAATATAATTTAAACCAAATACTGTATAAAACAAATCTACAGAATTATCTCTAATTGGGATCAGTTCTTCGTCGGCTAAAATATGTAAGGGACTTTTAATATTTTTTAAGAATAAGGAAGAAGATATTATATCACCTACGTTTTCTGCCTTTTTTATAGTACTCACAGTTTTATTACTTCTAGCATTTATTTCAAAAGCAGTTTGAAAATCTTTAGTAATTTCAGATATTCTTTCTGAGATTGATTTTGCTGCATAAACCAAGAACTGGTTTTTATCACTAAAATAATTCTGGTTTTTGAGGCATAGTATTTTTGATCTAGTTTTTGCATCCTCAAATATTTTAGGTATAGAATAATTAACCCTCATGTTTTTTATTTTATCATATAATTGATATTTTTTGGATTTTTATTAAAATCACTAACTAGTTAGGGGGAATTTTTGAAAAAAGTAGTTATATATACAGGAGATTTGTGTGGTTTTTGTTTGATGGCTAAGAAATTATTAGACGGTAAAAATATATCATATCAAGAAATAAATATTAATGTTGAAAAACATAAAAAAGATGAAATGGTTAATTTAACAAAAGGAAAAACTTCTGTGCCGCAGATATTTTGTGGTGAATTGCATATTGGTGGTTTTAATGAGTTATATAAGTTAGAGAGAGACAATAAGTTGGAAACTATTCTTAAAGGAGCAAAATAATATATGAGGGTTGCTTTAGTAGAAATGACTTCCGTACCGGAGTTGGATAAAAATATAGAAACAATTATTAGTTCTATTGAAACTGCATCAAAAAATAAAGCCGATATGGTTCTTTTCCCTGAAAATTGTTCATGTTTAGCACCTAGTAAAATTATGTTAAAATATGCTAGTGTGGATCAGGATCATCCTGTTTTAAAAGCAGCCATCACCGCAGCAAAAACTAATAGAATATACGTATTATTAGGTTCTATTGCAGTCTTTCCAAATTATAAAATAAGAGATAAATTGCAAAACCGTTCACTTTTGATCGATAAAAAAGGAAATGTAATAGCAATATATAACAAAATAAATATGTTTGATGCTAAAATTTCCTATAGAGAAATATATCGTGAATCAGATTTATACATTGCAGGAAAGAGGATCTCTTTAGTTGACACTGAATTTGGAACAATAGGCCTTACAATATGTTTTGATCTTAGGTTTCCCGAGCTATACACGGAACTGTCAAATAGAGGAGCAAATATAATAACAGTTCCATCAGCATTTACTAGAACCACTGGTTTAGCACATTGGGAAGTGTTGTTAAGAGCAAGAGCTATAGAAAATTTTGTCTGGATTTTAGCTCCTGCTCAAGTGGGAAATCATTATAAGAATAGGCACACATGGGGACATTCTATGATAATTGACCCATGGGGTAAAATAATTGAGCAAAATGATGGATCAAAACAAATCATTTATGCCGATTTAGATATTGATAAATCACTGCAAACTAAGAAAGTTTTTGGAAAACTATAGAGCAGGGTTCTTTAAATTTATAATTAAGCAATAAAACTTATTTTATTTTCCCCAAAATTCTCTGGGTCGCTTTAGGTTTGATATAATGAGTTATAATTTCTTCATATTCTATAACAGAAATATCATTGTCCAAGGCTAGATCAATTAATTCGCCCGGTTTAAGTAAATAATTAAGATTATAAGGGCGACCAAATTGTTTATTTGCTGAGGTGAAAGTTTCATATAATAAAAAGCCTTTTGGTTTAATGCTATAAAAAATATTTTTGAATAGGGGTCTATACAAGTAATTAATGACTATTACGGCATCAAATATATTTTTTTTAAATGGCCAATTATGTTTTTTTTCTAAATCAATTTGAATAACTTTTATGTCTTTAGTTTTTTTTAAGAAAAACAACTTTTTATAATCAATATCAATGGCAATAACGTTGAAACCTTTTTGTTTAGCAAGAATAGAATGTCTGCCGCTGCCGCAAGCAAGATCTAAAATTAGACTATTCTTAGCAATTTTCTCAAAATTATTCTTTATCCAAGGAGATACATTCTTATTTATTTTGTTGATACTATTTAATGTTTTTTTCATATGAATAATACTTTTTAATTATTTTTTTGTTTAAACATATAAAAACAAGTATTATATAACATTTCAAATAGTATATTAATTAATTTGTTAGGAGCACATATATTGTGATTAAGTATGATCTTAAGTGCAGATACGAACATTTTTTTGAAGGATGGTTTCCTAGTTCTGAAGGGTTCGAAAAACAGGCAGAGGATGGACTTATTTCTTGTCCTGTTTGTGGAGATATACAAGTCAATAGAGCTTTAATGGCCCCTGCAATAAAAAAAACCAGTAGTAAAGAGCCTTCTAATAAGAACGTTCCTGTTAAAGTTAAAGAAGCTGAATTATATACTAAATTACGAACTTTAAGAACACAGATAGAAAAAAATACTGAAGATGTTGGAGATCGTTTTGCAGATGAAGCTAGGTCTATATATTTAGGAAAAAGTGAAGAAAGGGGAATCAGAGGGAAAACAAGTGATGAAGAAGCTGCCGACTTAGAAGAAGAAGGGGTTCCCTTTGTAAAAGTCCCTTGGGTAGATAAGTCAGATAACTAGCATTTTTGGTGGTAATTTATTAATATGTCTTTTTAATAAGTTAGGATGTTTATGGTGAAATTTCCTGTACGCTCCCTGAAAGAATGGAGTGAATTAGCTAAGAAAGAATTGCGAGGATCTAATGTAGATTCTTTGGTTTGGAAGACTCCGGAAGGCATAGAGATTCAACCGTTATATACTAAGGAAGATTTATTAGGGTTAGAACATCTGAATACTGTTCCTGGTATGGAGCCATATGTAAGAGGACCTAAAGCTACTATGTATTTAGGTAGACCTTGGACAATACGACAATATTCTGGTTTTTCTACTGCAAGGGAATCCAATCTTTTTTATAAACGCAATTTGAAAGAAGGTCAGATGGGTTTGTCTGTGGCTTTTGATTTAGCTACGCATAGAGGGTATGATAGTGATCATCCTCGTGTATATGGGGATGTAGGAATGTCTGGCGTTGCTATAGATTCTGTTGAGGACATGAAGATTTTGTTCAAAGGGATACCCTTAGATAAAATGTCGGTCTCTATGACAATGAATGGTGCGGTATTGCCTATTTTAGCAAATTTTATTGTAGCTGCAGAGGAACAAGGAGTAAACCAAGAACTCCTAAAAGGGACCATCCAAAATGATATTTTAAAAGAGTTTATGGTTAGAAATACATACATATATCCACCTGAGCCATCTATGAGAATTGTTTCAGATATTATCCAATACACGGCTAAAAATATGCCTCTTTTTAATTCTATATCAATAAGTGGATATCACATGCAAGAGGCAGGAGCCAACCATGTCCAAGAATTAGCTTTTACAATTGCTGATGGCCTAGAATATATAAAAGCTGCTGTAGACAAAGGTTTGAAAGTAGATGATTTTGCACCCAGATTGTCTTTTTTCTTTGCTATAGGTATGAATTTTTTTATGGAAGTAGCAAAATTAAGAGCGGCTAGATGGTTATGGGCAAAGTTGGTAAAAAAGTATTTTAATCCAGCTAATAGTAATTCGTTAATTTTGAGGACTCACTGTCAAACATCTGGAGTTTCTCTCACTGAACAAGATCCTTACAATAATATAATCAGAACTACTATCGAAGCCATGGCTGCAGTTTTAGGAGGGACCCAATCTTTACATACGAATGCATATGATGAAGCAGTTGCACTTCCTACAGATTTTTCTGCCAGGATAGCCAGAAATACTCAGCTGGTTTTAAAAGAAGAGTCAGGAATCACTCAAACAGTAGATCCACTTGCTGGATCGTACTATGTTGAGGCCCTTACAGGAAGATTAATAGCTTCAGCTGAAAATTTGATTGAGAAGATTGAAAATTTAGGGGGTATGACAAAAGCTGTTGCCCGTGGTATTCTTAAGAAAATGATAGAAGAATCTGCAGCAAAAAAACAGGCGGATGTAGATTCATCTCAGCAGATAATAGTAGGTATGAATAAATACAAATTTGCTGCAGATAAAGATTTTAGCATTTTAAAAGTAGATAATGAACAAGTCAGAAGCAAGCAAGTTACATCACTTAATAAGTTGAAGAGAGAAAGAGACAATAATGCGGTCAATGAGGCCCTTAATCGGTTAACTAAAGAAGCTAAAAATAAAAATTCTAATCTTTTAGATCTTTCTATATTGGCTGCTAGAAATAGAGCAACCGTAGGAGAGATTTCTTTAGCCCTTGAAAAAGTTTTTGGAAGGTATTCCTCTTCATACAAGGGAGTAGAAGGAATTTATGAAAAAGCATTACGCAAACAAGATAATTTTGTTTATATTAAAAATATAATACTAGATTTTGTAAAAAAACATAAACAAAAGCCCAGAATATTAATAGTAAAATTGGGACAGGATGGTCATGATAGGGGGGCTAATGTAGTAGCAAGTGCTTATAAAGATTTAGGATTTGAAGTGAAGACAGGACCTTTATTTCAAACACCTGATGAAGTTGCTATTTTGTCAAAGTCGTTTTCTCCAGATGTGATTGCTGCATCTAGCTTAGCAGGAGCTCATTTAAAACTTATTCCAGAAATGATTAATAAGATTAGGATTAATGGGGATGATAATGTCCTATTTATAGTTGGAGGAGTAATTCCTCAGGAGGATTATAAAACATTAGAAAAGCTGGGAGTAGAAGCAATATTTGGTCCTGGAACTAATATAATAGATGCCGCAAGGAGAATTATAGGATTAATAGAGCAACATCCTACAAAACCAAATAATTAAAAACTTTCTTGACTGTTTCCTATGGTTCATTTATCAGGTTGCTAGTAAGTTTTGGAGAGGTAATTTTATGGCAAGAGTCTGTGAATTAAGTGGTAAGAAGGTAATGACAGGTAACAATGTTAGTCATGCTAATAATAGAACTAGAAGACGATTTTTACCAAATCTTCAAATGGTTTCGCTTTATAGTGAAGTTTTGGGTAGGTCTATGCGTTTTAAAGTTTGTCCTAATGCCTTAAGGACAGTAGAAAAAAAGGGTGGAATAGATAAATTTTTAACTATAACAGCAAATTCTGAGCTTTCTAAATCAGCCATCGAATATAAAAAGTTAATATTAAAAAAATTACCAGATAAAAACTAATTTTGTGAAGTTTACGAGTCATATTTGATGTTTTTATAGGATCAAATAAAAGAGCCAGCTGGTTTGTCATAGCTCCACCAAGTTGATCAACTTCAACTATAGTGAGAGCCTGTTTGTAGTATCTTGTCACATCATGTCCAATGCCTATTGCGAGTAACTCTATTTTAGATTGATCTTCTATGTGCTTTATTGTTTCACGAAGATGTTTGTCTAAATAGCTTCCAGAGTTAGTGCTAAGTGTCGAATCATCGACTGGTGCACCATCTGAAATAACCATTAGAATTTTTCTGTTTTCTTGACGCTGTAATAATCTATTATGGGCCCATTCAATTGCTTCGCCATCTATATTTTCTTTTAATATGCCTTCTCTTAGCATTAGCCCAAGATTTAATTTTGCTCTCCTCCATGGATTGCTTGCACTCTTATATATAATATGTCTAATCTCATTTAGTCTTCCCGGATTAGGCGGTCTCCCTTTGTTTATCCATTCTTCTCTGGCTTTCCCCCCTTTCCATGATCTAGTAGTGAATCCTAAAATTTCAACTTTTACTCCTAAACGTTCTAGGGAACAAGCTAAAATATCAGCACTCAATGCAGCTACGGTGATAGGTCTTCCTCTCATCGA
>CAZNVN010000005.1:10173-37271 GCA_964576635.1 uncultured Rhodospirillaceae bacterium
TATAGTATCTTTAAATTCCGACTCAATTTCTCTTTTGTATGATAAAGGTAGTGTTGGATTTATCACGACTCTACTGAGTCTAGCTGAATCTAAAATTCCTTCTTCAAGGTTAAATTCCCACCAACGTTTTTGCTGTGCCATAAGTTTTCTCTGCAATCTATTAGCCAGTTGAGAGATTATATTTTCCATGTTGTCTAATTGTTTATCTAAACTATTTCTTAATCTAACTAGCTCATCAGAGTCACACAATTCGGGAGCGGGTATAATTTCATCAAACTTCTTTGTAAAAGATTTATAATGAAAATTATTAATTTTATCTCTTGGAGGTTCGTAGATTGGATTAGCGTTTTCACTATTTTCATCATCGCTTACTTCTGTTTCAATTAAATCTTTATCAAAGTCATCGGTTTCACCCATTTTATCGTCTTGAGATTCAGATTTTGCATCTTTATTCATTTCTTCATTTTGATCTGAATTTTCTGCATCATCTTCAGAATTATTGTTTTCTAATTCATCATCAATTTCATCGTTGTTACTGTCTTCTATACTCATTAACTGTAGTTTTTCAGTTAATAATAAAGCAAAATCAGAAAAATTATCTTGTTTGTTAAGATTATTTTTTAGCTTAGTAATATTTTCTTTTATTACTGGTTCTATATCGTTACGCCACGACTCAGTAATTTTTTTTAATTTTTTTGGTAATGTCTTTTCGGTAAGGTGTTCTAAAATGATTATTTGAACTGCATCTTCTATTGCTACGTCTTTTTTTGCTGAGATATTTTTAATTTTGTATTTTGATTCTATAGATTTATCAATATTTTTAAAAATTCCTGGAAATTTATTTATTCCAATTGATTCATATCTAGCAGTTTCAATAGAATTAAAAATTTTTCTACTTATTATACCATTTGGTGTTTTTGAACTATGAATTAACTTGTTATGGTACTTCAATTTTAGGGCAGAACTATCTGCTTTTCCTCTTATTTCATTTTTTTCGTTTTCTAAAAGCTTTATACTTGGCGAAGGTAATATGATTTGATTGTCTTTTTTGGTTTTACTCGGTGTACTATAAGTTATATCAATATTTTTATTTTCAGAAATTGCCCGTACAGTGGAAGATATTGAATTTTTAAAAAGGTCTATTATATTTTTTTTTTCGTTCATATTTCAGTTTCATTAGAATCATTGTTTTTTTCTGATATAGAGTTCAACCATTCTTCTGGTATTTCTTCTCCGAAACAACGTTGATAGTATTCTCCGAGAGTAGCACGTTCAGTATCATAACATTTATTTAAAAATGTTACCTTAAAACCATATATGATATCTTTAAAAATAATAGTATTTTCTGCCCATGTTATTACTGTTCTAGGAGACATAACTGTGGAAAGATCTCCATTTTTAAACCCATTTCTTGTTAGGTTGGCAAGTCTTACCATTTTAATAATTTCTTCTTTGTTAAGGATTTTAGGTGTATTTTGATTTATTTGCAGTGTAACAATTTTTACCTCAGTTTCTTCGGCTAAATAATTTAAGGCAGTAACAATATTCCACCTGTCCATTTGGCCATGATTAATTTGTTGTGTGCCGTGATAAATTCCTGATGTATCTCCTAATCCTACTGTATTTGCAGTTGAAAATAATCTAAAATACTTGTGTGGAGTAATCACCTTACTTTGGTCTAGTAAAGTCAATTTTCCATCGCTCTCAAGTATTCTTTGTATTACAAACATAACATCAGGTCTACCAGCATCGTATTCGTCAAATACTAGTATAGTAGGAGATTGAATTGCCCAAGGCAGAATGCCTTCTTTAAAGGTTGTAACCTGCTTATCTTTTTCTAAAACAATAGCATCGCGTCCTATTAAGTCTATCCTGCTTATGTGGCTGTCTAAGTTTACTCTAACGCATCTCCAATTAAGTCGAGCAGCTACCTGTTCTATATGAGTTGATTTGCCTGTGCCGTGATATCCTTGTATTAAAACCTTTCTATTAAATTTGATTCCAGCTAATATTGAAAGAGTAGTATCTTTATCAAAATAATAATTTTTATCTATTAACGGGACATATTCGTCAGGTTCTGAATAGGCGGGGATTTCCATGTCGACATCTATATCAAAAACTTCTTTCGCATTAATTGTAGTATTTGGTAGATTACGAATATTTGTATTTTCCTCTTTTATAGTCATATTATTCCTTCATAATAAGTTTATTATTAAAATATATTAGCTTAATTTTTTTAAAAGAAATGAGTATGCTGCATTTATTTTAATTAATCTATCAGATGTGTTTTTTTCACCTTTGTTTGCATCAGGGTGATATTTCTTGACTAACGTTTTATATCTTCTTTTAACTTCAGGCAAGGAAGAATTCATTTTTAGCTCTAACGCAGTGAAAGCATCTACAATTTTTGTATTACTTGTCCTGTTAATATTATTTTCATTAGAAGTTTTAAATTTTTTATTTTTAAAAACTGTATAAGGATCATTTAATTTAATGTTAAATAGATTATTATTCACTCCCATCGGCCAGGTTGGTCTGTGCCAAGTCATATCTTCGCGAACCTCTTTTTCTATTTCTTTTTGTGAAGATCCTGAAAAGTAATCCCATTGGCTATTATATACTTTGACATGTTCTAAACAAAACCAGTGAAATTCTCTTAAAAACAATCTGTTCTTTGGAGCTTTATATATCCCTTTATTATCGCAATTTTTCCATTCGCAATATTTTATAAGCTGTAATATCCTATCTTCTTCTTCAGAGATATATTGGTATTCATCTTTATGTTTTCTAGTATATTTCATTTGGCAAGTAAGTAATTTATATGTATTTTTATTAGTATATTGGATAGGTAATATATGGGTAAAAGTGAACGAAAAAATCGTATAGAGCAAGTAATTATTGCATTTCTTTCTCCTGAATATTTTAGTATTACTGATGAAAGTGAACAGCATAAAGGCCATACTGGTGCTCCAGCAACAGGAGAAAGTCATTATAGTATTATAGTAAAAAGCAATAAATTTATTGGTAAATCTAAAGTTGAAAGAGAAAGGATGATAAGCAAGTTGCTTGCAGGAGAATTTAAATCAGGATTGCATGCACTATCTATGAAATTAGAAACTCCCTAAAATTTACTCATTTTTTGTAGTAATCCGGATATTCTTTTTTTATTACATCACTTTTTTCACTCCAACTATGACAAGTATTAATTAGCTTGGGAGAACTATTAGTTTTATTTTTGAGTGAATATATAGTTTGAAAAGCAGTAGTTGCCATAGGAAAAAGTAATTCCATCATATGCGTACAACCTTTTATTCCCCCTACTATTTCTCTTACTTTTTTCCTAAAGCCTTTGCTAATTTCTAAACCAATAAGTTCTTTAAAGTTAGGAATCACTTCAGGGCAAGATGGATATGGATTTGCTGACATATCAAGGTCAATATCATAGATTTTAAGGTTATTGTCTATTGTAATTCGAATGCTCATTTCGTGTACAGGAGTACCAGCTTTTACATTACCTCGAGCCCAAGTTTTAAAGTTATAGGTTTTAGTATCTATTAAGTATCCCTCTATATCCCATAAATTATCATTTCTTTTATATCCGCAACAAAATACGTTTCTTTTATGGATGGCTTTTCTACTTTCAGGGGCTTTAAGTGGCATTATAGTCTCCTTAATATGAATTTATAAAATGATCAATAAAAATAGAGAGATCGTTATTATAGATATAAAAGTTGATAATATGATATAGCTGGCTACTTCTGGGGGAGAAATAGAATATTCAGAAGCAAATAAAAAATTAAATAATGCTGCAGGCAACACTGCTTGTAATAATATAATTTTTTGTAATAATTCATCTAGCTCTAAGGCTATAGTGATAGAATATGCCAAGGCTAGTGCAAATAATGTTCTAAAAATAATTAAAAGAATAAGTTTATATTCTATATTAAATTTAATATTAGCAATAGAAATTCCCATGCTAAATAGTAGTAAAGGGATAGTTGCTCCTGCAAGTAGGTCTATTGTATTTGATGCAATTTTAGGGACAGGAATTTTAATTAAGTGTATAATTATGACCGCGATTACTGAGTATAGTATAGGGTTTTTCATTAAAATTCTAGGAGACCAATTTCCAGACCATATAGAAACTCCCAGTGTGAAATTTGCTATCGAGACAACTGCAAAATATATAATTGAAATTTCTAGTCCAACCCTACCAAAAGCCAATAAGCATAGCGTTACTCCCAAATTCCCGCTATTGACAAAAGTAATGGGATTTACATAAGTTCTGAAATGTAATTTAAATATTTTTAATATTATATATGCAAAGAATATCATTCCTAAAATCATAAGTATTGCAGCTATAATAATATTTATTATAACGGAAAATGAGGAATCAAGATTAACAAGAGAGCTAAAAACTAGACAGGGAGCTCCTATCCAAGCAATAAATTTAATAATCTCTTTTTGATTTAAATTATTTCCTATTTTGTTCCATATATATCCAAGACCTATAATTATAATTACTGGTAAAATAATTGAGATTATTGCTATAAGTGTATTAATCATTGATTGTTTTTATGATTGATAATTTAGAAATTCTAGTCTTGTTTCTCTTTATAACTTTAAATTCAAAATCTTTAATTCTTAAAACCTCTCCTTCTTTCGGAAGTTTTTGTGCTTTTTCTATAAACAAGCCTGCTAAGGTTGAAGCTTCATCATCAGGAATTTTCCAATCCATAAAACGATTTATATCTCTTATTGTCATAGTCCCGTCTACTAACACACTTCCATCATTTAATTTAGAAGGGCTTGCAAAAGGTTTATCAAATTCATCAAAAATTTCTCCAACAATTTCTTCTAAAATATCTTCCAAAGTTATTAGTCCTTGAAGCACTCCATATTCGTCTACAACTAAGGCCATTTGAATTGAAGATTGTCTAAATTGATTTAATTGAATTGAAAGGGAAGTGGTTTCAGGAATAAATAGAGGCTTCTGTAAAATCTTTTCTATATTTAAATCTTCAGAAATCCATATGGATCTTGTTAGATCTTTAATGTGAAGGATGCCAATTATATTATCAGGATTGTTTTTCCAAATAGGTATTCTACTAAAGCGACTCTTAATAGCAAAATCTGCTAGTGCTTTTTTGTTTTTCATGATGTTGAGACTTTCTATATTTTTTCTGTGTGTCATGATTTCACTAACACTTATTTCATTAAGATCTAAAATGCCTTCCAGCATTTTTCTATCTCTTTTTCTTACTCCTCCCTCATCATTAGCTAATAAAATTGCCCCTCTTATACTTTGTTTCCAATCGCTCCTATTACTTTTTCTACCAGCTAAATTAAGTATGGAGCTAACAAGGATCTGTACCATAATATTTACAGGAGCTAGAATCATGGTAATAAATTTTATATATGGAGTTGAATAGAGAGTTAATTTTTCAGATTCTCTAATAGCATAAGTTTTGGGTAAGACTTCTGAAAAAATAAATATTAAAATGGTCATTAGTATTGTTGCGTATACGATACCAACGTCTCCGAAGGGCGCTATTAATAGACTAGTAGCTAATGCAGAGGCTAAAATATTTACGGCATTGTTTCCTAATAATAGTGCACCAATAACTTTTTCCCTATCTTTTAAAAGTTTTTTTGTATGGATGGCTCTTATATTGCCTTCGTCAGCCTTTTGGTGAATTTTTGCATCCGATGCTCTTGTAATAGCAGTTTCTGATGAGGAGAAAAAAGCAGATATTAGAAGAAGAAAGATTATGGCTATTATTTCTATCAACATTTTGGTATGTGGTTCATTTTTAAATTTTAGGTTGCTCCGTTCTCAATAAGAAATTCTTTAAGATCTTTTTTTAGTACTCTATCACAAACAAATGCTTTTCCTATACCCCTTATTAGAATGAATCTAATAATTTTATTGAAGTTTTTTTTATCTAATTTCATGGCTTCGATTATTTTATCTGCTTTAATGTTCTTAGTAAACAAATTTGAAATCTCAGTAGGTAACCCTAGTTGGCGTAAGTGTTTTTCAACTCTTTTGGATTCTTGTAACTCGCAATAATATAGTTTATAAGATAACCTTGTTGCTAAAACTAATCCGACGGAAACCGCCTCTCCATGTGTTATATCGTTAAAGTTAGAATTTTTTTCTAAAGCATGGGCAAATGTATGTCCCAAATTTAATAATGTTCTTTGATTTTTGTCTTTTTCATCTTCAGAGACTATTTTAGCTTTAGAAAATACGCACTTAAATATAGCTTCTACTAGATGCTCATTATTTTTGGATAAAATATTTTTTCCATTTTTTTCAAGCCATTCAAAAAACTTTATGTCATTTATTATAGCGTACTTAATCATTTCTGCATAACCAGTTTTCATTTGTCTTTGAGGAAGACTGGATAAGGTATTAATATCAATAAGGACTAATTTAGGCTGGTAAAAAGCTCCTATAAGATTTTTTCCAAAACTACTATTGATTGCTGTTTTGCCACCAACGGATGAGTCAATTTGGGATAAAAGAGTAGTAGGTATTTGTACGTAATCTACTCCTCTTAATATAGTAGCTGCTGCGAATCCCACTAAGTCTCCTATAACACCACCACCATATGCATAAATTACAGTATCGCGTTGTATCCCTGCGGAAAGTAAATTATCATATAATATTTCTAAAGCTTTAATAGATTTGCTTTTTTCACCAGATGGAATGGGTATTTTTTTTGTGTTTTTACCTAGCTTTTTAAAGAAAGTTTTTAACAGAGCAGTATTTGATAGGTTTGCATCAAAGGCTACTATTTTTGGTCTTACCTTAAAAAATTCTTTATGATAATGGTCAGCCTTTTCTATAAGATCATGACCTATGTATATGTTATAATTTGTGTGTTTTAAACTAACTTTAATATTTTTAATCATTTGAGTTGTCAATTAAATGTTTTTCAATAGAATTTATGACATTTTTACACATTATATTTTTATTTTCACTAGTTGTATTAACTGATAATTGAGCTTTTTTATATATGGGATTTCTCTCTTTTAATAGTGATTCTATCCTGTTATTTATATCTTTACCCTGAAGTAGAGGTCTATTTTTATTTTTTTTAGTTCTTTTAATAATAGTTGAAGAGTCAGCTTTTATCCATACGGTAAAACCCATTTTGTTAATTAATCTGTGGCTTTTATCATTTATGTAAGCGCCTCCGCCAGTAGCGATTACAGAATTACGGTTTTTAATTTTTATTAATTCTTCATATTCTATTTCTCTAAATCTTTTTTCACCTGCATTTTCAAATATTTCATTTATAGAATATCCACGATTTTTCTCAATAATATTATCTATATCATAGAATATTCTATTTAACATTTTTGCTATAATGTACCCAATAGCAGTTTTTCCTGAGCCCATCATTCCTACAAAAATTATTGGCTTATTCAAAAGTGTTTTGTTGATAAATTCTTCCTTTTTGAGAATTAATGGATTATGAATTGTTTTGTTTAATGATTGATTCATGATATTTGTAAAAGCTACCTTTTATTTATTTAATATCTCATTTAGGTATAAAGATGTAAATTAGAAATATAAGATAGTTTTCATAATAAATAATTTTAAATATGACTTAAATTGAATTATTAAAAAGTGTGAAATATTTTAAGGAAATATAATTGATGGGTAAATTTTTAAAAATACTATTTTTTTTAATAGCTATAGGTATTGTTGTGGTCTCTATAACATTCATGATAAAGGGATTGCCTGTAGAGCCACAAATAATTGAAAAGGTTATAGAGAATGATCATCTTTAAGACAAACTTGTTAAAAATTAAGATTTTAATTTTTATTTGTTTTATTTTTTTTGAATCCTTTGCTCAGGAACAAGATTTTGGTAGTGAAGAATATGTAAATGAAACTGGTTCTCCTAAAAACATAGTTCCTGATATTTTAAAAGAAGAAGTTGATGTTGATAATGGTCCTGCTAAAGACTTAGATGTGTTAGATGCAGTATCCATTTCTGAATTGCCAAAAATTGATGCTGGTTGGCTAGGAATTTTATCTGAAGAAGAGAGCAGTTTAGGCTGGAATATGTGGAGTGGCACTGACAGAAATTTTGCTAAAGTACTTATAGAACTTTTACCTGTGAACGCTCCTTCAGCTGCTATGCGCAGTTTAGCAAAACGACTTTTGCTTAGTCGTGCTAGCCAGCCTGAAGAGGTCTCTTCAAAAGAATTATCTGTAATTGGTCCTGATGGCAAACCTATAAAACATCAAGAAGTTGACGCGACATTTCTTGCGTTAAGATTTTCAAAATTGGCGCGATTAGGAGCTGGAAAAGAGCTTTTTACATTAAGTGAAGCTGTTCCTCTAGAGGATATGGTTGATGAGTTGGCAAAAGAAGCTATAAGCGCCAGATTATTATCTGGAGAAACAAAAGAAGTATGTGAGGAAGTAAAAGATTTAACAAAACGAACCAATGAATTACATTGGAGAAAAATCCTTGTAGTGTGCCAACTTATAGAAGGGAAGAGAGATGCTGCTTTATTAAGTCTTGAGTTATTAATGGCTGAATTAGAAAGTGATGACATTTTTTCTTCTTTAATTTACTCGCTAGCCGATGGTTATGCTCCTCCAGAAGAAAGTAATTTAGAGAGCATTTATTTTGAGATATTAATAGCGGTATTACCTGGAGAACAGTTAGATAAGCAAAGATTAAGATTGAGTCCTTCAGGTAAACGGATAGTAGCGTTGAATTCGTCACATCCTTGGAAACTTAGAGTTTTGCTAGCAGAACAAGCTGTATCTGCAGGAGCTTTGGAGAGTAGTGTATTGGGTCAATTATGTAATGAATATGATTTTGGTGAAAATATTTTTACTAGGGCTGCAACAGAAAGCAAAAATATGGAAGGCTATATGGCTAGAGCCTTGCTTTATCAAGCCTCTTTAAGAGCTACTTCGTATATAGAGAGAGCAAGATTTTTGAGACTTTTGCTTGATAGAGCAGACAAAGAAGATTTATTTACAGCATATTCGGCAACAATTTTACCCATTTTATTGACTTTAGAACCTAGGTCAGATCTGATATGGTTTGCTTCTTCAGCAGCTAGAGCTGGAATGGCAGGAGGAAATTATAAAGCGGCTTCGGAATGGTTAGCTTTATTAGGAAAAACTGCAGATTTAGATTTTGAGGCTTCAGGTAGCTTGTTAAGATTACTACCACTAATTGCTGTTTCAGGTCAGCCTCTTCCTAAACCATTCATGAGCTCTCAGGCTACAGATGTGTGGTCTGGTTTACCAGATACTTTGAGTAATAAGGAAAAACAAATTAGAGCTAGCCGTCTCTTAGTGTTGTTGAGTGCTATGGGAATAAATATTGCGGAAGGAGCCTGGAAAAATTTGGTAAACCCAGAATACATACATACGGAAGAAAGTATTCCATCAAGTGCATTAAGATATCAATTAATAAATGCGGCCGAAAATAATAGGGTAGCTGAAGTGGTTGCAATTAGCTTAATTATGTTAGGGTCAGATGGCCCATCTAAATCAGGTTTGGTAAGTTTAAACGCAGTTATAAGGGCTCTAAGAAATATTGGATTAGAGGATGATGCTAGGGCTATTGCAGTAGAGGCAGCAATTGCTGTTACTCAATAGGTATGAAACAGGATAAAAATTTAATTAAACTTTATAACGAGATGATGATTTCAGAAAAAATGTCTTCAGTAAACACTAGAAGAGCATATATAGCCGATGTGCAACTATTCGTGAAATTTATAAATAAAAAGTATAATCTTTCAGTTTTATCATTAAGTAAAGAACACATTTCTGGGTGGTTAGATGATATAAACAATAAAAATATTTCAAGAAATACCACTTTAAGAAAACTTTCATCTATTAAGGAATTTTTTAAGTTTTTGGTAATTGACGGTTTTATTGAAGATAATCCCATAAGTGATGTTAAGTCTCCTCGAAGACATAGAAACCTTCCCAATGTACTGACTATAAAAGAAATTGAAAAATTATTAAGTGTGGTTAGCTCTTCTAAAGAACCTAAATCACTTAGGCTACTTGCTTTGATAGAACTCATGTATTCTTCTGGAGTAAGGGTGGAAGAATTAGTGAGTCTATCATTAAAATCAGTAAATATAGAAAAGTCTCACCTGTTTGTAAGAGGAAAAGGTGAAAAGGAGAGATTAGTACCTGTAGGAAAAACAGCTTTAAAAGCTTTGAGAAATTATTTGGCTGTAAGAAAATATTTTACCAAAAATAATGTGTCATCTCCTTGGATGTTTCCATCTTCTAGTAGTAAAGGACATTTCACGGCAAGAAGGTTTGCCCAACTTTTAACATCTACTGCTCTAAAAGCTGAATTGGGTTATAAGAACATTTCTCCGCATAGTTTAAGACATGCATTTGCTACTCATATGTTAGCTGGAGGAGCAGATCTACGTGTTTTGCAAGAAATACTTGGGCACGCTGATATTTCTACTGTGCAAATTTATACCCATATTGCTGATGATAAACGTCGTCGGGCGTTGAATATGCATCCATTGTCAAAAAATATATTATAACTTATAATTATAAAAATATTTAAAAAGGAATACTTATGCATTTTTTAGACTTTGAAAAGCCAATTGCCGATTTAGAAGGAAAGATAAGGGATCTCAGTCTTAATCTAGTTGGCGAAAAATCGGATAATAATAGTGAAATTTTGAGGCTCAAAGAAAAAATTGATAATTTATTGGAGAAAACTTATGAAAAATTATCTCCTTGGCAAATAACTCAGGTGGCTCGACATCCTGAGAGGCCTCATTTTAGTGATTATCTGACTGTTTTGATTAGCGATTTCCAAATTTTATCTGGGGATAGAGGATTTTCAGAAGACAAAGCTATCATTGCGGGGATAGGATCTTATCATTCTCAATCTGTTATGGTTATAGGGCAAGAAAAAGGGTTCGATACTGATTCAAGACTGAAGCATAATTTTGGAATGGTTAAACCTGAAGGTTATAGAAAAGTTGCACGCCTTATGAAGCTAGCTGATAGATTTAAAATGCCCATAATTACTTTTGTCGACACAGCGGGAGCATATCCCGGAGTTGGGGCAGAGCAGAGGGGTCAGGCAGAAGCTATAGCTAATTGTATACAAACATGTTTAGAAGTAAAAGTTCCCTTTATTAGTGTCATAATAGGAGAAGGAGGATCGGGTGGGGCAGTAGCTCTTGCTGCCTCTGATAAGGTATTAATGCTTCAAAATTCTATATATTCTGTAATTTCCCCTGAAGGCTGTGCCTCAATTTTATGGCGTGATAATGATAAAGCAGAATTAGCTGCAGAATCACTAGGCATAACCGCAAAATTTTTAAAGGGCAAAGGTATAATTGATACCATAATTTCTGAACCAAAAGGGGGTGCCCATCGGGATCATTCTCTTACCATAAGAAATGTTGATGAGGCGATTTTATCAGAGCTTAATGAATTAAAAAAATCTTCTCCAGAAAATCTTTTGCAAGATAGACAAAATAAATTTTTGCTCTATGGACGTATTTGAAAATCAAGTTGTTAATATTGAGATAATTATTTGTTTGCTATACTTTTAGTAGTTTTTATAGACTTAATTGGTTTTGGAATTATCATTCCGCTGCTTCCTTTTTATGCTGAAACCTTCAATGCGTCTCCTCAAAAAGTTACTATGCTTATGGTAGTTTACTCTTTTTCTCAATTTATTTTTGCCCCTGTTTGGGGAGGATTAAGCGATAAATATGGAAGAAGAGTTATAATTTGGTGCACACTGATTGGGACGGTAGCAGCATATGTTTTACTAGCTTTTGCGAACAGTTTATCTGATTTATTTATAGCGAGAGCTTTTGCAGGTATTATGGCAGGTAATATAGCAGTGGCTCAAGCATATATAACTGATATTACTGAAAAGCAAGATAGAGCTAAAGCTATGGGCTTATTTGGTGCAGCATTTGGTTTAGGATTTATTATAGGGCCAGCTATAGGAGGAATATTGGCAGGTTCAGACCCTAATAACCCAAATGTGCTCTTGCCCCCTATTATTGCAGCAGCTTTGTCTTTTATAGCGTTGATTGTGGCTCTGATATCACTGAAAGTAACAAATTTATCAGTTAATGGTTTTGAGAAAAAAAGATTAAAGAGCTTAATTAGTGCCCTGGAATTTCCTAATTTAAGACAATTAATTTTATTATCTTTCTGTATAACTGTGGTTTTTGCATTTATGGAATCTACTATTTCTCTTTGGTCCGAGAGAACGTTTTTATGGGGAGCACAACAAAATGGATATTTATTTGCATTTGCAGGCATTTGTGGCGCTCTTGTTCAGGGTATTTTTATAGGACCATTAGTTAAACGTTTCGGAGAATCATTCTTATGTTTTTGGGGATGCTTAGTTCTGAGTTTTGGTATGTTAGGTATATCCATATCGACAGAAATAATACATACAGTTCTATCTATGATTTTAATAGCAGTGGGTTTAGGATTATTTATGCCTACGGTGACCACATTGATAGTAAATATGGTGCCAGAGGATAAAAAAGGCTGGGTTTTGGGTATTACTCAATCAGTATCATCATTGGCAAGAATAATTGGTCCTGCATTAGCAGGTGTCTTCTTTGAGTTTATAGGCAAGAACAGTCCATATTTAATAGGTGGTCTATTTTTATTATTAATGATTAGCATCCTTAAAAAATATATTTTTAAGTCTAAGTAGTTTTTGTTAATTCAAATCAATTTAAGCGATATCAGTTTTTTAGTGGCCGTTTTTTCAGGTTTAGCCACATTTTCTTTTTTTAATATTTGTGCTGGAGTTAAATAATCTATAGTTAATTTTTCAGCAGGTGGCACAGTTGGTATACCAGAAGTTTTTACATAAAAATATGAAGGAGTGTATAATTTGTTATTCCATGGTGATAAAAGAGTACCTGGCGAATGAAGAAGAACCATCTCATTAGATATTAATCTTAGCTCTTCATATATTTCTCTTTTAAGAGCTTGCTCAGGGCTTTCCCCTTTTTTAATCCCCCCGCCAGGAAATTTAATTGCATTGTAGTTATTTATTAATTCATTACAGATCAGGATTTTGCTTTTATACACAATCAATCCATATGCTCTAAAGTTTTTGTTTTGCATTTATTGAGCTATAAAACTAGTTTGATTTCTTCTAAAATAACTGGGTCATCTATTGTCGCAGGCATTTTATAAGGTTGTTTGTCAACGATGGCAGCCATAGTACTTCTAAGTATTTTACCAGATCTAGTTTTAGGTAATCTTTCAATAATTTTTACTTTGCGGAAGGAGGCTACAGGTCCAATTTCTTCTCTAATCATTTTTATTGCCTCATTAGTGATATTGTCATGATTATTTGTAGTTCCAGAATTAAGTACTATAAATCCCATTGGTACTTGTCCTTTTAGTTCGTCTTTAATTCCTATGACGGCACATTCTGCAATATCTGGATGCTTTGACAGTACTTCTTCCATTCCACCAGTTGAAAGTCTATGTCCTGCACAATTTATAATATCATCTGTTCTAGACATAACCCATATATACCCTTCATCATCTATATACCCTGCATCTGCAGAAGAATACCAGCCATCAAATTCATCTAAATAAGTGGTTTTGTATTTTTCCTTATTATTCCAAAGGGTGGAGCTACAACTTGGAGGTAAGGGAAGCTTGATCGCTAGTGATCCTATTTCTCCGGAAGGTTTTAGTTCACCGTTTTTGTCTAAACACTTAACATCAAACCCTGGAGATGGTTTTCCAGTAGAACCTGGCTTTATTTTAAAAAATCCCAAACCAGCAAAATTACCTGCTATTGCCCAGCCTGTTTCGGTTTGCCACCAATGATCAATTACTGGAACATTTAGGTATTTTTCTGCCCATTCAATTGTAGATGGGTCTGCTCGCTCACCGGCTAGAAAAAGTATTTTAAAATTTTCTAAATTATATTTTTTTATTTCTTTTCCCTCAGGGTCTTCACGTTTGATAGCTCTGAGAGCTGTAGGAGCAGTAAACATTACGGAAACATTATGTTCACTTATTATCCTCCAAAAAACTCCTGAATCAGGACTTCCCACTGGTTTACCTTCAAATAAAATAGTAGTACTGCCTTTTAATAGTGGACCATAAACAATATAAGAGTGCCCTACAACCCAACCTATATCTGAAGCAGCCCAAAATACATCCTGAGAGTTAATTCCATATACCATTTCCATACTTGTTTTTAAGGCTACGGCATGACCCCCATTATCTCTTACCATACCTTTAGGATCGCCAGTAGTGCCTGAAGTATATAGAATGTATAGTGGATCGGTACTTTTAACTGCTACTGGTGGAGCTGCATTTGATTGCTCTATAATCTTTTCTAAATCATAATCCCGACCTTTTTTAAGGTCTGCATGCATCATTTCTCTTTGGTATATAAAACATGTTTGAACTTTATGTGTGGCAATTTCTAGCGCCTTGTCAAGCATTGGCTTATATTCAATAATCTTTCCAGGTTCTATCCCACAAGATCCTGCTATAATAACTTTTGGTTTGGAGTCATCTATTCTGGTGGCTAGCTCATTAGGAGCAAACCCACCAAAAACAACGACATGTACGGCCCCTAATCTAGCGCATGCTAGCATTGATGCAACTGCTTCTGGTATCATAGGCATGTAAATTAAAACTCTATCTCCTTTTTTAACATTGAAAGATTTTAAACCACCTGCAATTTTGGCTGTCTTATTTAGAAGGTCACTATAGGTGTATGATTTTTTTTGACCAGTTATAGGGCTGTCGTATACAAGTGCAAGTTTGTTTCCTTTACCATTATTAATGTGGAAATCGAGGCAGTTATAACAGGTATTTAACTCTGCTTCAGGAAACCAGCTCCAAAATGGACTTGAAGATTCATCAAGTACTTTAGTCCATTTTTTATTCCAAATAATATTGTGTGCTTTTTTTTCCCAGTATTCTGATGGGTTACTTCTCCATAAGTTATATTCTTCATCATATGACATGTTGTTTATTCCCGAAATTATAAGGAAAATTATAGTATATATATAAAAAAGACGCTAATCTAATGATTAACGTCTTAATTATATAAATATAAAAGAAATGTTTTAACGTCTATTGCCTAACAGCATTAAGAGCATAATAAATAAATTTATAAAATCTAGGTATAACTTAAGAGCACCCATAACACCTTTTTTTACCTGGGTTTCACCACTTTCTCCAGCGACATACATTTCTTTAAGAGTCTGTGTGTCATAAGCAGTTAAGCCAGTAAATATCAAAACTCCCAAAATACAAATAATAAATTGCATTTGTGTTGATCCCAAAAAGATGTTTACGACGGTTGCCATTATAATTCCTATTAGGCCCATAAAAAGAAATGATCCAAGTTTAGCCAGAGATTTTTTTGTAACATATCCATATAGGCTTGCCCCTAAAAATGCAGAAGAGGAAACAAAGAAAACTCTAAAAATTGACTCCCCAGTATATTGTAGAAAAATATTTGCAAAAAATATTCCATAACATGCAGCTAGGACCCAAAACATAGTTTGTGCGGTTTTAGCTTTCATTTTATGAATTCTACTAGCTAGAATTAATACTAGGCCGATAGGAGCAATCATTGCAATAAATGATAGTGGGGAATTAATTATACCCATTCCTATTGCAGTGTTAGGCAGTAACCAAGCTACAGAACCTGTAATAGCTAATCCTGCAGTCATATACGCATAAATCCTTTGCATATACGCGCGTAAACCCGCATCATCAGGATTTAGTTGTCTAGCTCGAGCTTGTGTACTTGAGTTTGTAGTAAAATGTCCAATATTCATTATAATATTTACTCCATCATTAAATGGTTTAAATCAATAAGTGTTAATATATATATATATATTGTTTAAATCGCTAGTATATCAAGTAAAACATGTATTTTTTTTTCTTTTCTTTTGTAATATCATAAATACTTTATGAAAGGAGTTACTATGAGTGATAACAATCCTGTAAAATTAAAAAATTCTGAGATAGATAATTTAATAATAGATTTAAATGGTTGGGTTCTTAGCACAGATTATAAGAATATTTCAAAAACTTTTATTTTTAATGATTTTTTAGAAGCTTTTTCATGGATGAGTTCAATATCTTTGATAGCAGAAGAATTTAATCATCATCCTGAATGGAAAAATGTGTACAATAAAGTGGATGTTTTACTTTCAACACATGATGCACAAGGTTTAACAAAAAAAGATTTTTCACTTGCTGAATTAATGGATAAAGAATTTAAAAAATAGGAATATTATTATCAAAAATATTGTTAAACTTTTTAATTTATCTCAAATTCCTTTTCCTGCTTTAGTTTGTGGACTAGTAGGATTAATACCTTTTGTTTTTTTATCAATAGGTATTTATGTTTTTCCATATGCATGGAAGTTAATTGCCCTTTATAATTTACTAAATTATTCAGTAATTATTTTATCATTTTTAGGAGCTGTTCATTGGGGTGCTGCTATATACAGTAATAATAAAGAGTTTAAAACCTATGTTTGGTCAGTAACACCTGCTATATCAAGTTGGATTATTTTAATGGGTTTTACGGCTAATTATATTTTAATCGTTTTATTTTTGATATTGTGTTTTGCCATCACCTACTATGTGGATTTATTATCGAC
Source organism: uncultured Rhodospirillaceae bacterium (assembly GCA_964576635.1). Taxonomy (GTDB): domain Bacteria; phylum Pseudomonadota; class Alphaproteobacteria; order TMED109; family TMED109. The sequence continues at coordinate 26,851 of CAZNVN010000005.1, forward strand.
AAGAAAATCTTTTTTCCCCTTGTGGTATCTGCATCTTAGAAAAATTTTAACTATAGTAGTATTTATATGTTTAGGTTTTGTTGCGATAGCTATAAATAATCATTATGTATAGTTTATTTTTCGTGTTTAGATCTAAATAAAATTATTAAGGTACTAAATACAATTATTAACGCACCTAAAAATCCATTAATGTTTGGAAACTCTGCAAATAAAAAATAACCGTATATTCCTGCAAATATCAGTCTTGTGTAATCTGCTGGCATAACAACCGTAGTCGCACCTATTCTTAATCCCCATATTGTAAGAATCTGTCCCAAGGTTCCAAATATAGCTCCTAAAAAAATTAGTATTAGATGTTCTAGATACAGGGGCTGCCAGTAAATATATGCAGGAATTAAAAGTCCTATGCTGGAAATAATACTATAATAAAATTGTATGGTAAGAGTAGGTTCGGTTAAGGAAAGTGATTTTATGGAAAGTTTTACCGCACTTACAAAGAAAGCACTAATTAAAGCAATGCAAGCAGCGGATGTAGATATACCGCTGTCACCTGATGGATCAATCATTACGGCAACACCTAAAAAACCTAAAAAGGTTAAAATAATCCTTATATACCCTGGTCTTTCTCCAAGAAATACCATTGCGAGAGGCACTAAAAATAATATTCTAGTAAATCCCAGTGTAACGGCACTTGCTAATGGCATCATAGCTAAGGCAGTAAATCCCGCGCTTATAGCTCCTATTCCGAGAAGTCCCCTAAATAAATGCATTTTAAATCTTTTAGTCTGAAAAATTTCTATAGATTTATTTAAAAATAGTGGCATTATTATTAATAACCCAAAAAAACATCGGAAGAAGGCTATTTGAAAGGGATGTAAATCTTCAGTTAGGTGCTTGACAATAGTCCCCATCAAGGGAAAGCTTGCTGACGCTCCTAAAATGAAAATAAAACCTCGAATGTTTGGAGACAAATTGGTCCAAAAATATATATATTTTTTTAACATTATTCTGCTTAACAGATTTTTTAAATTTTGCTAATAGTCAGTTAATATTTTTTTAACTATGAACTGTTAAATACAAATATTTATGATTTATAATAAATAGGGGAGAGATATTGAGTAAGGTCTATTCAAATTGCAAAGAAGCTCTTAAAGGTGCGGCGTTTGACGGAATGACACTAATGTGTGGGGGCTTTGGCTTATGCGGTATACCAGAAAGAATGATAGATGCGCTTAAAGAAAGTAAAATAAAAAATATTACAGCTATAAGTAATAATGCAGGCATTGACGGAGCAGGTTTGGGGTTACTGTTGGAAACAAAACAAATTTCGAAAATGATTTCTTCTTATGTAGGTGAAAATAAAATATTTGCTGAACAGTATCTTAATGGGGAAATTGATTTAGAATTTAATCCACAAGGCACTTTGGCAGAAAGAATAAGAGCAGGTGGGGCGGGTATCCCAGCTTTTTATACTCCTACAGGCGCAGGCACGCAAATTTCTGAAGGCAAAGAATCTCGAAAATTTGAGGGTCGGGAATACATTATGGAAAAAGGACTACGAGCAGATCTTTCTATAGTAAAAGCTTGGAAAGGAGATGCTGAAGGAAATTTAATTTATAAAAAAACGGCTAGAAATTTCAATCCTTTGATGGCAACTGCAGGAAATGTAACTATTGCGGAAGTTGAGCATTTAGTTGAACCTGGGGAGTTAAATGCAGATCAGATTCATACCCCAGGAATATTTATTCAAAGAATAATTGAAGGTAGTCATTATGATAAAAGAATTGAAAATTTGACCACTAGAAAAAATAATGTCTGATATAATGGAGAAAATAAATGGCTTGGTCTAGGGATGAGATGTGCGCGCGAGCTGCAAAAGAACTTAAAGATGGATATTATGTGAATCTAGGAATAGGGATGCCTACCTTGGTTGCAAACCACATACCAGAAGATGTGAAGGTTATTTTGCAATCAGAAAATGGGATGTTAGGAATGGGGCCATTCCCAATAGAAGGAGAAGAAGATCCTGATTTAATAAATGCAGGCAAGCAAACTATAACAGCTTTACCTAGTACCAGTTATTTTTCTAGTGCTGATTCATTTGGAATGATTAGGGGTGGTCATATAGATTTATCTATACTGGGGGCTATGCAAGTGGCGCAAAATGGAGATTTAGCAAATTGGATGATTCCTGGAAAAATGATTAAAGGCATGGGTGGAGCTATGGACCTGGTTGCGGGTGTAAAAAAAGTTGTAATTCTTATGGAACATGTAGCGAAAGACGGATCTGCTAAACTCGTTTCAAATTGTACTCTTCCTCTCACAGGGGCAAAAGTAGTAGATATGGTCATTTCTGACTTAGGAGCGTTTGAAATAATTAATGAAAGTGTAAAAGTCCTAGAATTAGCTTCAAATGTTACCTTAGAAGAAGTAAGGGATAAGTCTGAAGTTGTAATACAACCTTGAATCAATCACAACTTAGGACTATTTTCCCAGTATTTTTTTTGCTTAAAAGAAAATTTAGTGCATGAGAAGCATCTTTTAATTTAAAAATTTTTCCTATTAAGGGGCTGAGTTTGTTTTGTGAATATAGTCGCATTAAATACTCAAAGGATTTCCCTATTAAAATTGGATCTAGAAAAGCGTATTGTCCCCAATATAGTCCTATTGCATAAGAACTTTTTAGTAGTAGTCTATTAGCAGAGATTTTTGGTATTATGCCACTAGCATATCCTACTGAAACATATTTACCTTCCCAAGCTAAATTTTTAATGGCATCGTCAGCGGGTTCTCCCCCAACCATATCTATTACTAAATCGACCCCATTTTGTGAAACTTTCTTTATTTCATGACGTATCTTAGTCTCATTGTAATTTATTGTATGTGAAGCTCCATGTTTAACACAAATATTACATTTTTTATCATTTCCTGCTGCCGCAATTACATTAGCACCTATAGTGCTTGCTATTTCAACGGCTGCCAATCCAACCCCTCCTGCAGCTCCTAAAATTAGGCAGGTCTGATTTTTCTTAAGCTTTCCCTTCCACGAGATTGCTCCGTGTGCAGTTCCATAGGCAACTGGAAAAGAGGCCGCAGTTGCTAAATCCATTTCATTTGGAATTTTGTATACATTTTCCGCAGGCATTATGATTTCTTCTGTATAGGTACCATATTTTGCTATTCCTATAACCCTATCTCCTACTTTAAAATTAGTAACTGTTTTACCTACTTCAGTTATTTCACCTGATAATTCTAAACCTGGAGAAAATGGAAGACGGGGGCGTTCTTGATACCTACCCTTAATGATTAGACTGTCTGCAAAATTTACACCAATGTACTTAACTTTAATTCTTACCTTGGATTCTTTTATTTTTAAATTATTAAAATCTTCTAATTCTAATACTTCAGGTCCACCATATTTGTTTACAATAAGTCGTTTCATGTTTATTTTTCCTGGAATATTAATAGGAAAATTGAAAGTTTTTTATATTCCAATTATACATTGTTTTATAAATGTAATATATAAATATTTAAGTAATAGGATAAAACTAGGAATATGTTTAAGTATCTGATATTTTTTATATATTTATTTTTTTCTCTTTATGCCAATTCTGCTGAAAAAAATACGCCGGAAGTTCTTGGAACTTATGGAGACTGGAAAGCTTTTTATTGGAATCTAGATGAGGGAAATGTCTGCAGTATTCTGTCCTATCCTAAGAAAGAAGAGGGAAAATATACTAGGAGAGGCAAAGTAATTGCAAGAGTTACACGAAGGGAAGAAAATCCTAGTTCTGGGGTTGTAAGTTTTCAGGCTGGATACCCAATTAAAGAAGGATCTGAGATAAAAATTAACATTGATGGTAAGCCTTTTGGAGTTTTTGATTTTTTGCAAGACCAAATTGCTTGGACTAGCGATCCTGAAGTGGATGGTATGTTGATTAAGGCTATGCAAAGGGGCACGACTATGATTATAAAAGGCGTATCATCAAGAGGTACTAATACGAAAGATGCTTATTCCTTGAGAGGTTTTACTGCTGCTTATAAAGCTATCAGTAAAGTTTGTAAGTAATGTCTTCTTTGCATCCTATAAATAGCTTTGGTAAAGCTGATTTAAAAGAACACGTTATAAGTTTAGGAGAAAAAAAATACAGGGCCAAACAGCTCTGGAATTGGCTCTATGTAAAGGGTGCTAAATCTTTTTCTGAGATGAATAACATAGGAAAAGAACTTATAGGTAAATTAACGCTTAGCAATAATTTTCAACGTTTAAATATATACGATAATCAAGTTTCTAATGACGGTACAAGAAAATGGGTTTTTGAATTATATGACGGCAACAAAATTGAGACTGTATTTATCCCAGAAGAAGAAAGAGGAACTTTGTGTATATCTTCTCAGGTAGGTTGCACTTTAGCTTGCAGTTTTTGTCACACTGGTACCATGCCATTGGTAAGAAATTTAACTTCCGATGAAATAGTAGGTCAGCTACTTATTGTTAAAGATTGTTTGGATGATTGGCATGACTTGAATAAAAAAAGAAAAATTACAAATATAGTTTTCATGGGTATGGGAGAGCCTCTTTACAATTATGACGAGGTAAAAAAGGCTATTCAAATATTTTTGGATAATGAAGGATTAAACTTTTCTAGGAGAAAAATAACTTTATCTACTTCAGGAGTAGTTCCTAAAATAGAAAAATTAAAAAATGATTTAGATGTTAGTTTAGCCATAAGTTTGCATGCAGTCTGCAATGAAGTTAGAAACAATTTGGTTCCAATTAATCGCAAGTGGCCTATAGAAAAACTTCTAGAAGTCTTGACTAATTATCCAGGAGTTAATAATTCTAGGCGAATAACTTTTGAATATGTCATGTTAGAGGGAATTAATGATACAATAAACGATGCCAAAGTACTTATTAAACTTTTAAAATCAATCCCTGCTAAAGTAAATTTAATTCCTTTTAATCCATGGCCAGGAAGCACCTATAAATGTTCTTCTATAGAAGTTATTAATAAATTTGCTGATGTGGTATGTAGTGATGGAGGAATAGTGGCTACAGTTAGACAGCCCAGGGGACAGGATATATTGGCTGCTTGTGGTCAATTAAAAAGTGATAGTGTGCGTATTAAAAATAAGTTTAAAAAATTAAATTAATTTTTTGAGATTTGGAAAAGATTATGGCTAAATATAAAAAAGTGGTACTTGCCTATTCAGGAGGACTAGATACCTCTGTAATTTTGAAGTGGCTACAGGAAAAATATGATTGTGATATAGTAACTTTTACAGCAGATATAGGTCAAGGAGATGAAATTCAATCAGCAAAAGCTCGTGCAGAAAAAATGGGTGTTTCAGAAATTTATATTGAAGATCTAAAAGAAGAATTTGTGAGAAACTACGTATTTCCTATGTTTAGAGCTAATACGATTTATGAAGGCACGTATTTGCTAGGAACAGCTATAGCGAGACCTCTTATAGCCAAGAGACAAATAGAAATAGCTTTAGAGACGGGAGCAGATGCAGTATCCCATGGATCTACAGGCAAAGGTAATGATCAAATTAGATTTGAGTTAACATATTCAGCATTACATCCAGATATTAAAATTATCTCTCCATGGAGAGAATGGGATTTAAGTTCAAGAATAAAATTAGTTGAATGGGCAAATAAAAAAGGTCTTGCTGTTCCAAAAGATAAACACGGAGAACCTCCATATTCTACAGATGCTAATCTTTTACATATATCGTATGAAGGAAAAGCATTAGAAGATCCATGGGTGCCTCCAGATGTAGAAATGTTTACTCGTTCCGTTTCTATAAAAGATGCACCTGATGAACCTGAAGATCTGGAACTAGCATTTGAAGCAGGTGATTTAGTAGCCATTAATGGTAAAAAAATGACTCCTGCTAAATTACTTCAAGAATTAAATATTAAGGCAGGTAAACATGGTGTTGGAAGAATTGACATCGTCGAAAATAGGTTTATAGGCATGAAATCTAGAGGTGTATACGAAACTCCTGGAGGCACAGTACTTTTAAATGCTCATAGAGGAATAGAACAACTTATTTTGGATGGTCCTACTATGCTTATGCGTGACGAAAATATGCCTCGTTATGCTTCTTTAATTTATAATGGATTGTGGTTTTCGCCAGAGAGAGAAATGTTACAGTCTTTAATTAATGAAAGCCAAAAGAATGTTACAGGTGATGTAAAAGTAAGATTACATAAAGGTAATTGTATTTTAATGGGTCGTAGATCCCCTAAAAGCATCTATAATCAGGGTGTTGTTACTTTTGATGAAGGTACAGGCTATGATCAGAAAGATGCTACTGGGTTTATTAAATTAAACTCCTTAAGACTAAAATTAAGAAAGAAAAAGTAGCTACATGTGAGCAAATATAAAAGGTTTAATGTCCCTATTTATAAATACTTGTAAAACTTTTAATAAAATTAATAAAATAACGGGTGATATATCGATTGGACCTAAATCGGGAAGAATTCTTTTAATTGGAGAATACAAAGGATAGGTAAGTTTGTTGAGAAAAAATATAATTTGTCCAATGAATTGGTTGTAGGTATTAAGGACATTAAAAGCAATAAGCCAGCTTATTATGACTTGTAGTATTATAATAAAAAATAAAAGATCTATCGCACTGTTTATAAGGTAAAATATTGCATTCATGTTTTTTTCCTCTCAAAATATGAACCAATTAAGGCAATTGTAAGGTTAGGCACTAATCCAACTAGTCCTGCATGAAAACCAAAAACCTTGCCTTTAGATATAAAACTGAAATCTAAATAGGGTATAGATAGTGCAATAATAGTTCCACATATTATGCCCCAAAAAACAGGTTTTGCTCTCAGCCAACTAAAGTGTATACCTAACATGAAAGCAGGAGAAACTTGTATCATTAAATCCAGTTTTCTATCCATTAGTTTAACCAATGAGGTATTATCTTTTAGAATAATTGCAAATACAATCATAAGTGCAAGAAAACCCCAAGAACAAAACTTGCCAACTAAGGTAAGAGACTTTTCGCTAGGAGTTTCTTTAAAAATTTTTGCATAAATGTCTTTAGTAAACATTGAAGATATAGTCAATAAAGCAGAATCTGCAGTAGACATCATAGCTGCCAATATAGCAGATAAAATAACAACACTTAATCCATAGCCTAATAAAGAATATTCCTGAACCTCTCTTAAAACTTGACCAAATACCTGATCAGTTGCGGCTCCTTCTAATCCAGATATATATGCCAATGCCATTATTCCTGCTATCACGCTTATTATCATAGTTGGTATGGGCATAAATGCCATAACAGCAAGGCTTTTCTTTAAAACTTTTTCAGATTTAGCTGCATATATTCTTTGGATTGCCTGAGGATATAGAGAAAGACCAAATCCCAAAATAATAATGTAACTTAGCCATAGTCTACAAGTTTGAGCATCAGGTACTAAGGTTTTTCTAGTATTATTAATATCATCCATATTAGCTATAATTGCAGTTGCTTTAGATAGAGGACCAAATTTATCAAATAATATTATTAGCAAGACTGCAAAGCCAACTAAAAGTATTACCCCCTGTATGGCATCTGTCCATGCAACGGCACGTAGTCCTCCCATTGTTCCGTAGATAACTATTATAATAGCGAGTACAAGTACTCCTGCTATATAAAATGAACCTCCGGTATCTCCAGAAATTCCTTGCATTGCTCTTCCCATAGCCATTAGTTGAGCGAGTAAATAATTACTTAGAACTGCTATCCCAATTATGGTTATTATTAGGCTTAATTTATTATAATTGTAGCGATGCTGAATATAATCAGCGGGAGTTAAAAAATTGTATTTTTTAGATAATCTATGGAGTTTAGGTGCGAATAAGAGATAGCAAACCACTATACTGGTCATAAAATGTATGCTCAGTATCCATGCATAACCTATACGATAAGTAGCACCGGTAAATCCAAAAAAGGTGTTTCCACTATATTGTGTAGCGAAAAGAGTAAGAAATAAAATACCTAGACCTAGACCTTTTCCAGCTAAATAAAAGTCATTTAATGTATCTTCTTTTCTTGATTTTTTAGCAAACCATCCGATAAGTAAAAGTGAAAGCAGGTAAAGAGAGATAAAGGTCCATGCTCCATATCCTAAAGGAAGAAGATTACTCATTATTCTTCATCACTTGATGAATTAAATAGAATATAAGCCGTTAGACAAGAAGCCAGGAACGAACACAATACAGCAACAGTAACCCAAGCTGGAACCCCTAAAATTAGTGATCTAGAATCTTGAGGCCAATACCAAGGTATTCCTATTGCGATTAAGATAATATATAAAAAAACGTAAAAATTATTCTTGGTCATTATCTTTTGCTTTGATATATTTTTTTTCTAATGCAAAGTAATCTTTAAAACCAATTATTTTTTGAATTTCTTCAAAAGAAATCAGGTTTTTTTCATTTTTAATGTTATTCTTAAAATTATTTAATACTTCTTTAGTAGCTTTCATACATGCAGACAGTATAGTGAGAGGAAAAGCAGCAATTCTAAAACCCATATCTTCCAGTTCTTTAAAACTTAGTATAGGAGTATCTCCACCTTCCACTAGATTTATCATTTTAGGTCCCTCTAATTCCTTACATATCTTATACATTTCTTCCCTATTCTGAGGCCCTTCAACAAATAATATATCGGCTCCCAATTCTCTAAAAATCTTCATTCTCTCAATTGCCTCATTTATTCCTAAAGTAAAGCGCGCATCTGTCCTGGCCATAATTAAAATATCTAAGCCAGAATCTCTTTCATCTATGGCTGCTTTTATTCTTGTTATGGCATCTTCTCTTGAAATTACTTTTTTGCCTCTTGTGTGACCACAACGTTTGGGTGATTCTTGATCTTCTATCATGATTGCTGAAAATCCTGCGTTGTAAAATCCCTTTACTGTTCTTCTTACGTTGATTTCGTTTCCATAACCTGTGTCTCCGTCACCTATAATGGGTATATTAACATTTTCACAAATGTTTCTACCTTGATCTATAATTTCTCCATATGAAATAAGTCCTGTATCAGGTAACCCAAGTTTTGTGGCAGATGTAGCAAAGCCGCTCATGAAACTTAACTCAAAACCTGACTGTTCTATCATCTTTGCTGAAAGCGCATCATAACAACATGGCATAATATATAACTTGTCGTTTGAAACTATATTTCTAAGTTTTTCAGTTTTTGAATTATTCATTTTTTTATTCTCTTGTTACAGCTATCATTTTTTTAGTAAATGTGTGACTAGGGTTAGATAATACATTAAGAATTGAAAAATGATTTTCTCTTTTTATAATTTGAAAATTAACTGCGTTTCCATTTTCTTTTAATTTGCGTGTATAAATTTTGGTTTGTTCGATCCATCCGGGTGGTTCAATATCTCCTGCTGATAAAAATATTTTTGAGTTGACTTTAGATGTTGGGACAGGAGTGTTACTAGCAACTTCTTGTTCATCTAGTCCTATCTCTTCATTAAGCGATAATTTTAAAACAACTTCTGGTTCAAAAATTCCACTAATAAGGTGGGCTGATTTTATAATGTCATATGGAAAATTATTATTTTCCCATTTGGTATTAAGTAGCATCGCACAAAGATGTGCTCCCGCAGAATGGCCAGAAATATTAATATTTTGTGGATCCCCTCCATATTTATGGCAATTTTTATATACCCACTTGATGGCAGAATGAATTTGGTTATTTATTTCAGTAAGTTTTACGTTGGGGCACAGACCATAATTAAGTGTAAAATATAAACAATTATTATTTACAAAAGGTATTGCTAAGTGGCTATGGTCTGACTTATCTAAAGCTCTCCAGTATCCTCCATGTATAAAAACATGAACTGGTGCATTATTTAAATGTTCTAGACCAAAAACATCTAATTTTTCCATTGGATGGTTGCCATAATCTACATCAAGTTTTCCAGGTAAATTTTTTCTGGCTAGATTGGCCTTTTTTTGAGCTTCTTCAATATAAGTTGCGAAGTCAGGTACAGCTATTCTTGGATTAAAGTTCTTTTCTATTTCATTGGAAGTAAAATTTCGCCAATCCAAACTCATCATGTTTCTCCCTAGAACCATCTTAATACTAATTATGATAAAAATTAAGACAAAAAAATTTAGGTTATAAAATAGATTATTATTGATTAACACATCAAACCTAGTTTAGATTTATTACGACATATTAAAGGGGGGGGAATATGGTGAAAAAAAGCCAGGCAATAAATTCAAAAATTATTTTTGTCATATTTACTCTTTTTATTTTAATGATGTTAATTTTCCCAGTATTTTCTTTAGGTAACAGGGTGGAGCCGTTTATTCTTGGATTACCTTTTTCTATGGCTTGGGTTATTTTTTGGATAGTTATTGAATTCATAGGTTTGCTTATTT
>CAZNVN010000006.1:0-14384 GCA_964576635.1 uncultured Rhodospirillaceae bacterium
ACTTTTCCACGAACAACACCCACAGACACAAACGTTCCTTGATCCGTTGCAATTTTTTTTCCAACAAAATTATCTTGAAACCATTTTGCCTCAACTTCGGCTCCTAAACCCGGCGTTTCGCCATGTTCATAAAATGTAATACCACGTACCGTAGAACCATCGCCATCAAGTGAAAAATATCCATATAATGTACTCCATAGCCCATACCCCGAAATGGGAATTGCATACGCTTGAATCACCTTGTTTTTTATGTATAATTTGGCGTTGTAAATTAGAAAGCTCAACTTTATCATCATCTATTATTCCTATGGTTCCTACTCCTGCAGCAGCTAAATACAATAGTATGATTGATCCCAAACCTCCAGCACCGACTACTAAGACTTTAGATTGGATTAATTTTTTTTGTCCTATGCCACCAACTTCAGGCAGTAATATATGTCTAGAATATCTTTCAATTTGTTCATCAGTTAATTCTAGATTTTTAGTCATTCATAACACCTGTTGATCCAAATCCTCCTTCTCCCCTCTCTGTTCTAGAAAGGGAATCAATTTCTTCTAGTTCTGCTTGAATTAGTTGAGATACGACCATTTGTGCTATTCGGTCTCCGGGATTGATAAAAAAAATTTCACTTCCATGATTTATAATTATAACACCTACTTCACCTCTATAATCCGAATCTATTGTTCCAGGGCTGTTCAAGACTGTTATTCCATTTTTGAATGCTAGTCCTGATCTTGGTCTAATTTGGATTTCAAATCCTTTAGGTATTTCAACTCTAAAACCACTAGGGATTAAAACTCTACCACCAGCTAGTAATTTAACAGATTCATTTATAGCTGCATGAATATCCATACCGGCAGAACCAAGTGTTTCATAAGAAGGAAAAGTTCCTTTAAAATTTGGGAGTTTTTGAATTTTTATTTTCATAGTGTTTCTGTATTTAAGATATTGCTTCTAGAATTTTTATTGATAAAAGTTTTGCAATTTCATTCTTAGATTTTTTTGGCCATTCTTCAATACATGATTTACTGATAAGATTAATCTTATTATCTTCTCCCCCAAAAACATCTGGATTATCTATTATGTTATTGGCTATTATCCAATCGCAATTTTTTTGTACTAACTTCTTCTTAGCATTAGAAATTAAATCATTAGTTTCTGCCGCAAAACCTACTACAAGTTTTGGTCTTTGGTTGCCTGCATTTGAAATATTATCCAAAATATCTGGTGTTAAAGTTAAATCTATCTCAGGTTTTTGATTATTATTTTTTTTTATTTTGGTTTCTGAGGGAGACAAAATTGTCCAATCACTAACAGCGGCAGCACATACCGCCACATCAACGGGAAGAGAGTTTCTACAAGCATTAAGCATTTCTGTAGCTGTATTGACTCTTATGGTATTAATATTATTAGAAATCTGTTGGTGAGTAGGCCCGGTAACTAGTGTCACATGCAGGCCCAAATCATCAAGTTGGTTTGCTATTGCTATTCCTTGTTTTCCTGAAGAACGATTGCCAATGAATCTTACTGGATCTATAGGTTCATATGTTGGTCCCGCTGTAACTAGGGCTTTAATATTATAATTTTTTTTTTTATTTTTAAGAATAGACAATATATATTTATATATGTCCTTTGGCTCTGACATACGCCCTAACCCCTCCTCTCCACAAGCAAGGTCTCCGGGCTCAGGTCCTATAAAATTTATATTATCTTTTCTTAAGGATTCTATATTTCTTTGTGTAGCAGGATTATTCCACATCATTGAATTCATCGCAGGCGCAAAAATGATAGGTTTATTAGATGCTAATAATACTGTAGATGCAAGGTCATCAGCTATCCCATTTGCACTCTTAGCTATAATATTGCCAGAAGCAGGAGCCACAACAATTACGTCACTTTCTCTAGATAATTGAATATGTCCCATTTCTGATTCATCTTTTAAAGAAAATATATCTTGATATACTTTCTCATTTGAAATTGCTGCTACTGAAAGTGGAGTTATAAATTTTTCTCCACCACTTGTAAGTATAGATTTGATCTCGTTTCCATCATTTTTAACAATACGGATCAATTCGAGGGATTTATAGGCAGAAATTCCTCCTGAAATAACTAATAAAATTTTATATTTTTTTTTCATATTCAATATCTAAATTAAAAAAACAATGTAATTGGCATAATAACTGTAAATGTATTCAAAATAAACCTTTTAAATACGAAACGCCATATATAGACAGGCAATTCCCCCCATATACTTTATAATTTTAATATTTCTAAATCCACAATTTCTAATCATTTTGGAAAAGACATTGGGTGAATAAAAATATAAAATGCTATCACACAAGTATTGATAAGCTTCCTCATTTTTTGCGATATTTTTACCAAGGCTTGGTAATATATTTTTTAAGTAAAAATTATAGATTTTTTTAAAGGGGCTCATAACTTCGGGAGAAAATTCTAAAATTAATAATTTTCCTCCAGGTTTTAAAATTCGGTAGCTTTCAGCAAGTGTTTTTTCTATCTCGGAAATATTTCTCATTCCAAATGCACAGGTAATTATATCGACAGTTGAGTCTTTAAAAGGAAGATAAGCGGTATCTCCTAAAACCCAATTTGGGTTGCTAATAAAACCTCTTTTTATAGATTTTTTTATTCCAATATTAATCATCTTTACACTCAAGTCAAATACAGTAACTTGATTTTTAGGCCAACGCTCTCTTATTAAAAACGCTATGTCTCCTGTACCGCCGGCTAGGTCTAAAACAGTTTTTTTCTTTTTATGAGATTCAAAAAATTCTAATCTTTCAACTAAATCTTTTTTCCAGAGTCTATGGCTTCCTAGGCTCATAATATCGTTCATCTTATCGTAGTTACTAGATATTGAATTAAAAAGCTTTGAAATTTTGCCTCTTTTTGAATCTATGGAAATTTTCTCTGATCCAAATCTAACAAGATTCAAGCTCTCTTGTTCTTTTAATATTTTTGCCATAATATATTTTTTCTTTCTCAATTTACTAGGTCTAATATTATGCCAGAATTACCAGAAGTAGAAACTGTAACTAAAGCATTAAATATAGCAATCAAAAATTTTATTATCAAAAAAGTAATTATATATAGATCTGATTTAAGAATTGCTACATCAAAAAATATGAAGAGATATTGTGAAGGAGCTAGAATATTATATGTGAAAAGAAGAAGTAAGTTTGGTAAAATATACTTAGACAATGATTATATAATAGTTTTTCATTTAGGTATGTCAGGAAGGATGATAATTGAGAACAACCCTTCTTTTCAAAAGAAAAAACATGATCATATACTATTTGAATTAAAACATTCTTCTGAAAATAAAAATTATACTAGGCTTATATATAATGACCCAAGAAGGTTTGGTTTTATAAGTGTATATAAAAATAATAGTATGTCGTATAAAAATATATTTATAAATTTGGGACCAGAGCCGTTAAGTAATGGATTTAGTGCGAACGAATTATATATAAAGTTTAGAAATAAGTCAGTATCTATTAAAGGTGCATTATTAAATCAAAGATTAGTTGCTGGATTAGGAAACATATATGTATGTGAGGCTTTGTTTCTTACTTTTGTAGCTCCTACAAAGAGAGCTTCTAGCTTGTCTAAGAAAAAGATTATCAGTTTAGTTTGTAATATAAGGCGTGTTCTAATAAAGGCAATTGAAGTGGGAGGGTCCACTATTCAGGATCATAAAAACATAAATGGAGAAATAGGCTATTTTCAAAATTACTTTTTAGTTTATGGTAGAGAGGGAATGGATTGTAAAAATAAAAATTGTAAAGCTAAAATTAAGAGGATAATACAAAATGGAAGATCAACGTTTTATTGCCCGACTTGTCAAAGATGACTTTCATAAAATATTTATAACAATAATAGCTTTTATTTTCTTCTATTTTTTTTATTTAGGTAATGTTAGCTCTGAAGATTTTCTAGATTGTATTGAAGACATACCCCTAGTAAATAAATTATATGAAAAAAAAGATAGCTGTTTTTATTTTGATTCTGATGAAGGAAGAGTTGCAAATGTGGAGGCAGAAGGAAATATAAGGAAAGACAGAATATTAAACTTTTATCTAGAAGTTTTACCTCAATTAGGTTGGGAAATTAATTCTGATGATTCATATGATAATGTTATAATATTTAATAGAGGATAAGAATAGCTTAATGTTTCAGTTCATGAAATTAATTAAGAAAGTTTAGTTATATTTTTCAGTTTTTTATTATTAGAGCATTAATAGGGAAAACATAGAATGAAATTAAAAAATAATTATAAAAATATCATTGTAGAAGTTTATGAAAAAGTTGTCTTATTAAAATTAAACAGGCCAGATTCATTAAATGCGCTTAGCAAAGGATTAATTGAGGATCTCAATCATGCTTTAGATATTATTGAAAACGATCCAAATTACTCTGTTATTGTCTTAACGGGAAATGGAAAAGCTTTTGCTGCAGGAGCAGATATCAAAGAGATGATGTCTAAATCCTTTCAAGATGTTATAGAGAATGACTTTATTAAGCCTTGGGAAAAAATTAGCAGCATAAGTAAGCCTACCATAGCAGCTGTAAATGGATACGCATTAGGAGGAGGTTGCGAACTAGCCATGATGTGTGATTTATTAATAGCTTCTGAAAAAGCAAAATTTGGACAACCGGAAATTAATTTGGGAACTTTTCCGGGCTCAGGCGGTACTCAGCGCCTGCCTAAGACTATAGGAAAGGCTAAAGCTATGGATCTAATTCTAACAGCTAGAATGATAGATGCTGATGAAGCAGAGAAATTGGGATTAACAAGTAGAGTATTAATTGAGGATAATTTTATTGAACAAGTATTAGAAATTGCTAAGGAAATTTCAGAAAAATCATTGCCTGTATTGAAGATGGCAAAAGCAGCAGTAAATGGAGCCTTTGAAAACACATTATCTCAAGGTGTGTTATATGAAAAAAAGATATTTCAATCTACTTTTGCTCTAGAGGATAGAAAAGAGGGGATGCAAGCTTTTATTGAAAAAAGAAAGCCAAAGTTTGAAAATAAATAAGTTTTATATAATAATTCCGCTTTTCTCTTATTGACCTAAAAGCAAAGATCAGTTAATTAGGTTTACCTTTTATTTATTTAGTTTTACAGGGATAATAATATGGCTAATATAGCTTCTGCAAAAAAAAGAATTAGATCTAGTAACAGGCGTTCTGTGACAAACAAAAATAGAATTAGTGCAATTCGGACTTATATTAAGAAAGTGGAAGAGGCTATTGTAGACGATAAAAAAGAAGATGCACGTAAGGCACTACAGATTTCGGAATCTCAAATGATGGTAGGAGCAGGTAAAGGGAAAGTCAGTAAAAAAAGAATGTCTCGAAAAATTTCAAGGTTAAATAAACGTATAAAAAATATAAAAAGTTAATTTTTTAAATTGTTTAATTGCATGCTTTGATATAGGTGTTATAGTTTTCCTCTGATCAATTTTTATAGAGAGATTATATAGCAAAAAATACTGTTTAATTTTGTAAAGTTTCTCATTTTAACTGATTTAACTTTTAGTTTATAAATATATCTGTTTTAGGGTAACTCATGCTCGATATTGATGGTGCAAAAGAAATTTGGCAACAAGTTAAGAAAAAACTTAGGCAGGAAGCTGGAAAAACAGTTTACAATAATTGGTTGGATTCGCTTAAACTAATCAGTTATGTGAGTGGAAAGATTGAAATTGCCTCACATAGTGAATTTCATAAGAATTGGATAGAACCCAGATATGGAAATAGAATAAAGTCTTTATTTAAGGCTGCCCATAGTGAAGTAAAGAATGTAATGTTTATAGTTGATGAGAGCATCCCTTTGAAGAATCAGAAAGCGCAGGGAAAAAAGTCAAATAATTTACATTTTTCTTCACCATTAGATCCTAGATATACTTTTAATAAATTTGTAGTAGGTCCTTCTAATGATTTTGTTGCAGCGGCTGCACAACGCGTAGCTGAGGCAGAAGATGTTGCTTTTAATCCGTTAGTTATTTATGGAGGTGTAGGTCTTGGTAAGACGCATCTGATGCATTCTATAGCCTGGAGAATTAGAGAAATTAATCCTAATAGACAAGTTGTTTATTTATCAGCAGAAAAATTTATGTATCAATTTGTTAAATCTTTAAGACAACAGGAAACAATGCTTTTTAAAGAGCAATTTAGATCAGCAGATGTATTAATGATTGATGATGTCCAGTTTATAGCTGGTAAAGATTCGACTCAGGAGGAATTTTTTCACACTTTTAATGCTTTAGTTGATCAAAATAAACAGATAGTAGTTAGTGCCGATAGATCACCTGCAGATCTTGAGGGTATAGAAGAACGTTTAAGGTCGAGATTAGGATGGGGGGTAGTTGCAGAAATTCATCAAACTAGCTATGAACTAAGGTTGGGCATATTGCAGGCAAAAGCAGATGACATAAAGAAATGCGAAGTACCATCTAAGGTTATTGAGTTTTTGGCTCATAAAATTACTTCTAATGTAAGAGAATTAGAAGGAGCTTTAAAACGTTTAGTTGCTCATTCACAGCTAGTAGGACGGCCCATTACTCTTGAAAGCACACAGGATTTATTGCACGATTTGTTAAGGGCAAGTGATAGAAGAGTTACTATTGAAGAAATACAGAAGAAGGTAGCAGAACATTTTAATACCAGACTAAGTGACATGTCTTCAGCTCGTAGAGCAAGAGCTGTTGCAAGACCTAGACAAGTGGCAATGTACTTATCTAAACAACTTACTTCTCGATCTTTACCGGAAATTGGAAGAAAATTTGGAGGTCGTGACCACACTACTGTAATGCACGCAGTAAGCAGAATAGAATCCTTGATGAATTCTGATTCTGCTATTGCAGATGATTTGGAACTTCTAAAACGTATGTTAGATAGTTGAAAAATCTATAATTTTATTTAGACCTTATTTTCTTTTAAAAATTTTATTATTTAATATATAATAATAATATTAGTTGTTTTTTTTAAAATGAGGTTGTTTCCTCTAGATAGGAAGAATATACATGAAATTTGCTGTTAATAAGTCCGTATTCTTAGTTGCTTTACAACATGTACACTCAGTGGTGGAAAGAAGAAACACTATCCCAATACTTTCTAATGTTTTATTGGAAGCAAAAGAAGAAGGAATTTTTTTAACTGCAACAGATATGGATATTCAAGTTTTGGAGTCTATAGAAGGATCTGAAGTCGAAATAATGCAAATGGGAACAGTTACTACTTCTGCTCAAATGTTATATGATATAGTAAGAAAGCTACCCGAGAATATTAAAGTAGAACTCTATTCAGAAAATTCAGAGAGATTAGCAGTAAAAGCCTCTTCTAGTTCTTTTGCTTTGAATTGCTTGCCAGCAGAGGACTTTCCTTCTTTTCCAGGGGAAGATTTTAAAAATACGTTTAAAATAGAATCCAAAGACTTAATTAGATTAATAGATAAAACTTCTTTTGCTATGTCAATGGAGGAAACAAGATATTATTTAAATGGTATATATATGCATACGATTGAAGAAAAGGAAAAACATTTGCTAAGAACTGTTGCAACTGACGGCCACAGATTATCTAGAGTGGATATGAGTTTGCCAGAAGGAGCCAGTAGTGTATCTGGTGTGATTATTCCGAGGAAGACAATCATGGAAGTAAGAAAATTGATTGAAGATAATAAGGATAAATTACATATATCCTTAGATGAGACAAGAATAAGATTTACCTTAGGCAAAGTGATATTAACTTCTAAATTGTTGGATGGTACCTTTCCAGATTATTCAAGGGTAATACCAGAAGATGGAGGAAATGAAAAAATCGTGAATGTTTCTAATGAGTCTTTATCTCAAGCAGTAGACAGGGTTTCTACCGTTTCTACAGATAAGTCTAGGGCCATTAAAATGAATGTACAGAAGGACACAATATCAATAACTGCAAATAATCCAGATCAAGGAAGTGCTAGTGAGAATATAGGTATAGAATATAAAGGTGAAGGTGTTGAAATTGGTTTTAATTCTAAGTATGTATTGGATGTATCAAGACAGTTAAAAGGTAAGAATATGTTGATAAAACTATCTGATTCAGTTTCTCCTACGCTTATATTTGATGAAGAAGATGAAAGTGCTTTGTTTGTACTAATGCCGATGCGAGTTTAAATTATGCCTAAAATAATATTTATAGAATCTTATTTAGTTAGAAACTTATATACAAGTTTAAAAAGTTGTTTTCATATATTAGCAAACTAAAGCTCACTAATTATAGAAATTTTGAAAGATTAAACTTAGAATTACCAGATTCATCTATTTCTTTAGTAGGTAGAAATGGAGTTGGAAAAACTAATATTATAGAAGCGATTTCTGTTATGCAACCTGGAAGAGGAATAAGGTCCGCAAAATTTTCAGATATGACATTTAATAAGTCAAATTATTTTGGGATATATACAGAATTATTTGATGGAGAGGAAAAAGTTCAAATTGGAACAGCTTTCAATAAAGAGGATAGCCGAGTAAGAAAGATAAAAATTAATGAGAATCTATATATTACACAATTAGAACTTACTAACTATGTGCGAATAATATCACTAACTCCTTTAATGGATAGGGTGTTTATTGATACTCCAAATATAAGAAGAAAATTTATAGATCGAATAACATGGAATTTTTTTAGCACACATTCCAAACTGATTCGTCTTTATGATAAGGTGGTTAGGGAACGGAGCAATCTTTTGAAAGACAATGAAGCAGATTCTAGGTGGCTAGAAAATGTTGAAAAGCAGATAGTAGACTTTGGAATAAATATAATTGCTAATAGAAATAAAATGCTGTCTCTTCTGAATGAGAAATTAAACGATAAAAAAAATAGTGGGGTAGTGTTTCCAACAGCTAAGGTTTCTTTGGTGGGGGATCTAGAAGAAATATATATGGAAAACACTAATATTAATAATTCTAAAGAAATATATAGAGAAAAACTATTTAATTCTAGATCCCTTGATTCTCTGAGGAGGACGACTAGTATAGGTCCGCATAGGACAGAATTGATTGTTGAATACAAAGAAAAGAAAATCCCAGCTTACTTATGTTCTACAGGAGAGCAAAAAGGGTTGCTGATATCTATAATCCTGGCGGCTGTTCGAGCTTCTAAAGATTTTCATGGAAAATCACCTATATTACTTTTAGATGAAGTTTTTGCTCACCTAGATGATATTCAAAGAGATGCATTATCGTCTGAAATATTAGATATTGAAACACAAGCTTGGATGACTAGTACAGAAGCAAGTCATTATATGACATTTGGTAGAAAATCCTATATAATAGATTTAAATAATATAGATAAAAGTTCTTATGAGCTGAGGCATAAATGAGTCTAGAAGATATAAATAATTCAAGTCATTATGATGAAGATTCCATTAAGGTATTAAAAGGCTTAGACGCTGTTAGAAAACGACCAGGGATGTATATTGGAGATACTGATGATGGAACAGGTTTGCATCATATGGTTTTTGAGGTGGTTGATAATGCTATAGATGAAACTCTTGCAGGACACTGTGATAAGATAGAAGTAATTTTAAATTCTGATGGTTCCGTATCTGTTCATGATAATGGAAGGGGTATACCGACTGGCATTCATCCTGAAGAAGGTGTTTCGGCAGCAGAAGTTATTATGACAAAGTTACATGCAGGTGGAAAATTTGATGAAAATAGCTATAAGGTGTCTGGAGGATTACATGGTGTAGGAGTTAGTGTTGTAAACGCGCTGTCAGAAAAACTTAAGCTTAAAATTTATAGAGATAACAAAGAGTATTACATGGATTTTAATTTAGGTGATGCTTCCAGTCCTTTAAGAGAAATTGGCAAATCAGAAGAAATTTCAGGAACACATATAAATTTTTTGCCATCAGATTCGATTTTCTCTTCCACAGAATATGATTTTTCTATATTAGAAAAAAGACTTCGTGAACTGGCTTTTTTAAATTCTGGAGTAAAAATAGATCTCATAGATGATCGAAATGAGGAGCCTACTACAGTAAATTTATTTTATGAAGGAGGAATAAAATCCTTTGTAGAATGGCTGGACAGATCAAAGACAAGCATTCATCAAGATATAATATTTATAAAGGGTGTTAGGAATAATATAGAACTAGAATTGAGTCTTGGTTGGAATGATGGATACTATGAGAATGTACTTTGTTTTACGAATAATATCCCCCAAAGAGATGGAGGAGCCCATTTAGCAGGTTTTAGAGCAGCTTTAACTAGAGCTATTACCAAGTATAGCCAAGAGAATTCATTCGCTAAAAAAGGTAAAGTTAATTTAACCGGTGATGATATGAGGGAAGGCCTTACCGCAGTCCTATCACTTAAAGTTCCAGATCCAAAATTTTCTTCGCAAACTAAAGATAAATTAGTTTCTTCTGAAGTGAGACCTGTAGTAGAAGGTTTAGTTGGAGAAAATCTTACAGCTTGGTTAGAAGAGAACCCTTCTGAATCTAAAATTATTATTCAAAAAGTTTTAGATGCATCATCAGCCAGAGAGGCAGCTAGAAAAGCTAGAGAGCTCTCTAGGAGAAAAGGAGCTTTAGAATTTTCTGGTTTGCCAGGAAAGCTAGCAGATTGCCAAGAAAAAGATCCAGAGAAATCAGAATTATTTATAGTGGAGGGTGATTCAGCGGGAGGCTCTGCTAAACAAGGTAGATCAAGAGAAACGCAAGCTGTGCTTCCTTTAAGAGGAAAAATTCTAAACTCTGAGAGAGCAGGGATTGAAAGAGTTCTATCATCCAATGAGATAGGAATTATGATTTCGGCATTAGGTACGGGAATAAAAGAAGACTTTGATATAGATAAATTACGCTATCATAAGATCATAATTATGACAGATGCTGATGTAGATGGAAGTCATATAAGAACTTTAATTTTGACTTTTTTTTATAGACATATGAAAGATATTGTCAAAGGTGGACATTTATATATAGCACAGCCCCCTCTTTTTAAAATCAAAAAAGGATCTAGTGAAGTATATTTGAAAGATGAAGATGAATTAGATTCTTTTTTAATTAGACAACTTGTTACAGATGCGGTTTTAAATATTAATGGAGGTGAGGCTAGAACATCAACAGATTTATCTAATTTAATACTTTCTGCTAAGACTCAACATAATTCTATAAAGACACTTGCAAGACGAACGAATAAAGACTTAATAGAGTGTATTGCAATCTGTGGGGCTCTGAGTAAAGATTTGTTATATGACGAAGAAAAAGCAAAAGTAGTTGTCAATTTTATAACACAAACATTGAATAAAAATGCCATTACAGGAGAAGCAGGTTGGAGTGGCTCTTATGATAGTACGGGAAAAAGATATTTATTTGAACATAATCGTAGAGGAGTAGTTACTAAATTTGATATTGGAGAAAATATTTTAGATTCTATGGAGGCACGTAAGTTAGATAAAAATAAATATGAATTGCAGGAGGCATATTTTAAAGGGGCTGAATTAAAATATGATGATAATACTTATCCCATATTAGGTCCTTCTGATCTATATAATAAATCCATAGAGTTAGCGCACAAGGGTATATCGATTCAGCGCTATAAAGTTTTGGGAGATATGAATCCAGATCAATTATGTTAAACAAATTTAGATCCTGAAGCTAGAACTTTACTGCAAGTAGATGTTCCAGATGATTCGGATGCAGATGAGTTATTTACTACGCTTATGGGAGAAGAAGTAGAGAATAGAAGAAAATTTATTCAGGAAAGAGCGTTAGAAGCAGAAAATATTGATGCTTAGTTAGATAAATTGGGTATAAAAAATAAATAAAATTGTTTTATATTGTTTATTACTCCTTTTAGGAACAATAGTTTTTATTTTTGTATGGTTTAATCATATATCTTTAGACTTAAAAGATTTTTCTCTCAATTCCAGACAATCTTCAATTACAATTAAGTCAGAAGACGGGAATACAATTGCTACATATGGCGATATATATTCGGGACATGCTTCTATAGAGAATATATCTATAAATTTATTAAATGCTGTCATTTCTATCGAAGATCATCGTTTTTATGAGCACTTTGGTATTGATGTCAGGGGAATAATAAGGGCTTTAATTGTAAATTTATCCGAAGGATATGTAGTTCAAGGTGGATCAACAATAACTCAACAACTCGCTAAGTTATTATTTTTGGATCCAGAAAAAAGTCTTATAAGAAAGATACGTGAATTATTAATTACATTTAAACTAGAACAGTCACTTGAGAAAAGAGAAATATTATCCTTATATCTTAACAGAGCTTATTTTGGTTCAGGAAATTATGGAATAGTAAGCGCCGCAAAAAATTATTTTTCTAAATCACCTAAGGATCTAAATATACAAGAATCTGCTATATTAGCTGCTTCTTTAAAAGCGCCATCTCGCTTAAATCCAATTACCTCTATAAAAAAAAATCGTAAAAGAGCAGAGTTAGTAATAAAAAAAATGCTTGAATATGGTTATATAAGTGAAAAGCAATTTAAAAGTTCATCGGAAAAGATAAATAAATTGGTAGTTGTAAAGAAGGGTAGTATGCACAATCGGTATTATGCTGACTGGGTATATAGACGTTCTTCAAGTTACGCAAGTAGCTCTTCTGATTTAATTATAAAGACAACATTTAATGCTAATTTACAAAGTTATGTTGAAAAAGCTGTGTTTGATGTACTTAAAAATAAAGAAGAATTAGAAGTAGCTGTAATAGTTATGGATTCAAGCGGTGCTTTAAAAGCAATGTTAGGTGGCAGATCGTACTATAAAAGTCAATACAATAGGGGTACTCAGGCAAAAAGACAACCTGGTTCTGTATTTAAATTTTTTACGTATGTGACAGCTTTTGATTTAGGTTTAACTATATCTGATATGGTTGATGATATTCCATTGGATTTAGAAGGTTGGAGTCCTCAAAACTATAATAAAAAATACAAGGGAAAAATTACTTTATATGAAGCTTTTGGAACTTCTTCTAATGTTGCAGCTGTAAGAATACAAGAAATAGTTGGTAGAAAAAATATTATTAACTGGGCTAAGAAGCTGGGTGTATCGGCAAAATTAAAACCAGAAAGATCTTTAACCTTAGGAACTCAAGGAGTATCTCTTATTGAAATGACTAATGCCTATATTTCTGTGGTTTCAGGAGGAAAGGCAACTTTCCCTTATGGAGTAACTGAAATAATAGATAGAAAAGGAAATATCTTGTATAAAAGAAATTTGGTATCTAGGAATGCTATTATGAGAAAAAACATACATTCTTCTATGCGTTCAATCTTAAAATATTCAATTTATGAAGGAACTGCACGTCGTGCAAAACCAAGAGTTATTTTAGATGAGGATATACTTTTAGGAGGAAAGACGGGTACTACACAAGATTTTAAAGATGCGTGGTTTATAGGTTATATGGGTGATATAATAATAGGAGTATGGGTAGGAAGAGATGACAATAAGACTTACCCTGGTTTGTTTGGAGGGAATCAACCTGCCTTGATTTTCAGGGGGATTTGTGAGAAAATTTTAGAACGATAAGTTTTAATCTGATTTTATTGCGATGGAAGATAAGAATATTAAGAAAGAAGGAATTGTGAATAGAACTACCACAACCCTTAAAGGTGTTTTTTGTCCAGTCGTAACACCATTTGATGAGCAACTGAGGCCTGATAAGAAGCGTTTTATCCAACATTGTCATAGAGTTTTAGATGATGGTTGTCATGGGTTAGCTGTTTTCGGTACTACGGGCGAAGCAAACTCATTATCAGTAGAAGAAAGAATGATTCTTCTGGATGCTCTCGTAGAGTCGGGAATTGATGCATCAATAATTGTGCCAGGTACCGGATGTACAGCGTTAACCGATAGTGTTCAATTGACTCGACATGCTGTTCAACTTGGTTGCAGAGGCGTACTAATGCTCCCACCCTTCTATTATAAAAATGTTAGTGCAGAAGGATTATTTAGAGCATTTTCAGAAGTGATTGAGCAAGTTGCTTATGATGCTCTTAAGATATATCTTTATCACATTCCGCCCGTTTCTGGCGTGCCTTTAGACCTTTCCTTGGTAAAACGTTTGGCAGAAGCTTACCCCAACTTTGTGGTAGGTCTAAAGGATTCTTCTGGAGAATGGTCATATACTGAAATACTTCTAAGATCTCATCCCAAATTTCAAGTTTTTAGTGGGACGGAAGAATTTTTACGAAAAAATTTACTTGCTGGAGGATGTGGTACAATTACGGCAGTTGCTAATGTCAATGCATCTGCAATTCGATCTGTATATGATAATTTTCAATATAATAAAGGAGAAGAGAATCAGTTGGCAATAACTAGACGTCGTAAAATTAT
>CAZNVN010000006.1:14394-35831 GCA_964576635.1 uncultured Rhodospirillaceae bacterium
AAGTCCATTATCGCAACTATTACAGAGGATGATAATTGGCGTAGGGTTCGTCCACCTATAGAACCTCTGAGTATAGTTAATACAAACAGCTTAGTACAATCCTTAACCGAAGACGGATACTTTCCGATTTCAAGTGTTCCAGACTATAAGGTTTCTTGAAAAGCAACTAAAGTAATACGAGACATTTCCTAAATGGAAATTATTTTTTTATGTATATTGGAGTTTGTATTCTCACAAATTTACTAATTTCTTCAATTTCAGTGTTAGTAACAGCAATACAACCATTAGTCCAATCCAAATCTTGTGTAGAATTTATTTTGTTAGATTGTCCATGTATCATTATTGATCCTCCAGGACTAATATTTCGTATTTGAGCCTTTCTTATATCCCACTTATTTGGGTAAGAGATTTGAAGTGCTATATGGAAATCACTATTAAGCAGTTTTTTATTTATATAATATAATCCTTCTGGAGTTTTTCCATCTCCTTGTTTTTGCTTATGTCCTATGGGTTCAAAACCAAGAGCTATGCTGTAAGTTTTAATGACTTTTCCTTCTTTTAAAACCTTAAGCATTCTCTCAGATTTTTGCACTATTATCATATCTGCATAATTTTGCCCATATACACAAAGTGGAATTAATAAAAGAATAAAGGTTATTGTTATTTTTATAATAATTTTCATTATCTCTCTATACCGTCCTTCAGTTCGCTTAAAATACCTCTAGCAGCATTCTCTGTACTTTGTTTGTGGATGATTTCTTTTAAATTTTTACTAGAATCTGTTTTGTTTCTTTTTGAAATAGTTTGAGTTTTGTGAACAGTAAATTGATCCCACTTCATTTTATTTAAGCTGTAACACTTAGGACAAATAAGATTCCAAGTCTCAGAAACATAAGAACAAGACATACATCCCCAACTAGAATCTATCATAGCAGATTTTGATTTCTTCATCCAAAATTTAGACATTTTTAAATTTCCGTGTCCCATATCATCAATTTTGGACATCATAATGTACATATTTTTTGTCCAATTATCTTTGGAAATTTTTTCTAAATAGCTTTTTGCTTTAGGCCATGCATGTGCTTTGATAGCTAAGTGACAAATAGCATAATTACTGTAATTATTGCTTTTATTTTTTATAGATATTTCGTTAATATAATTTAACATTTGTAATGGAGTGTAGTTTTTATAAATTTTTAGAAAAAAATTAAGTAAGTCAGGGCTAGGAGCCTTTCCCCATACTCTTTCAGCATATTTTAAGCCTTTATTTTTATCTTTTATAAATAATAATGAAGCTTTTGTAGCTACAGCAGGAGAAAACTCAGGATCATATCGAAAAGAAAGAGATATACTTTTTAATGCAGGATTTATATTGCCCTTAGATTGATCGTGTAAAGCCTTTCCATAGTGTATCTTCCCCAATAGATCTTTTTTTTCTCTATTATTTATTTTTTTATATTTATACATAAATTTAATAATCTTAATAATATTTTGCCAGTTATTTTCATAGACTCTTAGTAAGATTATTTTTTCAAAAAACCATTTTGGTGTATCTTTTTCTATAGGAATTAATTTGGCTAGTTGAAAGGCTTTTTCTTTATCATCTTTCTTTATGGAGTAATTTATCCAATTCTTTAATGCCAATAATTTAGTTTCTGGATGTAAAAGCATTTTTTCTAAAACAGCAATTTGTATTGGTTCTTTATCTTTCTTTTCAATGATTTCCCTCTCTAATAATAATTTTAAGGGACCATCTTTAATTAGATTTTTAGTTTTTTTATAATAAAGTTCAGCCAAGTCTTTTTCATTCATGGCAATTGCAGATAAACCAGAATATAAAGCACTCATGCCCCTTTTATTTCTACTTTCTATTACTTTCTTTTTAATGTTCTTGGGCATTTTAATCAAGGAGTATAGAAGCTTAAAAAAGTAAAACACTATTATTATGGTTGTTAATGCTATTAATATTATGGCAGCAACAGAAGATTCAATAAACCAGCCGTACCATTCGATAATTATTTGTCCTGGTTCATCATTGAGAAAGGCAGCTGTATAGCCTGAGGCGATAAGAGTAATAAATATAAGAATAAGTTTAATCAATTAGTTTGCCCTTGATAATCAGCCAATTAATAATTAAATCAAAAGATTGTTCTAATAAAATTAATTTTTCTAAATTTTTTACCCAAATTATATATTTAATATTATGAGTTAAATTGGAATTTTTTTCTAATTCTTTGGAAATATCTAAAATATGATTAAATTTATTGTTTTCCAACGCTTTCAAAAGATCATTTGTAATTTTTTGATTATTTAATTTATTATTAGTTTTTCCTATCCTAATAAATTTTCTTGAATAGTATTTTATTTTGTCTTTTAATGTTTTAGGCGTTTCTAAGTTATTATACAATTTATTTGAATCTTTTATTAATGATATAATCTCATATTTAAGTTCAGACTTAGTTATAATTTTTTCTTTCCTCAATGTTTCTATATTATAAAAAGCTTTTTTAATGTTTTCTGGACTATCTATTTGTTTAATATAGTTATTTAAGTATTTAGTTATATCACCTAAATTTTTACCATTATTAATGTTCTGCTTTTCTAATATTAAAAGCGTTAAAATTTTCAAATACAGAGTATTTTTATTACTTATTGTGTAATTTTCGATAGAATCAAAATTTTTATTAAGTGATAAAATATTTTTATTTAGTTTTTCCGATAATTCAGCTAATTGAGCCTGGTTTTCTTTAATTATGTTTTCATTGGTTTTTACATAAGCGTTTAATTCTTCTATTTTATATAAATTATCCTTTGTAGAATCTTTAAACTTATTCAAATCATCATTAACAGATGTATTGGAAATTATTTTTTCCAATTTATGAATTTTATTTTCCAAATCATATTTTATATTAATAAAATATAATGATGATCCTAATAACACAATCAACATTAAAATGGTAACAGCAGGATGAAGATATTTAAAAGAGTGAATATTTGATTTGTTAATATTTTGCTCTGTAGTTATCTTATCATCAGTGATAGTTGTATCTGTTGCTTTGTAATTTTCAAAAATATTATCTTCAAATTTGATATTTTTTTTATGAGCTAAGTCTCTAATTAAATCCCTATACCTATGAGGAATTCCATTTTTTTTCCATTTATATATAGAAGCAATCTTTAAAGGTAAACCTTTTGAAGAAATAAATGTATAAATCTCATTTGTTCCTCCTAGTTCTTTTATAAGATCCTTAATATTAGTATTAGTCATTTATAAGAGGTTCTCATTTTATTTTATATTTTATGGCTTAACTTAATGATATTTACATATTATCTTTTATTATTGAATTTGCAAAGTCTTTAGGGGTAATATTATTCATAGTTAGAATTTTTTTCCAATTATATTTTTCCAGTATATTTTCTATTTTTTTTCCTAAACATATAGCAGTTATGTCAGAAAAATTATAATTTTTAGTTAAAGTTAAAAATGTTTTAGCAATATTAGGAGAATAAAATAGTATATGTGAAACTTTGCTATTTAGTATATGGTGCTTGCAGTTATTTGATAGTTTTTTAATAGGACTTGTTTTGTATAAAATTATTCTTTCATAATTTATTCCTTTTTTTTCGAACGCGGGAATAGGATTATGAGCTATACTTTCTCCGCCATAAATAATAATTTTATTTTTAAAGTGAATTGCATCTTTTAAAATAGCTTTTTCTAAAGTTTTACCGGAGTAAGCATTAGTTTTAATACAATTAAAACCACTTGTTTCTGCCCATTTTTCAGTAATTTCTCCTACACAGTATGCTTTGATATTAATTTTAATATTTTTATTGATATGCTTGTTGAGGATTTTAATACTGTTAACACTTGTGAGCATTATTGCGTCAATCTTTTTGAAATCAGTAGGGATATATTTATATGGAATTACCTTAATTACTGGTTCTATGATTACATTATAGCCATTAGAGGTAAGTAAGGTTTCTAAACATTTTGCTCGGTCTTGAGTTCGTAAAATTATGATAGTGTTTTTATTGTTTATGAGCATGATTCAAGTATTTTTTGTGCACCCTTCTTTATGAGTTGTTTACCCACGTCCTTACCAATTTTAATAGACTGGTTTATAGGACCTTCATTACTTGCTTCAATCATATGTTTCCCTTGGGCAGAATATATGCGAGCGTAAAGAGTAAGAGTATTATTTTTTATTGAACTTAAAGTAGCTATAGATGAGTTACAATTTCCTTCTAAGATTTTTAATGTTGCGCGCTCTGCTGTAGCTTGATGACGGACATTTGTAATTTCTAGATTTGATAGTATTTTATTTATTATCTTATTTTTCTTTAGTGATTGTACTACTATAATTCCTTGTCCTGCAGCTGGCATAAACTCATCTGATTTAAGTATTTCTGCACTTTTTTTAATTTTTAACCTTTTTATACCTGCCAAAGCAATAATTATAGCATCTAAATTATCTTTTTTTATTTTCGCTATTCTAGTTTCAATGTTGCCTCTTAGAGGAATAACATTTAAGTCAGGGCGTACTCGTTTTATTTGGGCTATCCTTCTAGGGCTACTAGTTCCTAATATAGCATTTTTTTGTAAACCTTGGATATTTTTTATATTTCCATCGGAAATTAAAACATCGCTGACATTTTCTCTTGGTAAAATATAAGACAATTTAAATATATCTTCTATGAAAGTAGGAACATCTTTAAGAGAGTGAACAGCCATATCAATTTTACAGTTTTTTAAAGCTTCGTCTAATTCTTTAGTAAAAAGTCCTTTTCCTCCGTGATCTGATAAATTACTGTCAACTATCTTGTCTCCAGAAGTACGAAATTTTATAATTTCAGATTTTTGAATTATTTTTTGTTTTACTTCGTTTGCTTGACATACAGCTAAAGGACTAGTTCGGCTCCCAATTCTAACTAAATGATTATTAAAATTATATTTTTGCATATTTAATAATTACTATACTTTAAGATAATAAATAAATGTAATAATTAATATTCAGGGTAATATGATAGTTTTAGGTATAGAAACAAGTTGTGATGAAACGGCCGCAGCGATAGTTAACTCAGAACATAAAATTTTGTCTGAATCTATTCATTCTCAACTTGATACTCATAGAAAGTATTTAGGAGTGGTTCCAGAGTTGGCAGCAAGGAGCCATGTAGAGTTATGTGATAAAATTATCATGGATGTTTTCAATAAAACAGACTTTGCTATAAAAGATATTGATGCTATTGCAGCCACGGCAGGACCTGGATTAATAGGAGGATTATTAGTTGGTTTAACCACTGCAAAAGCAATTTCAATATCTACTAAAAAACCTTTCCTTGCGATAAACCATTTAGATGCTCATGCATTAACTCCTAGGCTGACAAATAAGATAGAATTTCCTTATCTCTTGCTCCTTATTTCAGGAGGGCATACCATGTTTTTATCAGTTGAAGGTCCTGGAAAACATATTATTATTGGAAATACTTTAGATGATGCTTTGGGAGAAGCATATGATAAAACTGCCAGATTGTTAGGGCTTGGATATCCGGGAGGAGCTGAATTAGAAAAACTAGCAAAATCTGGTAACGAAAAAAGATTTAAATTTCCTAGGCCTTTAGAAGGCAAGAAGGGTTGTAATTTTTCATTTTCAGGTCTAAAGACATCAGTTAGACAGACAGCTGAAAGGAATGCTCCTCTTAGCGCTCAAGTCAAGGCTGATATAGCAGCATCTTTTCAATACACTGTATGTGAAGTTATTGCAGAAAAAATGAGAAATGCCATAGAAATATTTTCTCATAAAAATCCAGACTCAAAAATTATAGCAGCTGCAGGTGGAGTAGCTTCTAATTTATATATAAAATCTACACTAGAAAATATTGCTGAGGAGGGAGGGTTTGCTCTTGTTGTTCCTCCCTCAAAATATTGTACCGATAATGGTGCAATGATAGCGTGGGCTGGTATAGAACATAGATTATTAGGAACAAAAAGTGATTATGCTTTTGATGCTAGGGCAAGATGGTCTCTAGAAGGACTTAAAATATGAGATTCTCATACGCTATAATAGGAGGTGGAGCCTGGGGCACTGCATTAGGCAATACTGTAGCGAAAGATAGTAAAAAGAAGGTTATTATTTGGTCTAAAGAAAAAGAAGTGGCAAAAGAATTAAACAGAAATAAAAGCAATTCTTTATATTTACCTAATATAAATTTAAATAAAAATATTTATGGGACTAACAAACTAGATGAAGCAATAGCTCCCGTAATATTTTATGTAACTCCTGCCCAATATTTTAGAAATATATTATTTAGTCATCAGAAATTTTTAAATGATCAAATGACGATTGTTATTTGTTCAAAAGGAATTGAAGAAAAAACAGGCAATTTATTAAGCAATATATTAGAGGAAGTTAACATAGATTTAAACTATGGAATATTATCAGGTCCTTCTTTTGCTAAGGAAGTTGCTTTAGGTATGCCTGCTGCTTTAGTTCTAGCTTCAAAATCATTAAAACTTACTGAAGAAATTTCGGAAAAAATAAAGTTTAAGCAACTTCGCTTATATCACAGCGATGATTTGATAGGCGTACAAGTAGGAGGAGCTATAAAAAATGTTTATGCTATAGGTTGTGGTATAGTTAAAGGAATTAATTTTGGACAAAGTGCAGTTGCTGCACTTATTGCCAGAGCGATTGTAGAGATGATGAGGTTTTGTGTTAAAATGGGAGGAAATAAAGAAACAATTTTTGGTTTATCTGGTCTGGGAGATGCCATTTTAACCTGCAATAGTGAGCTATCAAGAAATTTTAAGTTAGGTAAGCTTATTGGAGAAGGAAAAAATATTAAAAATATTATTAAAGAAACAATAACTATTGCTGAGGGTTACTATACTGTTAGAGCGGTATATGACATAGCTAAGAAGAATTCAATAGAAATGCCGATTTTGAGTGGAATTTATTCTATAATATACGAGAACTGCGATCCTAAATCAGTAGCAGATAAACTAATGGCGAGACCTAAAAAAAGAGAAGGTCTTTATTAGTCTCTCAGAAGATCATTAATGGATGTTTTAGATCTAGTTTTTTCATCCACAGTTTTAACGATTACGGCACAATATAGTGATAAATTATCTTTTGTTTTTATAGATCCAGGAACTATTACAGAATAAGATGGTACTGTTCCCATATGTACCTTATTAGTTTTTCTATCAATTATTTTTGTTGAAGCTCCGATATATACGCCCATAGATATTACAGCACCTTCTTGCACTATTACACCTTCTGCTATTTCTGATCTTGCTCCGATAAAACAATTATCTTCAACAATTACAGGAGAAGCTTGTAAAGGCTCTAATACGCCTCCTATACCTACTCCTCCAGAAATATGGCAGTTTTTTCCAATTTGTGCACATGATCCTATAGTAGTCCATGTATCTACCATGGTACCAGATTCTACTCTAGCACCTAAATTTACAAAAGAAGGCATTAAAACTACATCTGGAGCAATATAGGCACTATACCTAACTATAGAACCAGGAACGGTCCTAAAATTATTCTTGTTAAAATCTTTTTTTGTCCAATTAGAAAATTTAGAAGGAATCTTATCCCACCAGCTTGAATTACCTGGACCACCAGCGATTATATCTACTGGTTTTATTTTAAATGAAAGTAAAACAGCTTTTTTTAGCCATTCATTTACTTTCCAAATTCCGTTAATTTTCTCGCTAACTCTTAGAATACCATTATCAAGTAGTCCAAGAGTTTCTTGTATAACTTTCTTTGTTTCTTCACTGGATGAGGTTCCTACACTTTCTTTTTCATTCCATAACTGCTCAATTGAATTTTTTAAATATAATATTTTACTATCCATATGATTATCCAATTGTCCGTATCCAATAAGCTGTTAACAGATCAACATAAATAAGACATTTAATTGCTTATGTCTAAATTTATTTTATAAAGAAATTTTGTTATATCATTAATGATATAATCAATATATTTTCTTTCAACTTCTTTTAAGGAAAAAAGTTTATTTTTTATATTTGTATGTGATTTGTTTAATACCAAAACAGTTTTAAATCCTATTTTTTTAGGGTTTATTAAATTGCGAGAAATATCTTCAAAGAAGGCGGCTTTTATGGGCTCAATTTTGTAGTTATTTATTAACTTATGTAATGATTCTATTTTTGGCTTAGGGATAAAATTGGCTGCTTCTATATCAAATATATCATTGAAATGTTCAAATATATTTAATTTTTTAAGTACTCTAATGGCATGATTTTTTGAGCCATTTGTATAAACATACTTAGTTCCTTTGAGCTTTTTTAAAGCATTATTTAATTTAAAGTTAGGCTCAATATTATCTATGTTGATATTATGTACATAGTCTAGAAAATTTATAGGATTTATTGAATGATTTAACATTAAACCGTTTAATGTAGTCCCATAATCTAAATAGTATTTTTTTTGTAATCTATAAGCTTGCTCATGATCTAATGATAAATTTTTCATTATAAACTTTTTCATTCGCTCATCAATTTTAGAAAATAAATTGGATTCGGATGGATACAAGGTATTATCTAAATCAAAAACCCAATATCTAATATCTTTTAAATTAATGGGGCTAATTTTTTTCAAAACTTTAACTTATCAAAGTTCCAGAACCAACATCGGTCAGAATTTCTTTTAAAATGGCATTCGGAACTCTTCCATCAATGATTACTGCAGCCTTAGTTCCTGAATTTAAAGTTTCTATACAAGTTTTTATTTTAGGTATCATACCACCGGTAATGATATTATTATTGATCAGATTTTCTATTTGATTTTTTGAAAGAGTGGAAACTAGCTTTTTATTTTTATCTAAAACTCCAGGAACATCAGTTAAGAGAAGGATTCTTTCTGCTTTTAAAGCGCTAGCTATAGATCCTGCCGCTGTATCGGCATTTATATTAAAGGTCTCTCCTTTTTCTCCCAAACCTATCGGAGAAATAACAGGTATGAAGCCAGCTTTAGAAACTGTATTAATTATCGAAGAATTTATTTTTACTGGTTGTCCCACAAATCCTATATCTAAAACTTTTTCTATATTTGAGTTTTGGTCCTTTATGTGACTAATAAGCTTTTTGGCAATAATTAAATTTGCATCTTTCCCAGATAATCCTACTGCTAGTCCACCTACAGCATTAATTCTAGAAACTATGTTTTTATTTATAGATCCAGCTAGTACCATTTCTACTATATCTACTATCTCCTCACTAGTGATTCTTAATCCATTAATGAATGAGGATTTTATGTTAAGCTTATCAAGCATAGAGCCAATTTGTGGCCCTCCCCCATGGACTAAAACGGGATTAATTCCTAACTTTTTTAACGAAACAATATTTTTAGCAAAACTAGAAGAAAGCTTTTTGTCTCCCATTGCATGTCCACCATATTTAATGACAATGGTTTTGTCTTTATATAGTTGAGAGTATTTTACAACTTCTTCCTTACTAGTATTCGCGATATTCGCTATATCTATAATTTCTTTATTTTTAAGTGTCATTATTTTCTAATTCAGTATTATTAAAATTTTTGGTAATTAAATTGAGGTGTCCTCTAATTTTGTTTATACCAATATTCTTTTTGGCGCTAGTTGAAATTATCTCAGGATGTGCGGGCGTGTATTTTTGAATTTCTAATTTTATTGATTTAACAATTATATTAAGCTTTGAATTAGTGACCTTATCTATTTTTGTCAAAATGCATTGAAAATTTAAGGCAATATTATTAAGCCAAATCATCATTTTATGATCCGATTCTTTTATTCCATGTCTAGCATCAATTAATATAAAAGCCCTTTGTAGTCTTGATCTTGTAATAAGATATTGTTCTATAAGCTTGTTCCATTCTATAATTTTTGATTTAGGTGCCTTTGCATATCCATAGCCAGGCAGATCAGTTATAAATAGTTTGTTTTGCACAATATAAAAATGAATTATTTGAGTCCTTCCAGGTGTATTAGAAACTCTTGCAATATTTTTTCTTTCACAAATTGCATTAATTAGACTTGATTTTCCTACATTTGATCTGCCGGCAAAACAAATTTCTGGTATATGAGAATTAGGCATATTTTGAATATTAGAAACAGCACTAAAATGATTCACTTGTTGTCCGAAAACCAAACTGTTATTTTCTCCCAAATTAGTAATCAATTTATTTTTCCTAGATTATTATTAATTACTTTGACGATTCTGTTTTTTTAATAATTATCCACTGCTGTGCAATAGATAAAATATTATTACACGTCCAATATATTACTAAACCCGCAGCAAATTGGGCAAATAAAAAGATAAAAATATATGGTAACATGCCCATTACCTTGGCTTGAACTGGGTCGGGAGGTGTTGGATTTAATTTAAACTGAAGAACCATTGTAGCTCCCATTAGTAAAGGCCAAATTCCTATAATTAAAAAAGACGGCAAGTCTATTGGAATTAACCCAAATAAATTAAATATAGAATAAGGATCTGGGGAAGATAAATCTTTTATCCATCCATAAAAAGGGGCATGGCGCATTTCTATTGTTACTGAAAGCACTTTATACAAGGCAAAGAATACAGGAATTTGCAAAAGAATTGGTAAACAACCAGCTAAAGGATTGGCCTTTTCTCTTTTGTATAATTCCATTACTTCTTTTTGCATTCTTACTTTATCATCTGAGTATCTTTCTCTTATTTCCACCATTTTTGGTTGTAGAACTTTCATTTTACTCATCGATTTAAATGACTTATTTGCTAAAGGAAATAATACTATTCTTATACATATAGTCAGAGCAATAATCGCAAGTCCTACATTGCCAGAGGAACCTAAGTTGGCAAAAGTTTTTGAGAAAAAATCTAGAAGGTAAAAAAGAGGCTTAGTAATAACGTAAAACCAACCAAAGTCTACAGCTTTATCAAACATGGGAATTCCAGATTTTTCATGTTTATCTAAAATTGCCACCTCTTTCGCACCTGCATAAAGTTTGCTAATATAGTTATTTTCGCCGTTGGGAACAATTTCTATACTAGGACCTAGGTAACTAGACTGAAAATTTATTGAGGGTCCATCATTAAAGCTTTGAAAATACCCTTCAAAATCAACATTCTCTTGAGGAATTAAAGCTGCTAACCAGTACTTGTCTGTTATTCCTAGCCACCCGTTAATACTTTTTTCAGAAATTTTGTTGTTTTCTTCTAAGTCATCATAATCAATTTCAGTAAGTCTATCGTTAAATACTCCAATTGGACCCTCATGAAGAATATATAAGCCAGAAGTTTCAGGCATTCCAGACCTACTGATTAGACCGTATGGATAAAGTATTATACTATTCGATGTGTTGTTAATGACAGTCTGATTAATAGTAAACATGTACTCATTATCAATGGAAAAAGTTCTTTTAAAAATAAGACCTTCTAGATTGTCCCAGACTAGCGTTACAGATTTTTCATTAGTAAGATCGCTTTCTTCGGTTGTCCAAACGCTTTCATTGTTAGGTAATTTTAAATCTATTTCAGAATTACTTACCCATCCATGTTCTGCAAAATAAGAATTTTTGCTACCTTTAGGAGAAAAAAGCTTAATATTTTCTGAATTTTTTTCAAGATTTTCATAATAGTTTTCTAAAATTATATCGTCTATTCTTGCACCAGTTAAAGCTAAAGAGCCAGATACAAACTGATTCATAATACTTATACGGGATGTTTTTTTTATTATTTCATTTCTTGCTATAGGAACTGTTTTTTCTTGGCTGGGAATAGGTTTAATTGAATCTTGCTGTTCTAATTCCTGTATATTAGAAGTCTTATCCTCGGAAGGGAACAAAAACTGAAAACCAAGTAAAATTGCTAAAGAAGCAAGAATAGCTAAAAATAAATTTTTTTGGTCTCCCATAACTTAATCCTTATTAATTAATATTTAAACATGGATTTATTTTAAATTATCCTTCAAATCCAAGTTCTTTAAGAGCCTTTTTTAAGTCAAGCTTTAATAAATTTATGTCCCTATCTAATGTTTCTTTTTTAGCTATTAATACATAATCAATACTATCTTTTCCATAATTTATTATTATTTCATTTGCAACTACCTTTAATCTTCTTCTACATCTATTTCTAATTACTGCTGTTCCTATTTTTTTTGTAACTGTAATTCCAATTCTCTTATTAAATTTAATATTTTTTGAAATTTCTAAATTATTAAAAGCTTGCAGAATAAAGGCACTTTGAGAAGATGATTTCCCTTTTTTAGCTATTTTAATAAAATCATCACGAATTTTTATACTAGGTAAAGCATATGCCATGATTTATGCAGATAATTGTTTGCGGCCTTTTGCTCTTCTTCTCGATAAAATGTGCCTGCCATTTTTTGTAGACATTCTAAGACGGAATCCATGGCGTCTTTTGCGAACCAATCGACTCGGTTGGAATGTACGCTTCATTCATTTTTCTCCGTTGCTTATTTTGGTATATAAGATGATATTATAAAAATTATACTTATATAATAAAATACTTAAAATGTAACTATAATCGATTTGTATAAAGAAAGGTTTTAGTGTAGTCAATTTAAGATTTTTAATTTTCAAAAAGTTTAAGTAAAAAAAAATACAGATAAAGGGTATATATGTATCGACATTTATTTTTAATAGCTTTAATTTTAGTTATAATAATTTTTAGCTATACTTTTTTAAATAACATTTTTACTTTTGAAAATTTAAATTTTTATTTTCACGAAATGGCTAATTATATAAAAAATAATTATATATTAGCAGCTTTGATTTATTTAATTATATACTTTTTGGTTGTTATTTTTTGTTTACCCTTTGCATGGTTTATAACAATTTCAGGAGCTATGCTTTTCGGTTGGATTGCAGGAAGCATCTTGTCTGTTTTAGCTGCAGGAACAGGTGCTTGTATAGTTTTTCTTTTAGCTAAGTCATACATGGTTGTTTTATTTAAAAGTAAAATGCCTAACTCTAAAGGAAAATATAATAGGTTTAAAAAGGAAATAAATAAGAATGCTTTCTTTTATCTTCTGTCTGTTAGGTTAATGCCAATCTTCCCATTTGTTTTCATTAATGTTGCTTCAGCCATCATTGGTGTAAAATTTAGAATATTTGTTATTACAACTTTTGTTGGGATCATACCTGGATCTATAATTTATTCTTTACTAGGACATGGGGCTGTAGAAATTATATTACGAGGTGAATTTGTAGATCATAAAAATTTATATTCTTTTGAAGCAATACTTGGTTTAATAGGACTGTCAATTATGGTGCTATTGCCAATAATAATAAAGAAATTTGGATTTTTTAATAAATGAAAATAATAAGAGAAAAATTTGCAAATAAATATAAAAATAATAATTAGGAAAATTTAGTGATTAAGGCAAAGAACCTTTCAAAGCATTTTGGAAAAATACATGCGGTCAAAGATTTAAATTTTTTTGTAAATGATTCTTCTACTCTGGCATTACTAGGAAGTAATGGGGCAGGAAAGACTACAACACTTATGCTTTTAATGGGTATTTTAAAACCTACTATAGGTGAAGTGACTATTTTAAACCATAATGTTTATAACAGTCGTAAAATGGTTTCTAGAAAAATAAATTTTGCCTCACCTTTTGTAGAACTGCCACACAGATTAACAGTAAAACAAAATTTAACAGTATATGGACATTTATATGGTGTAAATAATCTGGATAAAAAAATAGATCAATTAACTGTTGATTTAGATCTAGGAGACTTATTGGATAGAAGAGTAGGCAAATTATCGACTGGCCAGAAAACCAGAGTTTCTTTGGCAAAAGCACTTATTAATGATCCTAAAATACTTTTTTTAGACGAACCTACTGCATCATTAGATCCTGATCTTGCCGACTGGATAAGAACTTATCTTGAAAAATATCAATCTAAGACTAAGGCAACTATTATTTTAGCTTCCCATAATATGCCAGAAGTAGAGAGACTTTGCTCCAACGTTCTTATAATGAAAAAAGGTGAAGTAGTGGATAAAGGGTCTCCCAAAAAGTTAATAAAACACTATGGAAGAACTAATCTTGAGGAAGTCTTCTTAACTATTGCTAGAAAGGAATAAGAAATGTTTCTAGCTATAAGGAGAATTTACGCGATGTTATTAAGACACCTCTATTTATTTATGTGTTCTTGGCCTAGAGTTTTAGAGTTAATATATTGGCCTTTCCTAAATATGACATTATGGGCATTTCTTAGTAAATACCTCTCAGAAAATTCAAATATATTTGTTATAGCATCAGGTGTTTTGATTGCCTCAGTAATAATGTGGGACACTTTGTTTAGAGGACAGTTGGGTGTGACTTTATCATTTATAGAGGAATTGTGGTCTAGAAATTTAGGAAATATAGCAGTATCCCCATTAAAACCTTATGAGCTGATATGTTCTTTGATTTTTGCAAGTTTTTTAAGAACTCTTATTGGTGTGGGTGGAGCAGGTTTAGCTGCTTTTATATTATTTGATTTTCAATTTCCAGAAGTAGGTATAGGTTTTTTACTATTTTTTGTAAATTTACTAATAATGGGATGGGCTTAAGGTTTAGCAATTTGTGCTCTTTTGATTAGATTTGGTTTATCTGCTGAAACTTTAGCTTGGGCTGCTTTATTTTTCATACAACCGTTGTGCGGAGTATTTTATCCTATAACAGTCCTTCCAGAATGGCTTCAGCCATTATCTTTAGTTATTCCAGCAACTTATATCTTTGAAGGTATGCGTTTAACTTATTTTGATGGTGTCTTTGATATGTTCTTATTATTTAAGGCATTTTTAATTAATATAGTGTACATGATTGGAGGAATTAGTTTCCTATTATTATCGTATTCATACGCAAGAAATCACGGCTTATTACTAGGAAATGGAGAATAAAAATGTATGAAATGAGGTTTTGGTGGGTAAGACATGCACCAGTAAAAGGTAATGATGGAAGATGTTATGGAAATAATGATGTTGACTGTGACGTTTCTGAAATAAGCAAGTTTTCTAATTTAGCAAATATTCTTCCCGACAACTCTTTTGTATACTCTTCTCAATTAAGTAGAACAATCAAGACGTTACGAGCTACGGAAGCCCAAGGATTTAAATGTGTAAGTCATAATATAGATAAAAATTTTGCTGAACAAAATTTAGGCTTATGGGCCGGTTTAAAATATGAAGATTTAGATAAGAAAACACAAAAGTTAGGGGTTTATCACCCTAATTGGCTATGCGATCCACATCACACGCCTCCGGAGGGAGAAAGTTACAATGATTTATATTTAAGGGTGGTTAATAGTTTAAAGAAAATTATAAGTAAAGGCTCAAATGGTGATTATGTGATTTTTTCTCACGGGGGTCCAATTCGAGCAGCAATTTCTTTCGCTTTATATGCTTCTCCTGAGGATTCGTTGCCTTTCAGGATAGACAATATTTCTATTAGCAGACTAGATTTTATAAAAAATTCCTGGCAAATAAAATTTATAAATTTAATACCTTAAAACAAAAATATAGAGAGAATATATGAAAAAAAAGATTATTTTTAATTCATTTTACACAGGCATTTATAGAGGTCTCTTATTATCATTATTAATATTTATAATATTGATGCTAATGTATTTCTTTCTGCCTCAACAGTATAAAGATTATATTTTTATAAAAGAAAATACTGAACAAAAAGTTTTAATTGGTGGAAATTTTGAGTTAATAGGTAAGGGAGGTCAAATATATACTAATTCTTCGTTTCTAGGAAAACCATTACTAGTTTTTTTTGGTTTTACTTTTTGCCCAGATATCTGTCCTTATGGTTTAGCGATAATTGGTGACGTGTTGGATTATATGGGGAAAGATGTTGATAAAATTAATTCTGTTTTTATTACACTAGATCCTGAAAGAGATAATTTTACTAGAACATCAGAATTTGTTGAAAACTTTCATTCTAATATAATTGGATTATCAGGATCAGAAGAGAATA
The DNA here is from genome assembly GCA_964576635.1 of uncultured Rhodospirillaceae bacterium. Lineage (GTDB taxonomy): Bacteria > Pseudomonadota > Alphaproteobacteria > TMED109 > TMED109. The sequence continues at coordinate 30,390 of CAZNVN010000006.1, forward strand.
TAAGAAAAGTTGCCGATTCATGGAAGGTATATAATAAAAAAGTATATCTGGAAGGATCAGAGCTGGACTATACAATTGATCATTCGTCTTATATATATTTAATGGATAAGAAGGGTAATTACGTAACTCATTTTTCTCATACAAGTGATCCTATGGATATAACAAAAAAAATAAAAAGTTTATTTTAATTTTTGAATGATGGGTCTTTCTTTTCCATTAGTCTCATGAGTGCCTTAAAGGCTAATTCCCCTTTATCAGAATTTGCGATTTCAGTAGCATGAGCTTTTGCAATATTATCTGAAACCTCTATGATTTCTTCGTTTACAGCTCTTGCTAACATTTGAACTTGGCAGGCTCTTTCTAGATCATGTAGTCTTATAAAAGCATGAGCTATAGTTGATCCTATGGATAATAGACCATGATTTCTAAGTATCATTACATCTTTATCTCCAAGGCTTTCGGATAATCTTTTACATTCTTCTTTTCTAAGTGTTACGCCCTCAAAATCATGATACGCTATACGATCAGCAAACATTGTGCCTGAAAAATCTATATTTTTTATTGGGTTTTTAAGAGAAGCTGCGGCCATGCCTGCAGTTGTGTGACTATGCATAACGCACTGAGCATCTTCTCTAGTAGCATGGATTGCAGAGTGAATAATAAATCCTGCAGGGTTTACAGGATGCTCACTAGGTTCAACAATATTACCATCTATATCAATTTTAACTAAATTTGAGGCGGTAACTTCATCATATCTCAATCCAAAAGGATTAATTAAAAAATGTTTTTCGGGTCCTGGAACTCTTACTGTTAAATGCCCGTATATTAAATAATCCCATTTAAAATAATTAAATATTCTATAAGCAGCGGCTAATTGAATTCTTAATTCTTTCTCATTTAGTATTTTTTCTGGTTGAAAACTCTTAAGATCTATTACCTTACTATATTCATTCATTTTATTTATTTGCTTCCCATAAAAATAAAATACCAAAAATCTAACTTATATTCTATATTAACACAATTCTTGAATAATATAAAATTTAGAGGGAGTAGATGGAATATGACTAATAATACGTTATTTGACTTATCAGGAAAAACAGCAGTAGTAACAGGTTCAAGCCGAGGAATTGGCAAAGCAATAGCGATTCGCATGGCTGATTATGGGGCCAAAGTAATGGTTTCAAGTAGAAAAATAGATGCGTGTAATCTAGTAGTAGAAGAAATAAAAAAATCAGGAAGTGAGGCTTATGCGTGTGAATGTAATATAAGCAGTAAAGAGGCACTACAAAATTTGTGTGATGTCTCATTAGAGAAACTTGGAAAAATTGATATATTAGTCCTAAATGCTGCTTCAAATCCATATTATGGACCATTAAAAAATATACCAGATGAAGCTTTTGATAAAATTATGAATAATAATGTAAAATCTAATTTATGGATGGCAAATATGGTTTTGCCACATATGGAAACCTTAGGTGGTGGAAAAGTAATAGTTATCTCTTCTATCGCAGGAATAACGGGTAGCTCGGTTTTAGGCGCTTATTCTATTTCTAAAACAGCAGATCTTGGACTCGTAAGATCTCTAGCTACAGAATGGGGTCCCAAAAATATAACAGTTAACGCATTATGTCCGGGCTTAATTAAAACAGATTTTGCTAGAGCTTTATGGGAGGATCCTAAAGTTTTATCTGAGATTGAAGCCAACGCCCCTCTAAGGCGTATAGGTATACCTGATGAAGTAGCAGGCGCTGCTGTACTTTTGGCATCAGAAGCAGGAGCTTTTATTACAGGACAAAAAATAGTTATGGACGGAGGAGTAACCATCACTTCTTAAAAATTATAGGCCTAAATATATTATTCAGGCCTATAAAACTCTAGAGATTGAATTTTTGATTTAGCTGGGATTATTAACTTCAAATAAGCCTGCTGCTCCTTGTCCTCCCCCTATACACATAGTTACTACTACGTATCTAGCATTTCTTCTTCTACCTTCTATAAGGGCATGTCCCACCAATCGAGAGCCTGACATTCCATAAGGGTGTCCTACAGCAATTGAGCCACCATTTACATTTAGGTTTTCATTGGGTATGCCTAACTTATCTCTACAATATAATACTTGGACTGCAAAAGCTTCATTGAGTTCCCACAAGTCAATATCGTCCATTTTAAGATTATGTCTTTCAAGAAGTCTAGGAACTGCATAGATAGGACCTATACCCATTTCATCTGGTTCTAAACCGCTAACAGCCAAGCCACGGAAAGTTCCTAATGGTTCTATGTTTCTCTGTTCTGCTAATTTTGCATCCATTAGTACACATGCAGAAGCACCATCAGACAATTGACTAGCATTGCCAGCAGTTATAGTTTTATCATCTCCTAGAACTGGCTTTAAAGATGCTAGTCCTTCGAGGTTAGTATCTGGTCTGACTCCTTCGTCTTTATCTAGTTCAACTTCTTGTTCTGAAATTTCTCCAGTTTCTTTGTCCTGAACTAATTTTGTAGTTTTTAAGGGAACTATTTCATCATCAAAACGTCCAGCTTGCTGTCCAGCAGCAGTCCTAAGCTGGCTTTGTAATCCATATTCATCCATATGTTCCCTTTTTATACTATATCTGTCTGCTACTACTTCCGCCGTTTCTAGCATTGTCATATAAAGGTCAGGTTTATTTTTTAAAATCCAATCTTCGTGAATGTGATGTTTGTTGGAGTGATCATTTTGTACAAGGCTAATGGATTCCAAACCACCTGCAACAGCAACTGGAACATTATCAACTATTATTCTTTGAGCTGCCATGGCTATAGTTTGCATTCCAGAAGAACAGAATCTATTTACTGTTACACCTGCAGTCGTAACAGGAAGACCTGCTCTTATTCCACATTGTCTTGCAATGTTTACTCCTGTTGCTCCTTCTGGAGTTCCACATCCCATAATTATATCTTCAACTTCGGATGACTCTACGCTAGCTCTCTCAACTGCATGTTTGACTGCATGACCACCTAATACAGCTCCATGGGTATTATTAAAAGCTCCTCGATATGCTTTTCCAATTGGTGTTCTTGCGGTAGATACTATAACTGCTTCTCTCATTTTTTTTCTCCCTTAGGTTCTTTTAGATGGATTTGAGGTGTCAGGAATAAAGCTTGCTATCTTTTCTTTTGAATCGGCCAGAGTATTCATTAGCTGAGACTCTGGCCAAGTTAAAACGTCTGCATTGCGATGCTTAGCAATTTGTTGTGCAAATTTATCCATTCCGATTTTATCCGCTTGCCACATGGGTCCACCCCTATGGGCTGGAAAACCATAGCCGCTTATATAACAAACATCAATATCTGATGATCTAAGTGCGTGCCCTTCTTCTAAAATACGAGTCCCTTCTATAACAAGGGCGCCATGAAGTCTGGATAAAATTTCATCATTGTCAATTGCTCTTGGATTAATCCCTTTTTCTCTTCTTACATCATCAATGATTTTTGTTACCTCTGGATCTGATTGTCTTTTTCTAGTTTGAGGATCATAGGTGTAAAAACCCTTGCCTACTTTTTGACCAAACCTTCCTAGTTCACATAGTCGATCAGCTACGGTAGACGCGTATTTTTTTCCTTTATAGTAGTCCTTGCCTTTCCCTTTTCTTATACGCCAACCTACATCATTTCCGGCAAGATCATTTACTGCGAATGGTCCCATTGCCCATCCCCAAGATTCTGCAGCTATATCAACTTGCTCAGGGGTAGCCCCTTCTTCTACAAGTAAGTGAGCTTGGGTAATATAAGCATGAAACATTCTGTTCCCAATAAAACCGTCACAGTTTCCAGCAATTATTCCGACTTTGGCTATTTTTTTGGCAAGCTGCATTAATGTTGCTAACACATCTATTTTAGTTTCAATACCTCTTACGATTTCTAAGAGTCTCATAACATTAGCAGGGCTAAAAAAATGTGTACCGACTACGTCTCCAGGACGTTTTGTAACGCTTGCAATTCCATCAATATCTAATGTAGAAGTTTTAGATGCAAGAATAGCTCCATCTTTAGCTAAATCGTCTATTTTTTTAAATACTTCTTTTTTAATATTCATTTCTTCAAACACTGCTTCAATTACTAAATCCGTATCTTTTATGCAATCCCAGTCCGTGGTGGGCGTAATTAGAGACATACGAGTGTCCATTGCCTCTTGGCTTAGTCTTCCTTTGGATACGGTTGCTGCATAATTAGATTTAATAATATTCATCCCTTTTTGTAGAATGGTTTCATCATTTTCTATTACGGATACGGGAATACCTGCATTGGCAAGATTCATGGCAATGCCACCTCCCATTGTTCCACAGCCAATCACAACACCATTATTTATTTTTCTTAGAGGTGTCTCTTTAGTTATTCCTGGAATTTTATTTGCTGCTCTTTCAGAAAAAAATGAATGAATTAGAGCTTCTGACTCGTCTGAGTCATGAGAGATTTTAAATAACCTTCTTTCATTTTCAAGTCCCTCATCAAAGGGAAGATCTACAGCTCCTCTTACAGCTTCTATACAACGCAAAGGTCCTTCTCTTCCCCTGAGTCTAGGGGTAATTTTTTTAATGGTATCTTCAAATAAGTTGGAATCAACATTAGTTATTTTGTCAGCAGATTCTTTAGTTTTTGGGTGACTGTTGTTCTGAATAATACTTTTGGCAAACTTTACAGCTGCATTCAAAGGTGCAGCACTCAAATCTTCATCATCGCTTACTTTATTTACGAGTCCTGCTCCCAAAGCTTTTTTTGCTGATATAGGCTTACCGCTTGTTATCATTTCGAGTGCTAATTCAACGCCTACTAGTCGGGGAAGTCTTTGAGTTCCACCTGCTCCAGGCAGTATACCTAAAGTTACTTCTGGTAGGCCTAAGCGTGTTTTTGAGTTTGCAACTCTGTACTGACAACCCATAGCTACTTCCAATCCTCCGCCTAAAGGTGTTCCGTGTAATGCAGCTACAGTAGGTTTGTCTGAGTTCTCATAGGCATTAATAACAGTATTTAAATCGGGGTCACGAGTTGGCTTACCAAATTCAGAAATATCTGCCCCTGCCATGAATGTTCTTCCAGCGCCTAAGACTACGATAGCTTCTGCCCCTTCATCATTTAAAGCTTCATTCAAACAGTCAAAAAGACCTTGTCTAACTGGTTGCGAAAGTGCATTCACTGGCGGATTATTTACAGTAATTACGCCTACGTTGTCTTTAAGTTCGTACGAAACAGGACCTGACATTTATTTCCCCCTTAGAATAAAAAATATTTATATATTACAGACATAAAATATACTTTAACATATTTAACTAGACAACTAATTATATTTTATAGAGAAAATTTACTGCGATAAATTATTTTTCATTTTATAATAGAATCATAGTCTCATTGGTCTCATAGCTCAGTTGGATAGAGCACCAAATTCCTAATTTGGGGGTCGCAGGT
>CAZNVN010000007.1:0-35664 GCA_964576635.1 uncultured Rhodospirillaceae bacterium
CTATCAGAAGCAAGGCAATCCTCAGTCATATTAACGTAACGATTTTCAAAAATATTTAGCTTAATTTGTCCCTTAGGAAGAAGTATAACTTCGGAAAGCGGAAATATTGGCACTATTTTGGGTAAATCATCAATATTTTGTGTATTCTTAAGCATTTATGCAAATAAGATATTTGATAATTTAAGCCTGATTTTTGATGTAAATATATTATCTTCAGAATTTGCAGCTAAAATTTCAACTATTTTTTTTCGTGCTTTGTCATCCTGCCATTTTCTGTTTCTTTTAACTATTTCTAATAGATGTTCTACTGCTGATTCTTTTACCTCATAGGCTAACAAAGCGGCAGCAAGATTAAACCTTGCTTCATGGTCATTAGGATTTTCTATTACTTTTCTTTCAAATTTCTTAGGATCTCCAGCGTTTTTCTTATCTTTCAATAGCTTTAGTGATGATTCTAAATTTTGAATAGCCGTATCTGTCTTTACATCTTCTTCTAAACTATCTAAGAGTTCTTCAACTTCTTTGGAACGATCTAGGCTAATGAGACATTTCCCATAGCCAGCAATTATTCTAGGATTATTTGCTTCAAGAGCTAACAGTTTGGAAAACAAGTCCAAAGCCTCTTCTTTGTTATTATCTAATAAATTTTTTTCTGCAATAATTATCATTTCTTCTATTTGTTGTTTGTTTTCTCCTCCGGTACTAGCTAATACCTTGTCTACAAATTCTTTGATTTCATTTTCAGGAAGGGCTCCAGAAAATCCATCAATAGGCTGTCCTTGAAAAAAAGCATAAACAGTAGGAACAGATTGAATTCTAAGTTGTTGGGCTAGTGATTGATTTTGATCAATATCAATTTTTACTAGACTTATTTTTCCTGCATAAGATTGAATAACTGATTCCAAAGCAGGACCTAACTGTTTGCATGGCCCACACCATTCTGCCCAAAAATCGACTATGATAGGCATTTCTTTAGAAGCTTCTATAACATCTTTGGTAAAAGAATCAGTATTTGAATTTTTAACTACAGATTGAATAGGAAATTCTGATCCAATTTGGTCCTCTGTACTATCCATTTATTTCTCACTTTTAAAAATCGAAGTAAAACATAATATATAATCTTATTTTAATTTAGCAAACAGAATGAATATTTTATTATAATAATTTTTATAGTCTTTACGAATAGAAAAGTTTCTGTCATATCAATAAGAGGAAAATTTTAGGCGGGCGTAGCTCAGGGGTAGAGCGATTCGTTGCCAACGAATAGGTCGTGAGTTCAAATCTCATCGCCCGCTCCAGAAAATTTAATTCTTAGATTTGTTTTAAAAGTAATGGGAATTATTAATTTTTTATGAAAATGTTTTTTTTCTTAATATTTACCTTGCTAATAGTATCTTGTTCTTCTGATACTAGAAATAATTATACGAAAAAAAATCTTAATTTTTATAACGAAGAAATCAAGAAGCAAGGTGAAATAGTAGTTTCTACTATGGCATCTTCCTCAAAAATTTTGCATGATATAGCTTGGCAGATACTGATTAAAAACTTAGATGTATGTAAAGAAAGCATTATTACTGCTTTTGGAATTATGGTAGCCGAGCCTGAAGATTTGCCTGAAAATTTAAAAACTTCATATGCTATTCTTTTTGAAGAAAATTTATATAGAGAATCCTATTATCTCTCACCTATTATCGTTTCTGTAGCTAAAAACAGCCCAGCAGAAGAGAAAGGTATAAAAGAAAAAGATATAATACTTAGTGTTAATGGACATGAGGCAAGGAGTGATATAAGGAATTTGTTGTCAAAAGCTTCTCGAACTGGAGTTTTAAAGTTAAAAGTATTGAGATATGAGAAAGAACTAGAAATAGAAGTTACAGGAACTCAAATTTGTGGTTACGCTGTTCAACCGCTAGTATCACCCTTTCCAACAGCATATGCAGATGGATCAAAAATATTTGTTACTTTAGCAGCTTTAAATTTTATTAGAGATGAATCGGAATTAGCTTTTTTAATAGGGCACGAATTAGCTCATAATGTCTTGCATTTTAAAGGAGAAAAAGTTGGAGAGGAAAACTTTTTACCTATAAGCGTTCAAGACAAACCTGCAATAAGGAGAATAGGAGATATATTTATTTGGGAAAGTCAATCTAAGGAAGCAGAAGCAGATAGGTTGGGGGTAAAGTATTCTTATAAAGCAGGCTATAATCCTTATAGTGCAGCTAATTATTTTAGAAGATTATCAACATATATGCCAGAATTAATCGAAGGCTCAGCATTTAACATTCATCCAGGTAATGCAGCTAGATCCTACAATCTAGATATAGTTGCAGAGCAGTTGGACAAAAGTAATAACTAAAATTGTGTAGGGACATTGTTCTTAAAATTAAAATCTTGGATAATTTATTGCCTTTACGACTGGGCTAATTCCCCATTTGCAACAGTTATAATAACATTTATATTTGCTGCTTATTTTGAGAAGGCTATAATTGGGAACCCAGAAAAAGCTTCAGTTTTATGGGGCTGGGCAATTTCAATTTCTTCTTTGTTAATCGCTTTCATGGGGCCCATATTAGGAAAACTTGCTGATGATAATTATAGTCATAGATTTTGGTTAACGTTTTTTACCATATTATCTTCAATTGGAGCTGCTCTTTTTTGGTTTGCCTATCCTAGAGAAAGCTTAGCATTATATGTGTTAGTTCTGGTAACTTTATCAAACACTTTTTTCGAGTTAGCAGGCGTATTTTATAATTCAATGCTAGTATCATTTTCTTCTAAGAAAAAAGTAGGTAAGTTATCTGGTCAGTCTTGGGCTGCAGGCTATGTAGGAGGTATAGTTTGTTTGCTAATCATTTTGTTTGGATTTGTTCAACCAGAAAGCCCACTTTTTGGAATAGAAAAAAGCAATTCAGCTAATATTAGAATTGCAGGTCCAATAGTGGCGTTATGGTTTCTATTGTTTTCGTTGCCTTTCATATTAAGTCTTTCTAAAAAAACAATAACATCAAATATTAAATTAAAAGATTCTATTTTATCTATTTTTTATAATTTAAAAGATATCTTTAAGGGAAATAATAAAGGAAAGTTTTTGTTGGCTCGAATGATTTACACTGATGGACTAAATACTCTTTTTGCTTTTGGAGGTATGTATGCAGCTGGTACTTTTGGAATGACCTTTTCGGAAATCATAATTTTTGGAATTTCCATAAATATTACAGCTGGTATTGGAGCTTTTATATTCTCTTATATTGATGATTTAATTGGACCTAAGCGTGTTATAATTATTTCATTACTGAGTATTATTATTATTGGTTTTCTTACTTTAATAATTTCAGACAAATCATATTTTTTAATACTTGGTTCTGCTCTAGGTTTTTTTATTGGTCCTGTTCAGGCATCTAGTAGGTCTTTTATGGCAAGATATGTAGATTTTAAAAATAAAGGAGAAATTTTTGGTTTATTTGCCCTCTCTGGAAAAGTTACTGCTTTTTTAGGTCCTTTATTATTGTCTATTACTGTTATTATATTTGATAGTCAAAGGATAGGTATGGGCAGTATTATCATTTTTTTAACCTTAGGATTTTTACTATTATTAAGAGTTAAAGAACCAAAATTTTTATAAATTTCTTATAACTAAAAACATTTAATGCTTAAAATGTCTTATGCCAGTAAATATCATGGATATTCCAAGTCTATCCGCAGCTTTTATTACTTCTTTGTCCCTTATTGAACCTCCAGGTTGTATAACTGCAGTTATCCCTGCTTTAGCAGCAGCTATTAATCCATCATCAAAAGGAAAGAACGCATCCGATGCTACTACTGATCCGTTAGTCATACTTACTTTTAGTTTAGCTATATTACTAGCCTCCTTAGCTTTTATTATTGCTATCTTTGTAGAATCAATTCTACTCATTTGACCTGCTCCTATGCCGACAGTAGAACCATTCTTTGCGTAAATTATGGCGTTAGATTTGACGTGTTTTGCAATCCTAAAAGCAAATAATAAATCATTTATCTCCCTTTTGCTTGGTTTCCTTTTAGTTACAATATTTAAATTATTTTTTGTTAAATCTTTGGTATCGTTATCTTGCATTAAGAAGCCACCATCTAGTTGTTTAAATTCTTTGTTACCTTTTGCTTTTAAATTTATTCCTTTTGTTTGAATTACTCTAAGATTGTTTTTAGAAGAGAAAATTTTAATTGCTTCAGCTGAGAATTTTGGCGCTATAACTAGTTCTAAAAAAAGTTTATTCATTTCGTGTGCTAATGCTTTATCTATTTCTCTGTTACTAACTACTATTCCTCCAAAAGCACTTATAGGATCAGTTTTTAATGCGGCTTTCCAAATCTCTATTTTTTTATTGCCAGTAGCAACTCCACAAGGATTTGCATGTTTAATTATAGCAATAGTGGGATTCGGGAAATTGTTTATAAGTTCTAGGGCAGCATTCGCGTCATTTATATTATTATAAGATAAAGGTTTGCCCTGGAGCTTTTTTGCATTAATTATACTATTCTCTGCAACATCTGAGTGTTCATACATTGCTGCTTTTTGATGAGGGTTTTCACCATAGCGTAAAATCGAGGATAATTTCCCTGCTATAGAAATTTTTTCAGGAAATTGAATATTTAGTTCTTTATTAAACCATTGAGATATAATGCTATCATAGTAAGCGGTGTAAGCAAAAGCTTTAGACGCAAATCTTTTTCTCAATTCTAGATTTGTTGACCCATTATATTTTTTAAGAATATTTTCTAATTCTAAATAATCCTTAGGATCAATAATAACACAGACATTCTCATGGTTTTTGGCAGCAGACCTGATCATAGCAGGCCCGCCAATATCTATGTTTTCTATACAAGTTTCAAATTTATTTTTCTTTTTTACAGTTTCTATAAAAGGATATAGATTCACTATAATTAAATTTATCGGCTTTATATCAAATTCTTTCATTGTAGTCTTGTGTTCTATTAATTTGTTTCTGGCTAATAATGCCCCATGTATTTTAGGGTGGAGTGTTTTAACTCTTCCGTCTAAAATTTCTGGAAAATTTGTATAGCTTGATACTTCTGTCACATTAACTTGATGCTTTTTTAGAACCTTGGCAGAGCCACCTGTAGAAAGTACTTCCAAATTATATTTATTAAAAATTTTAGCTAACAGTTTTATGTTATCTTTGTTAGATATAGAGACCAAAGCTCTTTTAATTTTTATTAAATTTGCGCTCATTTTTTTTCCACTTTGTTGTTCTGGTCAACCATAAATTCTGGAATTAGTTCCTTTAATATATTTATTGTTTCAGTAAATTGATTTTTTAAAATATTTTGCTCTATTTGGTCTAGTGTCTTTTTAATCTTCAAAAAATTCAATTCTCTTCCTTTTGCAATTATAATATCAGGGTGATTAGTCTTTATTTGCTTCTCATCGTCATAAAAAAGTTTTTCGTGTAATTTTTCTCCAGTTCTAAGACCAGTGTATATAATTTTAGCGTCTTTTCCAGGAGTGAGACCAGATAATCTTATCATTTGTCTTGCTAAATTATCAATATTCACTGGTTTTCCCATCTTAAGTACTGAAATTCCTCCTTTCTCTTTGTTTTCTATGACTTGAACAAGAGAAATAAGCACCAATTCAACGGCTTCTTTGACACTCATAAAAAATCTAGTAGTTTTTTTATCTGTAACAGTCAGTGCCCCGCCCCGTTCTATTTGATTTTGGAAAAGTGGTACTACAGAACCTGTAGAACCTAACACATTTCCAAATCTAACCGTTATAAAAGAAGTTGACTTTGTTTGCTTGTCTAGGTTTTGAATATATAATTCTGCTGCTCTTTTTGTAGCTCCCATGAAGCTAGAAGGTTCCACCGCCTTATCAGTTGATATCAGAACCATTGCTTCCGCATTAAATTTTTTACAAGTATCAGCAATTATTTTAGTTCCCACAGTATTTGTTCTAATGGCTTCAATAGGGTGGTTTTCACATATAGGAACATGTTTTAAAGCTGCAGCGTGTAAGATTATATTGGGTTTATATCTTTCAAATGATTTAACGACTGCATTTTGGTCTCTCACATCTAAAAGTACCGAAGAAATATTTTTAGCAGAAGATTTGCCTGTGATAGATTCTGTTATATTCCATAAAGCAAATTCTGAGAAGTCAGATAATATTAAATTGTTAGGTTGCATTTCATAAATTTGCTTGCATAATTCGCTTCCTATTGTTCCCCCAGCACCAGTTACTAGAACAGTTTTTTTATAAATTAATTTTTTTAAATTAGTTTTATCAAGCCTAGTCTCTGGTCTTCCCAGCAAATCTTCTATTTCTACGGGCTTAATTTTATTTGCTGGCTCTGTATTTGTAGTATCTAGTTCAGAAAGCCTAGGTATTCTTGCTAGAGTAAGACCTAAGTTATTAGATATTTCGAGTAAATTATCTATTTCTTCCCTTATTATGTTTCGGTCCGCAATAATTACTTTAGTTAATTTGCTCTGACTCATAGATTTTCTTTTTTTTATTTCCGCAAGGTCTTTTATAGGTCCTAATACATTTATTTCTCTTATTGTTCTTCCCCATTTCTCTTTATCATTGTCTAGTATCCCCAATACGTGGTATGGCCCATCAGGTTTGTTGGTAGCTCTTATAAAGGCTTCTGCCTCATCATTGGCACCAATAAGTAGAACTCCTATTCGTTCGTCCTCATTATATATAGGTGAAAGAGTCCTATCTCTGATAAGTCTGTAAATAACTCTACTACCGCCTGAAAAAGCTGCCAATAAGATCCAATAGATTATTATAGTTGAGCGAGGTATTTCTTCTAGTCTGGACATTAAGAATATTACGAAAGCACTAGTGGCAACTGAAAGCAAGGTAGCTTTTAAAATGACTATCAAATCATTACTTGAAGCGTATCTCCAAATTCTTTTGTAAACGCCTAGAATCCAGAAAGATGCGACTGTAGTAGATGATACTATAATGGTATTTAAAAGGAATGTTTCGGGAATTTCTTCTAACCTTAACCAATACGCTCCCCAAAAAGCAATTATGGCAGTTATTGCATCTATTGAAGAAGCGAAAATAAATCTAGTGGTTTTATTCATTGATTAAGTCCTGGGGTTTTCTTTGGTATAAAAAGTATAATATAAGCATCATTGTTGATAAGATGGAGAGAGCTAGGCAAATGATAACTATAGTATTTGAATATAAGTATGAAGAAATTGACACTAGAAATATCATTATCGCTCCATGAAATCCTATAGCTTTACAAACATCAGAGTGACTTTTTCCATTTTGTATAGCAATTTGATAAAAATGCTCATTATGTGCTTTCCACAATATTTTCTTTTTTAACATTCTTTTAAATAGAGTAGCCGTTGCATCTATTAAATAGTAGTTGCATAAAATTATAGCTGAAAACCATAAATTATTTTTACATAATAATACCATAAGAACGGCACTAATCAATCCCATAGGAATAGATCCAACATCTCCAAGAAAAACTTTAGCTGGATTCCAATTCCAAAATAAAAAAGCCAATCCACTTCCTGTTAAGAAACCTGCTATAAATAAGATAAGACTGGATTCTTTCTCCAATAAAAATATTGAAAGCATACTTCCTATACCAAGGATGATACATTGAGTTCCTGTGATGCCGTCAATCCCATCCATAAAATTAAATAAATTTATAAACCATAATATTAGAATAAATATCAATGTATTTTCTGCCCATGGAGGCATTAGAGAACTTAATATGTAGACTTCCTTTATATAAGGCCAAAAAAATAGCAAGATAGAGGTAGCTAATACATGAGATAAGAACCTTATAATAGGCGACAATTGCTTTAAATCATTTATTAGTGAAATTATTGCTAAAAATATTATAGAAAACGAGAATAAATAGTCATTAAAGTCTAAAAATAAGTGGTACATTAAGACAAAAGAAAGAATTATTACAATGCCTGCACCCTTTGGAGTCGGAATAATGTGGCTAGATCTTTCATTAGGCAGGTCAATAATCTTTTTTGATATAAGAAAGGGAATAATTGCCCTTATGCCAACTACATTAATTATTAAGCTTATTAAAAAACTAAGAATCCATAAATGGGAACCAATCTTGATCAAATTTTACTCCAGTAAGAACTCTGACCAATTAGATCTGCCAAAGGCTACAAAATTTGGATTTAATCTATTTGATCTTCCATAAATCAGCTTTTTGTTATTTAGTTGAAGAACTTTTCCTCCTGATCCTTCAACAATTGCTTGTCCAGCTGCACTATCCCACTCATAAGTAGGGCTAGTTCTTGGATATATGTCAAGTTTTCCTTCTGCTACAAGTGCAAATTTTATGGCACTACCCTTACTTACTGTCTTGTGGTATTGAATTTTCTCCAACCATTCTTTTAGTTTAGGGCCAATATGATGTCGGCTAGTAGCGATTGTAGGTCCTTCAGCAGGAATATCTCTACAAAAAATTTTTTTTATTTTTAATTTAGGAAGCTTAACATAAGATCCCATATTTTTCCCACCAATCCAAACTTTTTGTGATGGAGGGTGAGCTATGCAACCAAATATAGGAACCTGCTTTTTTATTAAAGCAATACAAACGACAAAATCATTTCCTCCTTCTATAAATGACTTGGTACCATCCAAGGGATCAACCAACCAATGAGTGTTTTCTCCTGATGCTGATTTAGGTATTTCTTTTTCTTCGCTTACTATCGGAATATCTGGTGAAAATAATTCTATTTGATTAGTTACTATTTTGTCAGACTGAATATCTGCATCTGTGACTGGAGTCCCATCGCTTTTGTATCTTATTTTAGCATCGATGTTTTTCATTATAGTATTAGAGGCTAAGAGAGCTATATTGATTATTCTATCTCTAAATAAATTAAAGTTTTCACTATTTAAATCTAACATTATTAATCTCTTATTAAGTTTTAGATGAATTTATACTTAAACTTATATAATATGTAATAGGATATTTTTTGCTTAATGCTACTATCTAATATTTAATTTGTAATCTTTTTAGTAAAATTTTGGAATAAAATATAATGCAAATTACAAATATAGAATTTTCATTGGGAAATAAAAAAGAAACTATTAAGGACTTGGGTAAATTAAATCCCGATTGGGTTATAGATAAAATTTTAGATAAGACAGGAATAGAAACTAGGTATATTCTAGATGAAGGAGAAAATGAAAAAACATTAGTTACTGATGCATGTAAAAAATTATTTGAAAAAGTTAATAAAGACGAAGTTGAAGGTATCATTCATATAAGCCAATCTCCTTTTTCAAGATTACCAACATCAGCTTGTTTAATTCAGGATATTATAGGATTACGTAAAAATATAATAGCATTTGATTTAATTCAAGGATGTTCAGGATTTGTATATGGTCTTTCTACAGCTTCTGCACTAATAAAGCAGAATGGATTAAAAAAAGTACTGATTATATGTGCAGATACATATACAAAATATATTTCTAAGAATGATAGGACAAATAGGCCTATATTTTCTGATGGTGCTGCAGTTGCCTTATTAGAGGATACTGGCAAAGGGTCTGTAGGTCCCTTTTCTTTTTTTACCGATGGAAGTGGAGGTGATCTTCTCGCTTTAAAGCAGGTAAATGGAGAGGAGCAATTATTTCAAGATGGAAGTCAAGTATTTAAATTTTCATATAGAGAAGTGCCAAAGATTTTTAATGAACTTTTAGAGAAAGCAAATTTGGATATAAGTGATATAGACTTGTTTATTTTTCATCAAGCAAGTGCAATAATTTTAAAGCAACTGCAAACTAAACTAGATATACCTGATGAAAAGTGGTTTCAAAATATTAGGAATATCGGTAATACTGTTTCAGCGACGATACCAGTAGCTATTAAACAAGCAAGAGATGCTGGTTTATACAAGTCTAATATGAATATTATGTTAATGGGATTTGGGGTAGGGCTTTCGATAGCAGGCTGTATTGTAAAATCATAAATTTGATTTTTTAAAACACCAATTAATCTTTGCACCTGAATTTGAAGTTCCACCTGAAATAATTATTTGTTGAGTACTTATTTTTGTCTCGTCATCCTCTATATAAACAGATTTTTCTATAGTCAAATTAAGGTTTGATTTGTTGTTTATAATATAAAATTCCCATACCCCATTAGGTATAGATATTAATGCTTTCTCTTTATTTCTAGAAAGTTGAGTAGTTACTCTAGGGTGTAAATGAAAGTGAATATGAAACTTTAATCTGGGTCCCGATAATATATAGTCAGTTCCAATTAAAATTATTCCTCTTTTATCTAGCTGTAGCGTTCTTTCATGTTTTGCTGAAAAATTTTTTTCATATCCGTTATGAGAAGCTGTTATTTTTTCTCCCCCGCTCTGGATTAGCCTTTTTATATTTATAGTTGGAAAACGTTTGGTTTTAGGAGAAGAAGAATTTGTATTATTGATTACTAGTGTAGAATGAGCTGCTGTGGAAGTTAACGCTTTTTTCCATTGCTTGTTTGTTATTAGGGCAGGTCCACAGTTTACAATTAACCTATCTCTTGCAACGCTCATCTCAAAATTTAAAGTGCCAGCATATGTTTTTTCTTGGCTTTGGTTACAATCCATTACTATTATAGTTCTGCCTGCAGCAAGTCTTTCATAACCAGTTGCTGTTAAGCTTGCAGAAATTCTAGTACTTAATTTTATTCCTGTTTTTTCTAGAATTTTATCTATGGATTCTCTAGAAAATGCTTTACCTCCATTCATCCTGGCAAGAGTGCCATCTCCAAGTCTTAAAGATCGTACCGATAGACTCATTTTTCTTATGGCTGTATTTATTTTTTCAGGAATTGTATCGTGGTAATATAAAGAATTTTTTATCCATACTAAATCAGTTAATACTTCAAGAGTGGCTGAGGGCTGTCCATTAACGTAACAACCATCGTTTAAAATATCTTTTTCGATATGTTTTAAAAGAATTTTTTTTGCTAGATTTAATCTTTTTTCTCCACTGCTGAGTGAGATACCTGATATCAAGAGACCTCGGATAGCGGTATATTTCCCTGATCCCAAGTTTTCTTTCTCTATTATATTACTCAGGTGTTTAACTTGTAACGATAATACTTTTATGAACTGTTCTTTAAAACTATCATCTGCCCCGTCTAGCACGAAGTCAGAATGAGCAATCCATGCACATATTCTGCGACCTAAAATATCTGCTCTCCAACTTATGGGGTGCCACTCTATATGTCCTGAGCTCATCCAATGGGTAATTAAAGCTCGAGAATGCTGTTGTGCAGCTTTACCTTCTCTAGCTTTAAAGTGTCTGAGCCAAGAAAAACCGTGCATTTCGGACAACCACCAAGTTCCAATCCCGGTAGGTTCCCACAGAGGTTGACGAGGAGCATGAACTTCTCTCCCTCCAAAATTATATCTTCCTTGGAATATTTCATCAGCGAGGTAACTGGTACCTGACCATGGGTCTAATATTTTTCGACTTATTTCTTCTACTTTAGTTGAATTTAACCATAATTTATACAGTTTAGAATTATGTATTATGTTTGCGATTGTTTTATTGGTATTTTTAAACAATAATTCAGAAACCTTTAGGTAGAATTTTTTAATTCTGTGATGTTTTTAGAATAGTCATTTGAATTAGGCGTAAAAATAGAACTGCCTGCTACTAAAATATTAGCCCCGGCATTTATAACTTTCTTAGCATTAGTTTTATTTATTCCCCCATCTACTTCTACGTCTATTTTAAGATTAGAATTTTCAATTATAGATCTTATTTTTTTTATTTTTATTAATTGAGACTCTATAAATTTTTGACCTCCAAATCCTGGATTAACTGTCATTACTAAAACAAGATCACAATATTTTAGATAAGGTATAACTTTTTCTACTGGTGTGTCAGGTTTTAAGGATATACCAGCTTTTATTCCACGCGATCTAATTTCTTCTAGCGAATTAATTGGATTATTTTGTGCTTCCACGTGAATAGTAATAATATTAGCCCCCGCTTTTGCGAAAGGTTTTATCCAATTCTTATGAGGACTGGTCATCAAATGTACATCAAAAGGTTTTTTCGTATAATTTCTTAAGTCTGCTACAACTTTTGGCCCTAGAGTAAGGTTTGGCACAAAATGACCATCCATAACATCGATGTGGATCCAGTCTGCCCCGGCTTTGTCTATAGCACGGATCTCTTCTCCTAGTTTGGAAAAGTCCGCTGCTAAAATTGAAGGTGCTATTAATGTCATCCTGCTCATACTTTAATATGATTATAAAAATGAATTAGTACAAATATTTTTAATAGCTTTTCATTAATCTTGCTATAAAAAAACCGTCCATTCCTCCTTTTTCTGACCATAAGAAAGGAAAGGTTTGAACAAATCCTTCTTTTGTTATTACTGTACTAGGGATATCAATTTCAGTAGGTTTAATGGGAATAATTTTAAATTTTTGATTATTATTTAAAAATTTTTCTATTATATCTTTACCTTCTTCAGGTTCTAGCGAGCATACTGAGTATATTAGAATTCCTTTTGTTTCTATCATTTTAGAGGCAGAAAGTAATAGTTTAGCTTGAATTTTATTTAACGCTTTTAATTTTGTATTGAGAGTTTTTTTACTTGAATTAAATCTCCAGGCTATGTCTGGATTCTTTCTAATGGCACCGGTTGCAGAACAGGGAGCATCTATTAAGACGGCATCAACAAGTTCATTTGGGATCCAATAGTTTGCATCTATATTAATTATTTCTGCTTTTAAGTTAAGCCTTTTAAGATTATTAGAAAGTATTTTTGTTCTTTCTGAGCTTTTTTCTAAAGCTGTTACTTCTGCACCGTAAGATATTAGTTGTGAAGTTTTTCCGCCAGGAGCTGCACACATGTCGATAACTTTTGGGTTTTTAGGTAATGAATTTATAAGAACCTTGCAGGGGACTTGAGCTGCTATATCTTGTATCCACCATTTACCTTCTTTATATCCGGAAAAATTAGAAATTTTTCCTTTAGGTTTTAAAATTCTTATATTTTTTGTACCCAGTTTTATGCCATTTAATAATGTTTTGTATTTTTCAATATCTGGAGTTTCTTTAAAGGCAATATCTAAGGCAGGAGGAATAATTAAATGTTGCAGAGCAATATTCTTTAATTGCTCCTTATTTAAAAATTGTACCCATCTTTTTTTTAATAAAATAGGAATATTAAAAATCGGATCCATGTCCATAATATTTTTATTATCTTTATCTTTGTTTAGCTTTCTTAAGATGGCGTTTGTAAAATTTGCATAATTTGGAGCTAATATTTTTGCTATTTTAACTGCGTCATTTACTGCAGCATAACTGGGAGTCTTCATAAACAGAATTTGTGTGGCACCTATAATAATATTTGCCCTGACTATAGATTTATTCTTTTTAATAGGTTTTTTTATATACTGTTTTAAAGATAACTCTATCTCACCTAATCTCCTCAAGGCAATACCTAAAAGAGATTTATGAAAAGCACTGTCTCTGTTTAAATTAATATTTCCTGTATCTGTTAAAATATTACTTAAATCAATTGTTGCTTGAAATCTTTTACTTATAGTTTTTTCTATCAATTTATATCTTATTTATATATTTTTATTATTAGTTAAGTGGATAATAAAAACGTTAGAATTATTTGTTCATTCTATTGTTGACTAGATCGTTGACTACATTTGGATCAGCAAGAGTAGAAGTGTCTCCTAATTGGTCGTGCTCATTAGCGGCGATTTTTCTCAATATGCGGCGCATTATTTTTCCAGAGCGAGTTTTAGGAAGATTTGGAGACCACTGAATTAAATCAGGAGTAGCTATAGGCCCAATTTCTTTTCTGACCCATTGTAATAGCTCGCTTTTCAAATCCTCAGTTGGTTCTGTATCATCAGTTAATGTAACGTATGCATAAATTCCTTGACCCTTGATTTTGTGTGGGTATCCAACCACTGCTGATTCTGCAACATATTTATGTGAGACCAAAGCACTTTCAACTTCTGCAGTTCCCATTCTGTGCCCACTCACATTAATGACATCATCAACTCTTCCAGTTATCCACCAATATCCATCCTTATCTCTTTTGGCTCCATCTCCTGTAAAATACAAATTATTAAAAGTAGAAAAATAAGTTTCGGCAAAACGATTATGATCTCCGTAAACAGTTCTCATTTGACCTGGCCATGAATCTTCCAGAACAAGATTTCCTTCTCCCTCTCCTTCTATTTTATTGCCATCATTATCCACTAATGCTGGCTTTATTCCAAAAAAAGGTTTTGTTGCAGATCCAGGTTTAAGGTCTATTGAGCCAGGTAATGGACTAATTAAAATTCCACCAGTTTCTGTTTGCCACCAAGTATCTACTATTGGGCAATTCTCCATACCTATAATTTTGTAATACCAATTCCATGCTTCTGGATTTATCGGTTCTCCTACGGTTCCTAGTAATTTAAGGCT
Organism: uncultured Rhodospirillaceae bacterium; assembly: GCA_964576635.1. Taxonomy (GTDB): domain Bacteria; phylum Pseudomonadota; class Alphaproteobacteria; order TMED109; family TMED109. Next base: position 14,465 of record CAZNVN010000007.1, read on the forward strand.
GCTTCTGCTAGTTCTATTAACTGGCGCATCTCCTTCTTTCATTAAGGCTCTTATGGCAGTAGGAGCTGTGTAAAATATGTTTACTTGGTGTTTGTCTACTACTTCCCAAAATCTAGAAGAATCAGGATAATTTGGCACTCCTTCAAACATAAGCGTTGTTGCTCCGTTCGCCAAAGGTCCATAGACAATATAAGAATGTCCTGTGACCCATCCTACATCTGCAGTACACCAGTAAATATCTTTATCTTTATAGTCAAAAATATATTTATGAGTTATGGATGCATATACTAAATAACCGCCAGAGGTATGCAAAACACCTTTCGGTTTTCCTGTTGAGCCTGATGTATAAAGAATAAATAAAGGGTCCTCGGCTTCCATTAGTTCAGGCAAGCATTCCTTAGATGCTAATAATTTTTCTTCATGCCACCAAACGTCTCGTCCGGAAGACATGTTTATGTGATTTCCTGTACGACGGACTACAAGAACATTTTTAACTTTTGGGCATCTTTCTAACGCCTTATCAACATTAGATTTGAGAGGAATAAATTTTCCTCCTCGGATTCCTTCGTCAGCAGTTATTAAGTGATTAGAATCACAGTCTATCATTCTATCTGCTAGACTATCTGGAGAAAATCCGCCAAATACTACCGAATGTATAGCTCCGATTCTTGCACATGCAAGCATTGCGTATGCTGCTTCTGGGATCATAGGCATATATATAGTAACTAGACTCCCTTTTTTTACACCTTGTGATTTTAAAACATTGGCCATAAGTGAAACTTCTTCATGAAGCTCTTTATAAGAAATATGCTTCTGCTCCTTTGGGTCGTCTCCTTCCCATATTATTGCTGTTTTATCTCCTTTTTCTTTTAAATGTCTATCTATACAGTTATGAGCCACATTGAGTTTTCCATCATAAAACCATTTTATTTCTACATTGTTTTTTGAAAAATTAACTTTTCTTATTGAATCTCTAGAAAATGGAACCATCCAATCAATATTTTTAGCTAGTTTTGCCCAAAAAGCTGTGGGATCATTGATAGACTCATTGTAGAGTTTTTCATATTCATCTTTTGTAAAATATGAATTTTCCATCCAAGATTTTTTTGTTTTTATAGTTTTTTCCATATTTGAAACACTCCAAAAAATATTAGTAATGTCTAACCAGCAATTAAAAAATTATTTTTAATATAAAAAGGAAATTTTTTTAGGCTTTTATTTTTGCATGGTCCTTTAATACATACCCCTGTCTTGGGATTAAATTTTGCACCGTGATTTGCACAGAATAAATTCCCATTGTTTAATTGAACCTTTCCTTCTATTAAATCTAGATTCAAATTGGCATGAGGGCAATTATTAAGCCAAACGTGTATACTGTTTTTTTCCTTATATATGATAATCCCTGAACTATATTTCTTTTTTCCTTTAACTACACGAGCCTTTTTATCTGCTAGTTTATCTATATGATAGATATGAGTTCCGGGTTTTATTCCACTTATTTTAAATAAAGCATTATTCATAATTATACTATATCGTTGTTTTTTATATGCCAGCCATTTTACAGATAATATCCCAGTGCTTTTCTGATACTGGCACTACAGAAAGCCGAGATTGACGTATTAGGGCAAAATCTTGTAAATTTTCATTTGTCTTTATTTCTGCCAAGGTAACATATTTTGGAACTTCCTTTACTGCTTCAACTATTACCATTCCAAATCTATTAGATATGTCTGTTGGGTCCGGTCTATGCTCTCCTATTACTTTAACAATTCCAACTATTTGCTTTTCTTTGACAGAATGATAAAAAAAACCTAAATCCCCTATTTTCATTTTTTTCATATTATTATTTGCCTGATAATTTCTTACACCGTCCCAACCTTCCCCTTGCTTGCCTTTTGCTATTTGATCTTTCCAAGACCAGGTACTAGGTTCAGATTTAAAAAGCCACTTTGCCATTATATTATCCAAATTATATTTTATTATTTTATAGTATTATTAACTAATAAATATATAACTTCCAATATGAAAATATAGTATAAGTTGAGAAAATTATTAGAATAGAAATTTAAAAGCTGAATTAAATTAAGATAGATGATGAAAAAGAAAGATTTATGTGATCCTTTAAACTTAGCTAAAGCTCTCATTAATTGCCCTTCAGAAACGCCAAAGGAAGCTGGAGCCATATTAGCTTTAAAAAAAGCCCTATCTGAATTGGGATTTACTTGTAGAATTTTTTCTTCAGGTAATGCTAATGCAAAAGGAAAGGAGGCTTTGGTTTATAATCTTTATGCCAAAAAGGGAGAGGGGCAGAATTTATGTTTTGCGGGTCACACAGACGTTGTTCCAGCTGGCCCTCTTAAAGAGTGGGTATTTCCTCCTTTTGAAGCGAAAACAAGTGAGGGGAAGCTTTTTGGAAGAGGTGCTTCTGATATGAAGGGAGCTATTGCAGCATTTGTTGCCGCTTCGGCAAGATTTTTTGATGATGAAGATAAGAATTTTTCGGTGAGTTTTTTGATCACGGGTGATGAAGAAGGATATGCTTTGCATGGTACGAGAACTGTTTTATCTGAGTTGAGAAAAATGGGAGAAGTTATAAATCATTGCATTGTAGGAGAACCTACGAATCCTGCCCGACTTGGAGAAATGATAAAAATTGGAAGAAGAGGAAGTCTGCATGGGAAACTGATTATAGAAGGCAAACAAGGGCACGTTGCTTACCCACATTTAGCAGTTAACCCTCTAACATATTTGGCAAATTTGGTATCAGTATTGTCAAATATACAATTGGATAAAGGTAACAAAAATTTTCAGCCTTCAAATTTAGAGTTTGTGTCTATTGATACTGGAAATAACATATCTAATGTTATCCCAAATAGTGCTTCGGCGAACTTCAATGTAAGGTTTAATAATTTATACAGTGGGAAAAGCTTAATTGATAAATTACGTAAAATTTTAAAAACTCACCTGTCAAAACCTGAAGATATTAAATGGACTTTAGAAACAGAATTAAGTGGAGAGCCTTTTTTAACAGCTTCAGGTAAATTTGTAGACTTGATTTGTGAGGCAGTGCGGGAAGAGACAGGTTTAAAGCCAGAATTATCTACAAGTGGTGGTACTTCTGATGCAAGATTTATTAAAGATATCTGTCCAGTAATTGAATTTGGATCTGTAGGGAAGACAATGCACCAAACGAATGAATGTATATCTTTGGATGACTTGGAACAACTAACGAAGATATACAACAATATTCTTTGTAGATATGAAAAAGTATTTTCCTAATTATTAAAGGTGTCAAAGCTAGTGGTAGTCAAAGAAAATAAAGAACATTATGGAATTTTAATTTACATAAGTACTTTATTCTTTTTTGCGGCTATGGAAGCGCAAGCAAAGTATTTATCTGATAATTACACAGTTATCCAAATAGTTTGGGCAAGATATACTTTTCATTTTGTGGTTATCACTCTAGCTTTACTGCTATTAAAAATCTTTAATTTTAGAATAGATTTTAAGAAGCCAAGACTGCTTAAAGTTCAAATTTTACGTTCTATATCCTTGTTGTTGATGACATACTTTTTTTTTGCATCGCTTTCTAAGTTACCAATTGCTGAGGCTACTATAATATTATTTGCTTCCCCGTTGATAACAATTGTACTTTCTCCCTGGTTATTAAAAGAAAAGGTTAACTTTAGTACTTGGCTTGCTGTGATTATAGGGTTTATTGGAATGATTATTGTTATAAACCCTAATTCTTTCTCAGAGATTTCTGGAATTGATAGGAGTTGGATTGAGGGGATTGTATATGGAATATTAGGTGCATTGTTTTATTCTTTGTATCAAATAGGCACAAGAATTCTTGCACCGAAAGAGTCCACTATTACAAGTTTGTTATTTTCAGGTGCTGCGGGTTTGTTTGTAACTTCGGTGTTAATGATTATCAATTTTGATCCCTTAACAGGAGAAGAATCATGGAAACTTCCAGAATGGGATAGTTGGGCTTTACTGGTAAGTGTTGGTTGTTTTGGGGCAATAGGGCAGCTGCTAATTTTATGGGCATATGCTAAGTCTAAAGCTACCACTCTAGCTCCTATAAGTTATTGTCACATAATATGGGCAGTAATTTTTGGCTACTTAATTTTTAATTCTTTACCTGATTCTCGAAGTATAATTGGAGCTGCTTTAATTGTTTCTGCGGGAATGTATGCTTATAAAAAAATAGAAAAGAATAGAACTATTGATCATTAAGAATATTTTACCTCCTCCAAGACTAAGGCATGGGCTGGTGCAGTAGGACCAGCTAGAGCCCTCTTTCCAGTTTCAAGAGCCTTTTTAATGTGGCATTCAGATTTTTTATTAAGACCTATGTCTACCAAAGTTCCTGCAAAAATTCTAACTTGGCTCATTAAGAAAGATTTTGCGATTACTCTTAGATAAATCATGTCCCCTTTTCTTTTTACTTCTACTTTTTTTATAGTTTTAATAGCAGATTTAGATTGGCAGTCTATGGATCTGAATGCAGAAAAATTATGTTTCCCCTCTAATAAAGAAGAGGCTTTTCTCATAAGTTTTTCATTTAATTTCATGGGTATTCTCCAAGACTTGTTTCTTAATAACGGAGAAGGGATTTTGGAGTTTAAGATTGTGTATTTGTAACAGCGGCTTATAGCAGAAAATCTTGCATGAAAAGTGTCACTTACCTTTTTAGTCTTAATTATAGAAATTTTATTTTGGGTATCTCTTGCTAAATAAAAATTAAGTCCCATAGTAAGCTTCCCTAATTTGTCTTTTTCGTCTTCTAAGAATTGTTGATTGATGTCTAAATGTGCTACTTGTGCAATAGCATGAACCCCGGTATCTGTTCTTCCTGCACCAAATATAATAACTTTCTCTCCAGAAAACTTATAGGCGGCACTCTCTAACTCTCCTTGAATAGTTTTAAGCTTATTTTGACGCTGCCAGCCGTGAAAGTCTGCTCCATCATACTCTATTATGATTTTATATCTTGTCATAAATTAAATTTTTCTTGCTTTTTCTCTGAGTTGAAATTTTTGAATTTTACCTGTAGATGTTTTAGGAAGTATTCCAAAAATTACAAACTTGGGACATTTAAAGCCCGCTATATATTTTTTACAAAAATTAATTATTTCTGTCTGGTTAGCTTTTTTTCCTTCTTTAAGTTCTATAAATGCACAAGGAACCTCACCCCACTTTTTGTCTGGTTTAGACACTACTGCTGCGGTAAGTATCTTTGGATTTTTGTATAAGGTTTCTTCTATTTCGATTGAAGAAATATTTTCACCTCCAGATATAATTATATCTTTTGATCTATCTTTAAGTTCAATATAAGAGTCTGGATGCATTACCCCTAGGTCTCCTGTATGAAACCAACCTCCTAGAAAAGATTCTTCAGTAGTTTTTTTGTTTTTTAAATATCCCTTCATTACCATGTTTCCTCTTAACATAACTTCACCTAGTGTTTTTCCATCGCTCGGAACCGGAGACATGCTTTCAGGATTGATAACTGAAATTTCTGCCAATGCAGGATATCTTACTCCCTGTCTTGCTTTTTTCTTAGCTCTTAAATCTCTTGAAAGTTTGTTCCATTCTTCTTTCCATTCGCAGATAACAGCAGGTCCATAAACTTCTGTAAGACCATATACATGAGTTACTTCAAATCCTTTTTCTTCTATTGCTGCCAATATTTCAGGAGGAGGTGCGGATGCCGCTGTCATAATTTTAACTTTATTCTTTGGTTTTACTATTTCAGTTTTCTTTGCGTTTATTAGCATGGAAAGAACTATGGGAGCTCCACAAAAATGAGTAATATTATGTTTTTTTATTAAACTATAAATGTTTTTTGCTTCCACTTTTCTTAAGCAAACATGCGTGCCTGCCATTGCTGTAATAGTCCAAGGAAAGCACCAACCATTACAATGGAACATGGGCAACGTCCATAAGTATACAGGATGCTTTTGCATTTCCCACACCATTTGATTGCTTATTGCAGTGAGCCAAGCTCCCCTATGGTGATAAACCACTCCCTTAGGATCTCCGGTAGTACCAGACGTATAATTTAAAGAACATGCTTGCCATTCATTTTCAGGCCAAATAATTTTACTATTTATATCTCCGGATTTCATTATTCCATTTAAGGTGGTTTCATCTTTTTTAAGATTAGATTTTATGAATTCGTCATCTGGACAGTTTATTATAAGTGGTCTTTTTTTTGGTGGGATATTTTTTATAGATTTGCTAATAATATCAGAGAACTCAGGATCAATAAAAACCGCTTTAGCTTCTCCATGTTTTAAAATAAATTCTATAGATTTTTTATCCAATCTAGTATTGATAGTATTTAAAACTGCACCTGCCATGAGTATTGCAAAGTGACATTCTATCATTGCAGGAACATTTGGAAGCAAGGCCGCTACAGTATCCCCTTGAGAAATTCCTTTTCTTCTTAGCCCGCTTGCAATTAAAGTGCATTTTTCTAAGAGTTGTTTGTAAGTATTTTTCTTTTTCCCATGTATCCAAGCGATCCTATCGGGCCAAATATTTGCGGTTCTAGTTAGAAACGAAATAGGAGATAAAGGAAAGTAATTTGCTTGGTTTGGTATTAAGTCTTTTTCCATTATATTTTTGCTAGTATTCATTTTTATTATAACCTTGTTCTTTTTCATATTATAGTTATCTTTAAGTTCCTTAATTTAATTATGTATAAAAATATTAAATTAAAGTAAAACGGTAATGTAGATAATAGTGTTTTTGGGAGGGAATACTTTGTCAAGAAATCTAGAACTTTTAGACACTTTTCCTAAAATCTTGAGAGATAATGCAAAAATCTTTGCAGATAAGGCGGCGATTAGAGAGAAAGAGTTTGGCATATGGCAAACTTTATCTTGGCGAGAATTTTATGATAATGCATTAAATTTAGCAGGAGGTTTCAAAAAAAATGGAATTAAAAGAGGTGATAAGGTAGCAATAATAGGAGATAATCGTCCAAAATTATATATGACTATTGCGGCATCTCAAATACTAGGAGCAATTCCTGTTCCCTGCTATCAAGATTCAGCGGCGGATGAAATCTTATATATTTTAGATCATGCAGAAGCAAAACTAGCTGTAGTGGAAAATCAAGAGCAAGTGGATAAAGTTCTGGAAGTAATGGACCGTTTACCAAAACTAAAACTCATAATTTATGACGATCCTAGAGGTCTGGAAAACTATCAAGATGATTGTATAATAAATATAGAGAGTATTCAAAAAAACAAGTACGAATCTAATACTACTTCAATCAATGATGATATAGAGAAAACTTTAAAAGATGATATAGCTATCATGCTGTATACTTCTGGAACCACAGGGAGACCTAAGGGTGTTTTGCTTAGCTATAATAATTTAATTTCTGTTACTGGTAAGGCTTGTGAAATAGAAAAATTTTCTTCTAATGATGAGGTAGTGGCTTATCTTCCTATGGCTTGGGTTGGAGATAATATATTTTGTGTTTGCCAGTCATATATAGCAGGTTTTTGTGTTAATTGTCCTGAGAGCCGGGATACTTTAGCCATAGATTTAAGGGAAATTGGACCAACTTATTATTTTGCACCACCTCGCGTATGGGAAGCTATGCTTACTCAATTAACTGTTAGAATGCAAGATGCAGCTAAAATAAAACTATGGATATTTAATTTTTTTATGGATGTTGCAAAAAAATGGGGAAATAAAATCTTAGATAAAAAACAAGTACCTGTAGGTTCACGTTTGTTATATGGTTTGGGATATTTTTTAGTTTATGGTCCACTAAAAAACAATTTGGGTCTTAGTAGAGTAAGAACTGCCTATACTGCAGGGGAGGCCATGGGTCCCGATACATTTTTATTTTATAGGTCTTTGGGGATTAACCTTAAATCTTTATATGGGCAAACGGAAGCGTCAGTATTTGTAACTTTGCATAATGATGGAGATGTTGATCCGGAATCTGTTGGTCCAGCATTTCCAGGAGTAGATATAAAGATTGAGGATGGAGAAGTGTTTTATAAGGGTTCAGGCGTTTTTAAAGGTTATTATAAAAATGAAAAAGCTACTAAAGAGACCATTAACGTTAGGGGTTGGGTTAGCACTGGAGACGCTGGGGTTATTGATCCCAATGGACATCTAAAAATTATAGATAGGGCAAAAGATGTTGGAAAATTAACTTCTGGAGAAATATTTGCACCAAAATATATAGAAAACAAATTAAAATTTCATGGAATTATTAAGGAAGCAGTTGCTTTTGGAGATAATAAAGAATTTGTTACTTGTTTTATAAATATAGATTTAGAAGCTGTTGGTAGCTGGGCAGAAAGAAATAATCTTGCTTATTCAGGTTATATAGATTTAGCAGGTCAAGATGCTGTATACGATTTAATAGAAAAGGCAATATATGAAGTTAATAAGGACCTATTTAAAAACAAAGAATTGTCAGCTTCTCAAATTAGAAGGTTTCTTATTTTACATAAAGAACTAGATGCTGATGATGGAGAGCTTACTAGGACAAATAAAGTTAGAAGAGGTACAATTTCTGATAGGTATAATGAACTAGTTAAGGCCTTATACAATGGTTCTAAAAATTGTCATATAAAAACAGAAGTAGTTTTTGAAGATGGTAAAAAAGGAGAAATAAGTGCTGATATAAAAATTAAGGATATGAACACAAAATCATACGGAAATGAGGCAGCATGAGTAATTCTGGTGCTATAAAGGAGAACAAAAAATTAATGATGGGAATTTCGAATGTAAGTTTATCCTTTGGTGGATTAAAGGCTTTAATAGATGTAAGTCTAAAAATTTATGAAAAAGAAATTCTTGCAATTATAGGTCCTAACGGAGCAGGTAAGTCTTGCATGCTTAATATAATTTCCGGAATTTATACTGCACAACAAGGAACTGTCGAATGGAAAGGTAAAATAAGTTGTAAGATTGCCCCACATGATATCGCAAAATTGGGTATTGCTAGAACTTTTCAAAATATAGCACTTTTTAGAGGAATGACAGCATTAGATAATATCTTGACAGGAAGAAACCTTTTAATGAAAAGAGGATTGATTTCTGAATCTTTTTATATGGGTTGGGCCAAAAAACAAGAAATTGATCATCGTAAAAAAGTCGAGGAAATAATTGATTTTTTAGAAATACAATCGGTAAGAAAAATTCCAGTTGCTAGATTGCCCTACGGAATCCAAAAGAGAGTGGAGTTAGGAAGAGCTTTAGCAGCTGAGCCAGAGTTACTATTACTTGATGAGCCTATGGCAGGTATGAATGTGGAAGAAAAAGAAGATATGTGTCGATTTGTTTTAGATGTAAATGAGCAATTTGGAACAACTATAGTATTGATAGAACATGATATGGGAGTTGTTATGGATATTTCAGATAGAGTAGCAGTTCTAGATTATGGGCAAAAAATAGCAGATGATGTCCCTGAGCTTGTAAGGTCTAATAAAAAAGTAATTGATGCATACTTAGGAGCAGCATAATGATGGAATTTTGGTTTTTTTTAGAAGTTTTAATTGGAGGTCTTTTATCAGGAGTTATGTATTCCTTAGTAGCACTAGGATTTGTACTAATTTTCAAAGCTTCAGGAATATTTAATTTTGCTCAAGGAGCAATGGTTCTATTTGCAGCATTAACATTTGTTAGGCTTGTGGAAATGGGAATTCCTATGCTAGGAGCAGGAGTTGTGACAATGGGCGTTATGGTGCTTCTTGCTATAGTGATTGAACGGCTAGTGTTAAGACCTCTAGTAAACCAAGATCTCATTATACTTTTCATGGCTACTATTGGCTTGAATTATTTTATAGAAGGGATGGCTCAATTGGTTTGGGATTCTGATGTACATGTTCTGAATTTGGGCATAGATGAATTTGCAGCTTATGAGCTTGGAGGTACATTTGTTAACAAATTTGATGTATTAGCTGCTCTTATAGCTGGCGGATTAGTTCTAATTTTGTCACTATTTTTTAGATATACTGTAATTGGAAGAGCTTTGAGAGCTGTAGCAGATGATCACCAAGCAGCTCTTTCCGTTGGTATTCCTTTGCGTACTATTTGGATTTATGTTTGGACTACTGCGGGACTCGTAGCTTTAGTTGCTGGATTAGTATGGGGTTCTAAGTTAGGTGTACAATTTGCAATTGCAACTGTTGCTCTTAAGGCAATTCCTGTTTTAATCATAGGTGGTTTTACATCTATACCCGGAGCAATAATTGGAGGCTTGATAGTAGGTTGTGGAGAAAAATTGGCTGAAGTTTATTTAGGAGGGTTTGTTGGTGGAGCTATAGAAAATTGGTTCCCTTATATGCTTGCGATGGTTGTGTTAATGATAAGGCCTGAGGGCTTGTTTGGTGAAAAAATAATTGAGAGAGTATAGAGATTAAGGGGTAAGCAAATGTTTTACAGAGAATCAGGACAGTTTAAAACTTCTTATGAAGCTGACCAGTCTATTTTACCTATATTGCAAGATAAAGTAGCTATGATATTAATGTTATTGTTTGCTTTTATAATTATTCCCATTATCGCTAATGATTATTGGTTGGGTTCTATATTAATTCCTTTTTTAATTTTATCTTTAGCAGCTTTAGGTCTTAACGTGCTTACTGGTTATGCTGGCCAAATTTCTTTGGGATCAGCAGCTTTTATGGCAGTAGGGGCTTTTGCCGCATTTAATCTACAGATAAGAATTCCCGAAGTTCCTTTTCTCTTAGCTTTTGTTTGGGGTGGAATTTGTGCTGCTGCAGTAGGAATAATATTTGGTTTACCTTCGTTAAGAATAAAAGGATTTTATTTGGCTGTTGCTACTTTGGCTGCGCAATTTTTTATTGAATGGTTATTCACTCATTTTTCCTGGTTTACAAATTATTCAACTTCGGGGGTTATTACATCACCTCCTATGCATCTGTTTGGTCTGGCGTTAGATAATCCATTGAATAAATACATTTTGGTTTTATGTATAGTAGTTTTATGTGCATTTGGAATTAGGAATTTAGCTAGGTCTGAAATAGGAAGAGCATGGATGGCTGTAAGGGATATGGATATAGCTGCGGAAGCCATAGGTATAAATTTGATGAAGACCAAGTTGCTTGCATTTGGTGTTTCTTCTTTTTTATGCGGAGTAGCAGGAGCCTTGTGGGCCTATGCTTATTTAGGTACGGTTGAACCAGAAGCATTTGGGATTACGAGGTCTTTTGAGCTCTTATTTATGGTCGTTATTGGAGGTTTAGGCTCTGTTTCGGTAGCTTTTTTGGGAGCAGGGTTTATAGTTTTGTTACCGATTCTATTAAATAATTTAGGGTCGCTTATTACAGGTCAGGCAATTTCAACAGAAACGATTGCCCATGTTGAATACATGATTTTCGGTGGCTTAATAATATTTTTCCTTATAGTAGAGCCAAATGGATTAGCGCGTTTATGGCAAATAGCAAAAGAAAAGCTTAGGCTCTGGCCATTTCCGTATTAGTATTGTTAATATGTTGATTAATTGGGAGGATTTAAAATGAAAAAATATAATTTGTTATCCACTTTTTTGTTTTATTTGTTTTTTCTAGGTATAGCAAGTTCTTTTGCAGCAGAACATTTTGTTCCTGTTACTTCGTATAGGACTGGTCCATATGGGGTAAGTGGAGCACCTGCAGCAAATGGGTATGTAGATTACTTAAAAATGATTAATGCAAGAGATGGAGGAGTAAGTGGTGTTAAATTAGCTTGGGAAGAGTGTGAGACAGCTTATAAACCCGATCGATTTGTTGAGTGTTATGAACGGCTCAAAAATAAAGGTGTAGCAGGAGCTACAGTATTTCAGCCATTAGGAACTGGTTTAACCTATTCAGTTATAGATAGAGTTGCAGATGATAAAATACCTCTTATCACAATGGGTTATGGAAGAACTGATGCATCTGATGGATCAGTATTTCCCTGGGTATTTCCTCTAATGGTAAACTATTGGTCTCTTTCAACCGCTAAGATAAAATATATAGGAAAGATGGCTGGAGGCATGGATAAACTAAGTGGGCTTAAAATAGCTAACGTATATCATGATTCAGCTTATGGTAAAGAAACAGGGCCAGTTTTAAAGAAACAGGCTGAAATGTACGGCTTTGAGTTGAAGGGATTTCCTGTAGCTCACCCAGGTCTAGATCAAAAAGCTACTTGGCTTAATGTGAGGCGCTTTGATCCAGATTATATAATACTTAGGGGCTGGGGTGTGATGAACCAAACTGCTCTTAAAGAAGCCGCGAGGGCTAGAATTTCAGCTAGTAAAATAGTTGGTGTTACATGGTCTTGTGCCGAATTGGATACTATTCCAGCTGGCAAAGCTGCAATAGGATATAGTTGTAGTTCAATGTTTAATCCTGGTAATCATTATAGAGTATTTAAAGATATTCTTAAATATGTCTATGAAGCTGGTAATGGTACCGGGAAAGAAGAAGATGTAGGCAATCATCAGTTATATAAGGCTGGTGTTTTGATGGGAATTATAACGGTAGAATCTATTAATAAGGCTACTGAAAAGTATGGTAATAAACCTATGTCTGGTGAAGAAGTAAGATGGGGAATTGAAAATCTTGAAATGACAGATAGTAGATTGGAAAAAATGGGTATTAAAGATTTTATTCCTAATTTTAAAGTGACTTGTTCTGATCATGAAGGTGGTGCTCCAGTTAAATTTCAGAGATGGAATGGTAGCGAATTTGAGCCTGCTTCAGATTGGATAACGACTGATCAAGATATAGTTAGACCAATGATTGAAGCTTCAGCAGCGACTTATGCTGCGGAAAAAGGTATTACACCTAGGTGTAATTAGTTATTGGGATTAATTTATTGCCAGTAGAAACAAAACTTAAAAAAAAAGTGTCACATGATCATGACTTGCTTTCACTGAATAATGTTGAAGTAATATATGATCATGTGATTTTAGTTTTAAAGGGTGTTTCATTTAATGTGCCTGAGGGAGCAATTGTGGCTCTCTTGGGAGCTAATGGAGCAGGCAAGTCCACTACTTTAAAGGCAGTTTCTAATTTATTGAGAGCAGAAAGAGGAGAAGTTACTAAGGGCTCAATTGAGTATAAAGGAGAGAGAATTGACAAGCTAACTTGTAATGATTTGGTTAAAAAAGGTGTTATACAAGTAATGGAAGGACGACTTTGTTTTGAACATCTTAATGTGGAGGAAAATTTATTAACTGGGGCATATACAAGTAAAGCTAGTAAAAGAGAAATTTCTGAGCAGTTAGAAAAAACCTATCATTATTTTCCAAGATTATTAGAAAGGAGAAAAGTTGCTGCGGGATATACATCTGGAGGGGAGCAACAAATGGTCGCTTTAGGTAGGGCTCTAATGGCTAATCCATCTATGATATTATTAGACGAACCTTCTATGGGTCTTGCACCTCAGTTAGTAGAAGAGATTTTTGCAATAGTTAAAGATCTTAATCAAAAAGAAAAAGTCAGTTTTCTTCTTGCCGAACAGAATACGACAGTGGCATTAAAAGTTGCAAATTTTGGATATATTCTAGAAAATGGAAGAGTAGTTATGGAGGGTAGTGCTTCTGAACTCTCTAGTAATGAAGATGTTAAAGAGTTTTATCTAGGATTGGGAGAAAAAGGAAGAAAAAGCTATAAAGATACTAAAAATTACAGAAGAAGAAAACGCTGGCTTACCTAAATTCTATATAAAGTATCAAGGATTATATTATTTATAAATCTTCGGAATTAATGGAAGGGTTTAATTTTAAGATGAGCTTTGATCACATAAAATATTTTTCTTACATCTTTTTGTTATCTTTTATTTTTATCGGTTATTTTAATCAACCTCTTGCAGATGAACCACTTTTACTTAAACAAAATGAAGGTGAATTTGCAGATCACGTAGGCAATAAATTAGAAGAAGAAATGAAAAGCCGTAATGACTCGTTTTCGGCTAAGATGGTAGGTTGGTTGCTTCCTCAATATTTAGTATCAGAAAGAAAAGAAGACATAATGAAATATGTAGTTCCTAAAGGAGCTAGTATAGGTGAAATAACATATAAAAAAGATAATGGTCCTCCATCAGCAGATCTTTTGAAAGATAATCAAGTTATTGGCTATATATTTGAAACCTATGACTGGGTTCAAGGAACAGGGTACTCTAGAAAGCCTTATCATATTATTACTGCAATAGATTTAAAAGGACAGATAATTGGCGCACGCTTGATGTGGCACACCGAGCCCATAGCTATTTTGGGAAGAACTGATGATGATCTTCATAATTTTCTTTTTCAATATCCAGGAAAAAAAATAAATAAAGGAATAAGTTTGGTTTTAGAAATGTCTGGTTCGGTACTAGGTGAAGGCAAAGTTGCAATGCGCGGTACTGCCGGAGACACGGCAAATTTACAACCTGTTGATGGTATTTCTCGGACAACGACAACTTCTATTTTGTTGAACGATTCTGTAATGAGAGCCTCTCGAAAAGTAGCAAGATCTAGAAATATAAGTTTATCTTCTCAAGATTTGGGAATTATTTTAAATATAGAAAAATTTTCAAAACAAAGTTGGCCGGAACTAATAAGTAGTGGTTCGGTAGTAAAACTAAAAATTTCTAATGGAGATATAATGGAAAGATTTAGTTTGCTAGGAAACATAAAGGCTCCAAGAAAAGCCAGGCTAAGTAAGGAGGAGGATATTTGGACAACGATATATATTGCTGCTGTAACTCCTGCTGGAATTGGTGCAAATATCTTAGGAAGAAGATGGTATGATCAATATGTAATAGCAGGAAGAAATGTAGATGATTTGGTTTTTTGGGTTGCCTTTGAGGGGCCTGAATCTTTTTATGACAAAGCTTCCAATTTAGCTAAAGATATTCCTTTTGATACTTTAAAGATAAAACAAAACGGTACAATTTACGATCTTACTCCTGGGATGTATAAGCCATTACCTTTTCATCAAGCTAAAGAGGGAGCTCCTGATATGGAGGCGCAAGGTTTATTTTATTTTAGTAAACAGAGATCTCCTAACCCTATAAAAAATATAGAATTACAATACATAGTAAAAGGGGATATAGGAGAGAAAGAGGTAAAATTAGATCAAACCAATTCAATAGCATTTTCAATGAATTATATAATTCCAGAAAGTTTTATTAATCAGAATGTACAAATCAATAAAGAATATGAAAAAGATTTAAGATTTAATTGGCAAGCTACCTGGATAGATAAATATGTGTTAGTTGCTTTATCTTTCATAACAGTGTTAATAGCAATTCTATTGTTAGCATCTAAAGATTTAATATCAAAAAACAGAATTTTACATAAATCTATAAGAATTGGATTTTTGATTTGGGTTTTATTTTGGCTGGGATGGGTAGCAGGGGGTCAAGTAAGTATTATACATCTCGCATCTCTCATACAAGGTTTAATAGATAGAGATGGATTTGCCGCTTTTTTAGCAGAGCCAGCTATAGTTATTATAGGCTTAAGCGCTGTTATATTTGCCCCTATATGGGGACGAGCTCTATTTTGTGGTTGGTTATGCCCATTTGGAGCTCTGCAAGAATTGCTAAATAAAATTGCTATAAATTTAAGAATAAAACAAAAACACATCAGTGCTAACTTAGATAAAAAATTAAAATTAGGAAAATATATAGTGCTAATGGTCTTAGCTGGAACTTTTATATATTCTTTTGATTTAGGGCTTTCAGCAAGTTCTATAGAACCATTTAAAACAGCAATTACATTTAGATTTAATGCACCTTTTTTAGCTATTAGCTGGGTTGTAATTTTGTTATTTATAGGGCTTTTCATAGAAAGAGCCTATTGTAGATTTTTATGTCCATTAGGAGCTGCAGCTGCAATTATTGGAAAGGTGCGTATTTTTAATTTTTTACACAGACATAAAGAATGTGGCAACCCTTGTAAGGCATGTGTTCCTGTTTGTCCTACCCAGGCAGTAAAGCCTAGCGGCCAGATAGATATGAATGAGTGTTTTCAATGTTTAGATTGCCAAGTAATGTTTTTTGATAAAAATAAGTGTCCACCACTTGTAGCAAAATTCAAAAAATAAAAGTTAAAATTTATATATTTCAATCTATACTTAAACTACTAACGTACATTTATTTGTATTTTGAGAAATATAATGTATTTTAAATTTAGTAACATTAATTATAAGTCTTAGGAGTAACTATGTCTTTATCTGATTCAAAAACATTACAAAATTTAAAAGATGCTTTTGCAGGGGAATCCCAGGCCAATAGAAGATACCTTTATTTTGCATCAAAAGCAGATGTTGAGGGCTTTAATGACGCCTCTGCTGTTTTTCGTTCTACTGCTGAAGGTGAGACAGGGCATGCATTTGGTCACTTAGGTTTTATGGAAGAAATAGGAGACCCAGCAACTGGAGAACCTATTGGAGATACAGCTTCCAATCTTAAGTCCGCTATTGCGGGAGAAGCGCATGAATATACCGATATGTATCCAGGATTGGCAAGAGCGGCAAGAGAAGAAGGATTTGATGAAATTGCTGCCTGGTTTGAGACTCTAGCAAAAGCAGAAAGAAGTCATGCTGGAAGATTTCAAAAAGCATTGGATGCTTTGGGACAATAAAACTCATTATAAGCTCTGGCATCTTATTTTTTAAGATGCCAGATATATAGGGAATTTTATGAAGAATAGAAATGAGGGAGGACTTGACCTACCCCAAAGGAATTCAGTTAGTTGGGAAAAAGAAGAGTATTGGGAAGAAGATAAATTAGATCAGGAAACTCGCAGACAATTTGATGTTTGTCATGGTTGCAGAAGATGTTTTAATTTATGCGATAGTTTTCCAAGGCTTTTTGACTTGATAGATAATAGTAAAACATTCGAATTAGATTCGGTAGATAGTAAAAATTTTAAAGGTGTAGTCGATGCATGTACTTTATGTGATACGTGCTTTATGGCTTCTTGTCCTTACGTTCCTCCTCATGAATTTGCAATAGATTTTCCTAAGTTAATGTTAAGGCATAGGGCTGTAAATTTTAAAAAGAGCAAGGCTGGTTTTAGGGATAAACAGTTAGCTGAGATTGATAGGAACGGTAAAATATTACAGAAAGTTAGAACGTTTTCTAATGCTATTACAAGTATTAAAAATAAGCCTTCAAGATATATTATGGAAAAAACACTTAACATAGATAAACGCGCAAAACTTCCTAGTTATTCGAAACCGTTTAATGAAGATTATAAAATTAATAAGAATGGCTTAAGTTATGGTAGAAAAGCTGTGATCTTTTCTACCTGCTATGGAAAATATTTTAATGTAAATATATTAGATGCAGCTCATAAAGTTTTAAATTTTAACGGAGTTGATACCTCAATATTTTATGAGGGATGTTGTGGGATGCCTCAGCTTGAACAAGGCGACATTAAAAGGGTATCGGAACAAGCTGAATATATTTCTAAATTATTAGTAGATCATATAGATAAAGGCGCAGATATTATCACATTAGTGCCTAGCTGTTCTTTAATGCTTAAGTCTGAATGGCCACTTATGATTCCTTCTAATGAAAATATTAAAAAATTAGCAAAAAATACATTTGATATAGATGAATATATAGTAGAATTGTCAGAAGAAGAGGGTTTGTCCAGAGAGTTGAATGCAATAAAAGGAGGGGTATCATTACATCTTGCTTGTCATAGTCGAGCACAAAATATAGGTCCCAAAGCATCACAAATGTTAAAATTGATTCCAGATACAAAAATTGATGTAATTGAAAAATGTTCTGGCCACGGAGGTTCATGGGGAGTCAAAAAAGAAAATTTTGATACAGCTTTTAATATCGGGAAAGGTCCTACTAAAACTCTTTTAAGCAAGGGTAATAAATACGTATCTTCTACTTGTCCACTAGCAGCTGAACATATTGTTCAAATAGCTGAATGTGAAAAAAAAGATGAAGTTGAGATGGATATGACTCCTAGACATCCAATAGAGATCCTTGCTTTTTCATATGGGTTAATAAAATTTTGATACGAGAGGAATAAAATGAAAATTAGTATAAATGATATTATTTCTAATGAGGATTATGAAAGTGAAAGAAAAACAAGGAGGTTGAAAGTAATAGAAATAAAAAAATACAGACGCATAGATGTAGGACCAGTTGTAAGTATGTATTTTGAGAATAGAGAAACTATGATTTATCAAATACAAGAAATGGCTTTGACTGAAAATATTGTAAAAGATGATATTCATAAAGAGATAACAGCCTATAACCCTCTAGTCCCTGATGGCAAAGAATTAATAGCTACTATGATGATTGAAATTGATGATCCAATAAGAAGAAAACTCTTTTTATCTCGTATAGGAGGAATTGAGACGAAGGTTAAATTCTTTATTGGAGAAATAGAAATTAATGCTGAGGCAGAAGAGGACATAGATAGAACTACAGCGGATGGGAAAGCAAGTTCAGTTCATTTTTTACATTTTAAATTTACAAAAGAATTAATTGAGAAATTTAAAAGCCCCAATGTAATGATAAAAATTGGGATTGAGCATGAACATTATGGACACATAGCTATGCTTAACAAAAGTAATATAGAGACTTTAAGTATGGATTTTAATTGAGATTTATTCCCCAGACTTTTTCTTTTAAAATATAGCCAGTGATGTTGTATTCTACTGAATGGACTTTACACCACTTATTGTTACAATTTTTTAATTCTAATATGCTTGCAATTTCTACATCAGCAATACTAGAAGGATTTCTTGTAGGTTTAGAATAGATTTTAGCTTTTGATATACAAATTATAGTTCTTTTTTTAGTCAGCTGGCTTACGTTTATCCATCCAATGGTTCCATCATGCAGTTCAATCTTTCTCCAATCTTCGAATCTTTCTATTAATTTTACTGGCAGTCCTTTACGGACAAGTCGCCAACTAATAGGGAATTTTTTGCCAGGGCCTATTCTCAGTTTGCTACCGTGAGCACCATCAGGTAATGCATCATATTTTAAAGATAGGAATATAAATTCTTTATTAACTTCTATTGAAAATACCGATGCAGAAAAAAATATTATTGATATAAATATGTATGTAAAAAATTTATACATATAATATACTTTTAATATAAAATTATGAAAATACATATATAAACCAGCATTTTATTGCATTTAATATAAATAGTAAAATATTTTAAAGTGTCATTTAAGTAATAAATATCGTAATTTTAATATAAAGAGAATAAAAAAGTTTTATGAGTGAAAATACAACTAAGGTTATTGTGACAA
Source organism: uncultured Rhodospirillaceae bacterium (assembly GCA_964576635.1). GTDB lineage: Bacteria > Pseudomonadota > Alphaproteobacteria > TMED109 > TMED109. The sequence goes on from CAZNVN010000007.1 coordinate 33,725, forward strand.
GACGACTTCCTGAAATAGTAGAAGCCAGGATGATGGAATTGTTTGACACGAAACTGAACGCTGATGACCATCCTTTTTCTAGTAAGGAACTTGTTAATGCAGTTGATGAGGCAGATATTTTAGTTCCTACAGTCACAGATATAATTGATAAGAAAATATTGGATAGCACTAAAAGAAGAATTAAAATGATTGCTAATTTTGGAGCTGGAGTCGACCATATCGATTTAGAATATACAGAAAAAAATGGAATGATAGTAACTAATACTCCAGGAGTATTAACCGAAGATACAGCTGATATGGTAATGGCATTGTTATTATCTGTACCTCGGAAGTTAATAAATGGAGAAAGATTAATTAGATCTGGAGATTGGCAAGGTTGGAGCCCAACTCATATGATGGGAAGTAGAATTTGGGGTAAAAGACTGGGAATTATTGGAATGGGGCGTATAGGGCAAGCAGTAGCAAGAAGAGCAAATGGATTTGGATTGAATATTCATTACCATAATAGAAATCGCTTGCCTGAAGTTATAGAAAAATCTCTAAAAGCAACTTTTTGGGAAGATATTGATCAAATGTTGCCAAAAATGGATATTATATCTGTCAATTGTCCGAGTACACCAGAAACTTATCACTTATTATCTTTGAAACGCTTGTTGAGTTTGCAATCTCATGCTTATATTGTTAATACCTCAAGAGGGAAAGTAATAGATGAAGATGCCCTAGCAAAACTATTAAAAGAAGGGGAAGTTGCTGGTGCAGGTCTTGATGTTTTTGAGAGAGAACCGGCTGTAAGTGACTCATTATTAGATGCTCCCAATACTGTTTTGTTACCTCATATGGGTTCCTCAACAGTAGAGGCTAGAAACGCTATGGGAGAGAAAGTAATAATAAATATTCAAACTTTTATAGATGGGCATAAACCTCCAGATAGGGTTTTATCTACAATATTGGGGATATAACTAAATAAATAATAATTCATTACTTATGAGCTCTTCTGAGACAATTGATACCAATCCACTTATAGAAATTTCTAAATCTGGTCTAATAAATTTAATATCTATCTTATTATCATCAATTGCAGCTGAGCAGACACTGAATTTAGTTCCCAGTTTCATAGAAGATTTTAAAAGTTCTTCTGAATTAGAAAAGGATAAAAAAGATTTTTTATTTATCTCTTTTAAATAATCAAAAGTTAAAATATTAAATATGTTTTTGCCTGCAAAAAATAATTCAGTAGGACGATCTATTGCCGCTGCAGCACAAATTATAGATAATCCATAATTTAATTTTTCCTTATTATAAGAAAACATTATAACAGTTAATTTTTTTTTCATTTTTTCACACTATTTACTTTATTATTTAGTATAGTGGGACTCTTCCCACAAAGGTTACAACTTGGGTCTTTTCTAAGTTTTATTTTTCTCATTTCGGAAGATAAAGCATCGTAAATTATAAGAAAATTATTTAAAGATTTCCCGATCTGTAATATTTCTTTTATTATTTCTATTGATTGTATAGATCCTATATTACCTGCCAAAGCTCCAAATACTCCTGCTTGAGCACAGGTTGCTATTACTCCTTCAGCCGGTGGTTGAGGCCAAAGACAACGGTAACATGGACTTAGTTTGTTTTTATAATTAAAGGTGGAAATTTGTCCTTCAAAACGAAGAATAGCTGCAGAAACTAGAGTTTTTCTTAAGAAATAGCATGTATCATTTACCAAAAAGCGAGTTTCAAAATTATCACTTCCATCTGCAATAATATCATAATCAGATATGATATTTTTAGCATTACTAACAGTTAATCTTTCTTTATATATTTTTACTTTAATAGATGGATTAATTGATTTTATAGCAAGTAAAGCACTATCAACTTTGTAAGTTCCCAGTCCTTCAGTTTTATGTATAATTTGGCGTTGTAGATTAGAAAGTTCAACTTTA
>CAZNVN010000008.1:0-4269 GCA_964576635.1 uncultured Rhodospirillaceae bacterium
CTTGAGCAGAAGATTGTAAATATGTATTAGTTGATAGATTAGGTTCTATTATAAATGATAGTCTGAGGCAAGTTCTAGGAAGGGTTCCATTACAAGAGGTAATTTCTGTAAGAAGGTCGGTATTATTAGAGGAAGTGGCCATCTTAGTGTATGATGCAGCAAAAGATTTTGGACTTCAAATAGAGGATGTTCGTATAAGACGTGCAGATTTGCCTACTGCTAATTCTGAGGCAATTTTTAGACGTATGCAAACAGAAAGACAACAAGAAGCAGCACAATTTAGGGCTGAAGGAGAAGAACAGTCTCGACGTATAAAAGCTGAAGCAGAAAAAGAAAAAACAATATTATTGGCTAATGCCGAAAGAACAGGAGAAATCCTTAGAGGGGAAGGAGACGCAAAAAAGAATAAAATTTTAGGAGAGGCTTTTAGTAGAGATCCAGATTTTTTTGCTTTTTACAGGTCTATGCAAGCTTATGTTTCAGCAATAGATTCTGGTGATACAACTATGATCTTATCTCCGGACTCTGAATTTTTTGAATATTTTAATAAAATTGATAAACTTGAGTAAAATTTAGTATTTAAATTAATGAATTTTGATTTTAATATATTTAGCTTTATTTTTTTTTCTATAGCTTTAGTTCTAATCTTTGAGGGAATTTTGTATGCTGCTTTTCCTAATAAAATGAAGAAAATTTTAGAATCATTTCTTAGTTATAGTGATGAAAAAGTTAGATTAGTGGGTCTTTTTTTTTTAGGAATAGGTGTGGTAGCGATGTACGTTTTATCTAAGTACATGTTATAAAAATCCATTATCATTTTTATTCCGTATGAATTATTATAGTCGGAGAATTAATATGGCAATATCAGTTAAATTTATTTATAGTTTTTGTTTATTATTTGTTGTTTTTGTATCTACACCTGCATATACGGATAATTATCCTCCTGATTTTTCTGATCTTGCAGCTCGCTTGTCTCCTTCTGTGGTGAATATATCAACTACGCTAGCTGCTCAACCTAATGTAGAAGGAATTCCACAATTCCCTCCAGGCTCGCCTTTTGAAGATTTTTTTAGAGATTTTTTTGAAAAACGAGGAGGTCAAAGGCCACCGAGAGAATCTAGGCCACAACAGGCTATGGGTTCAGGATTTATTATAGATGAAGAGGGAATAGTAGTAACTAATAACCATGTAGTTGAAGGCGCTAAAGTTATAACTGTAATATTGTCTGATGATCGTTCATTTAAGGCTTCCTTAATTGGGAGGGATAAAAAGACAGATATAGCACTCTTAAAGATTGATGTTGATGACAAACTACCTTTTGTTGAGTGGGGAGATTCTGACGAAGCAAAAGTGGGTAACTGGGTTTTGGCTATTGGCAATCCTTTTGGGTTAGTTAATACAGTTACTGCTGGAATCATTTCAGCTAGAGCAAGAAACATACAGGCCGGACCCTTTGATGACTTTATACAAACTGATGCACCTATAAATCGAGGTAATTCTGGTGGTCCTTTATTTAATTTAAATGGGAAGGTGATAGGTATTAATACGGCAATATATTCTCCTTCTGGAGGAAGTGTAGGAATAGGATTTTCTATCCCTTCAAATTTAGCTAAGACAGTTATATTACAATTAAAAAAATATGGTAAAACGAAAAGAGGCTGGTTAGGTGTTAAAATACAAACAGTTACTGATGATTTAGCATCCAGTTTAGGTTTAAAAAAGACAATGGGTGCCTTAGTATCTTCTATATTTCCAGATAGTCCTGCACAATCTTCAGGAATGATAGCTGGTGATGTAATAATAAAATTTGATGGAAAAGAAGTTAAAGAAATGAGTGCTTTACCTAGAATAGTAGCTGAAACAGATATAAACAAACCTGTAGAAGTTGAAGTATGGAGAGGTGGCAGGTCAATTAATTTAAAAGTAATAATAGGTGAAATGAAAGAACAAGAGGAAGAAAAGATAGCTCTTGATAATGGTGACAAAGGGCCATCTGGAGATTCTAAACCCGAGAAAGTTATGGAGTTAGGACTTCTTTTATCTAATATAACTTCTGAAATTAGAAATAGATTCAATATTCCTGATAATTTGAATGGTGTTATAGTTGTAGATGTGGAATCAGGATCCGATGCTTCTACTAAGGGTATTTTACCTGGAGATATTATTATGGAAGTGGCTCAAAATAAAGTTTACAGCGTATACGATGTTAAAATGAGAATTTTGGCTGAGATAAATGCATCAAGAGATTTTACTTTATTGTTGTTGAATAGAAAAGGGGAGCTATCTTTTTTAGCTTTAAAAATACAAAACAAATAGATTTGTATTATTATATTAATGGTATTTTCTGCATTGAACTCTCTATCTAAAAACATCAGAGATGCCCCAATTATAGTAGTAGCAGGGCCTACTGCATCAGGAAAATCAAATTTTGCACTTGATATAGCAAGAAAAGTTAACGGAACTATAATCAACTTTGACAGCATGCAAGTATACAAAGAATTGAAAATTATAAGTGCTAGGCCAAGTAAAAATCATTGTCAAATAGTACCACACGAATTATATGGTTTTATGAGTGCTGATACCCCTTGTTCTGTACTTTATTGGCGTGATATAGCGATAAAAAAAATAAAAAAATCTATTAAGGATGGGAGGATTCCTATCTTAGTGGGAGGGACAGGGTTTTACATTCAATCTCTTATTGATGGAATTGATAGTATTCCTAAATCTTTACCAGAATTTAGGAATAAAGCTGAAAACATTCTAAAACTAAGTGGTTATGAAATATTTTATAATATTGTAAAAAAAGTAGATCCTTCAATTGAAGGTCGTATAGCTCCTAGAGATATTCAAAGATTAATTAGGAGTTATACAGTTTGGTTACAAACAAGTAAAACCTTATATGAATGGCAGAATCAAGGAGAGTATAAAAAAAAATATTTTAATAATTTTATAAAAATCAGGCTATATCCAGATAGGGAAAAACTTAGAAACAGTATTTCTGAGAGATTTTATAGAATGGTTGATGAGGGGGCCGTTCAGGAAGTACAATCTCTAAAAAAATTAGATCTGAGTTATCCAATTATGAAGGCTCATGGTGTGAGGGAACTTTTAGCATATAGCTCTGGAAATATTTCCTTCGAAGAAGCAGCAAAGAAAACAATAACAAATATTCGTCAATATGCTAAGAGACAAGATACTTGGTTTAATAATAGATTTAAGGCTGATTATAAAATAATTGATTACAAAAATAATTTAAAATTACATTTGATGAAAATATATAATTTATGTGATAAAATATATTAATTAGGTTGCTAAATTAACTTTAATGTAATTTAATACGTTTTTTTAATTTTTAAGCCAATAATTTTAGCGGGTTAATAATGAAATGTAATGGAGCAGAAATAGTAGTAAAGACTTTGGTTGCTTTGAATGTTGATGTTATCTTCGGATATCCAGGAGGAGCAGTACTACCTATATACGATGCTATTTTTAAACAAAATAGAATTAGGCATGTTCTAGTTAGGCACGAACAAGCAGCGGTACATATGGCTGAAGGATATGCACGCTCAACTGGGAAAGTAGGGGTAGTTTTGGTCACTTCTGGCCCAGGTGCTACAAATGCAGTAACAGGCTTAACTGATGCTTTTATGGACAGTGTTCCTATTTTATGTCTTACAGGTCAAGTCCCAACTCACCTTATAGGTACTGATGCATTTCAGGAAGCTGATACTGTAGGTATTACCTCTTCATGTACAAAACATAATTATCTAGTAAAAAATGTTAATGAACTAGAACAAACAATTCTAGAAGCTTTTTATGTTGCAATGTCAGGAAGACCAGGACCAGTAGTTGTGGATTTACCTAAAGATGTGCAGAATGAGAATTTTAGTTATAATTTTTTAAAGGTTAGCAAACCTAGTTCTTATCAACCAATTAAGCGTCCAAAGAATTTAAAGATAAAAGAATTACTGGAAGCAATATATAGTTCTAAAAAACCAATAATTTATTCTGGTGGTGGTGTTATTAATTCTGGAGGTCGTGCTTCTTCCGTTCTTAATGAGCTTGTAAATTATTTGGATATTCCTGTCACTAATACGCTCATGGGTTTAGGATCTATACCTGCTTCGAACAAAAGATTTTTAGGAATGCTTGGAATGCATGGTACATATGAAGCTAATATGGCAATGTATGAATGTGATTTGATGATATGTATAGGAGCTAGATTTGACGACAGAGTAACTGGTAAAATAGAATCTTTTTCTCCTAAAT
>CAZNVN010000008.1:4279-17714 GCA_964576635.1 uncultured Rhodospirillaceae bacterium
AATCAAAAAAAATTCATATAGATATTGATCCTTCATCTATTAATAAAAATATTAGAGTAGATTACCCTGTAATAGGTGATGCCGGTATAATTATAAGTATGCTTCTAAAAGAATTACGTGCTACAAAACGAAAAATCAATAAGAGTCACTTATTAAAATGGTGGAAAAAAATTGAACTTTGGAGAAAGAAAGATTGCCTTTCCTTTGTAGACTCTTCAAAAACAATTAAACCGCAAAGAGCCTTAAAAGAACTCAACTTGGCAATAAAAGGAATGGATGCGTATGTAACTACGGAGGTAGGGCAGCATCAAATGTGGGCTGCACAATATATAGAATTTAATAACCCTACTCATTGGATGACTTCTGGAGGATTAGGCACTATGGGGTACGGTTTCCCTGCTGCTATAGGCGTTCAGGTGGCTCATCCAGAAAAAAAAGTTATATGCGTGGCTGGAGAAGCATCATTTTTAATGAATATCCAAGAATTATCCAGTCTGAGGCAACTTAATATTCCAGTAAAAGTATTTATTTTAAATAATGAATATCTTGGAATGGTAAGACAGTGGCAAGAAATTTTTCATGGAGCTCGCTATTCTGAATCCTATTGTGACTCTTTACCTGATTTTTGTGAATTAGCCTCTTCATTTGGAATTAAGGGAATGAGGATTAAAAATCCTGAAGAGCTAGCTGTTTCAATTAAGGAGATGTTAGAATATGATGGTCCAGTAATTGTAGATGTTTGTGTAGAAAAGCTCGAAAATGTTTATCCTATGATTCCAGCTGGTAGTGCTCATAATGAAATGAAATTTAGTGATGAAGATAATAAGCCAACACAAACAAAAGAAGGAATGGCATTAGTTTAGCTTAGTTTAAATTATGGGCTTTTATTTATTTTTTAAGAATTAATTATGATTCAGACTAAAAAATATCATCATGGAGATTTAAAGTCTAAATTATTTGATATGGTTTTAGATTGTGTAAAGACCGAGTCTTTGAATGAGTTTTCTTTAAGAAAAGCAGCTAGGGCTATTGGTGTATCTCCTGCTGCTCCTTATAATCATTTTTCAGACAAAAAAGATTTGATTGAATATTCTATATTAAAATGTAGATCTGCATTTATTAAATATTTAAAAGACAGTTCACTTGGCACTATAAATAATAAAAATAATTCACCTTTAATAGGTAAGTTGTATTTAATTTATGCATTAAAAAATCCAGAAATTTTTATATTTATGTTTTCAGACAATATTGGTACTGATGAAAAATTTAAATTTTATTCAAAATTAAAACTTTTGTTTGAACAGTCTATTCGTGATAACATTGGTGAAAAAAACCTTAGGAAAAAAGTTTCCTTAAGATCAGCTGTTTATTCAGCATGGACTATGGTACATGGAACTGCTTGCTTTATTGCTAATGGTAATATTATAGAGAATAAAAATGATGATAAATATTTAAATAAGCTATTCGAAGAACTTTCTGTAATATGGGCTTTAGGAGTTTCTAAACCTTAAGTAATTAAATATTGTACTTATACTTTTAAAATATCGGCAGTTTAGAGTTTACATAACCGTTATATATATATAAAAATATTTTTTATGGAGGATTAATTTTTGGAAGATATTAATACACATACTTTATCTGTAATAGTAGATAATAAATTTGGAGTATTAGGAAGAGTAGTTGGTATGTTTACTGCTCGAGGATATAACATCGATAGTTTAACAGTTGCAGAAGTAGATGAAGATAGAAGTTTGTCTAGAATCACAGTTATGGTTTCAGGAACTTCTATGGTGATTGAGCAAATTAAAGCACAGTTAGAAAGAATTGTACCGGTTCGAAAGGTGGTTGATTTAAATGAGGCCGGACATTTTGTTAATAGAGAATTAATCTTAGTTAAAGTGAAATCTAGAGGTGAACGCAGGGTTGAATCATTAAGAGTTGCAGACATATTTCGTGCAAGAGTTATTGATAGCTCAGGCCAATCATTTATTTTTGAGTTAACGGGCTCTGCTGAAAAATTGGATGCGTTTATAAAGTTAATGAAACCTCTAGGTCTTGTTGAGGTTTCTAGGACGGGAGCTGTAGCAATTTTAAGAGGTGCTAAAGCTTTATACAGTTAAAATAAATTTTAGTTTAATAGCGAAAGGGTAATGTTTTATGAGAGTATATTATGATAGAGATTGCGATGTAAATTTGATTAAATCAAAAAATGTCGCGGTGATTGGATATGGTAGTCAAGGGCATGCTCACGCAGCTAATATGAAAGACAGCGGAGTGAAAAATATAAGAGTGGCCTTAAAAAAAGGATCATCTTCTATTCCCAAAGCAAAAGGTGCTGGCTTTGATGTAATGACAGTAAGTGAGGCAGCAAAGTGGGCAGATGTTATGATGATGGCTACTCCAGATGAACTTCAATCGCAAATATGGAAAGACCATCTTGTAGATAATATGAAAGAAGATTCTGCTTTAGGTTTTGCTCACGGGTTTAATATTCACTTTGGCTTAATTGAACCCAGAGAAAATATTGATATATTTATGTTGGCGCCCAAAGGACCAGGCCATACGGTTAGATCAGAGTATATTAGAGGAGGAGGTGTCCCTTCATTAGTAGCTATATATCAAGATTCTACTAAAAATGCTTTAGATATTGGGTTGTCATACGGATGCGCAATAGGTGGAGGAAGAGCTGGAATTATTGAAACAACTTTTAAAGAAGAATGTGAGACAGATTTATTTGGTGAACAAGTTGTATTGTGTGGCGGATTATCAGAGCTAATTGTAGCAGGATTTGAAACATTGGTAGACGCAGGATATGCTCCTGAAATGGCTTATTTTGAATGTTTACATGAGGTGAAGTTAATAGTGGATCTGATGTATGAAGGAGGACTAGCAAATATGAGATATTCCATTTCTAATACTGCGGAATATGGGGATTATGTTTCAGGTAAAAGAGTAATAAATCAGAATACCCGCAAAGAGATGAAACGTATTCTTGATGATATTCAATCGGGAAGATTTGCAAGAGACTGGATGCAAGAATGCAAAGTAGACCAACCTAGTTTTAAAAGTATAAGACGCAAAGCATCAGAACATAAGATTGAAGAAGTAGGGAAGAAATTAAGAGCTATGATGCCCTGGATCGCTAAGCAAAAGTTAGTTGATAAAGATAAAAATTAATAAATTAGTGATATTTAAATAAATTAATTTCTCTTCAATCTATATAAACTGCTTGATTACACTAGGCTCAGGGCGTAAGACTAGTATATAATATTGTAAAAAGAGAGACTTACGATGAGTATTTCTGTGTTTTATTGCTTATTAAGCACATTAAATCAGAAAGCTGTGAAAGCTTTGCTAAATATGCGACTGATCTTGCCCTGGTATTTATGTATTGATAGATACCAATATTGTGGGCTTGACCAAGATTTTTAATATAGATTTAGGAGCATATTTTAATGAATAATAATAAAAAAAATACTAGCAAACAAAATTCAGAGAATTCTCGAAAAATAAAAATATTTGATACTACTTTGAGGGATGGGGAACAATCTCCTGGTTGTTCAATGAATTTGGAAGAAAAGCTGAGAATAGCTGAGGTTTTACAGTCCTTAAATGTGGATATAATTGAGGCAGGTTTTGCTATTGCCTCAAATGGGGATTTTGAGTCAATAAAAAAAATTTCAACAATTCTAGATGGCCCTATTATATGTTCTTTATCGAGAGCTTCTCGCAAGGATATAGATAGATCGGCTGAGGCATTAAGGTATGCTAAGAGAAAAAGAATTCATACTTTCATTTCTACGAGCCCTCTTCATATGAAGCATAAACTTCAACTGGAACCAAGCGAGGTCCTAGATCTTGTGATTGACAGCGTTAGCCATGCGAGAAATAAAGTAGATGATGTTGAATGGAGTCCAGAGGATGGATCTAGATCGGATCATGATTTTTTGTGTCGATGTATTGAAGAAGCAATTAAGGCTGGAGCTGGAACTATAAATATTCCTGATACAGTAGGATATGCTATTCCAGATGAATTTTATGATTTAATTTGTATGATTAAAAATAGAGTTCCAAATATTGATAAGGCTGTGCTCAGTGTTCACTGTCATAATGACTTAGGTTTAGCGGTGGCAAATTCTTTAGCTGCAGTTAAGGCTGGAGCCAAGCAAATAGAGTGTACAATTAATGGTATAGGGGAACGTGCGGGAAATGCTTCATTGGAAGAGATAGTAATGGCAATTAAAACTAGAAAAGATTTATTCCCTTTTTCAACAAATATTAAAACTGATGTTATTACAAGGGCCTCTCGACTTCTTTCTGCGATAACAGGTTTTTCCGTGCAACCTAATAAAGCAATAGTTGGGGCAAATGCTTTTGCCCATGAAGCTGGAATTCACCAGGATGGAATGCTTAAACATTCTTCTACATATGAAATAATGACGCCGGAGTCAGTAGGACTAAATAAATCAACATTGGTTATGGGGAAGCATTCAGGAAGACATGCTTTCCAGTCTAAATTAGAGGAATTAGGTTATCAGGTATCAGATAATCAATTAAATGATGCTTTCCAAAGATTTAAAGATCTTTCGGATAAGAAAAAAGAAATTTTTGATGATGATATTATAGCTTTAATAGATGATGGTATTTCAGCTTCTGGGGAACATGTAAAATTTGTATCTTTGTCTTTACAATGTGGATCTTCAGGTCCATCAAAAGCTAGTTTAATATTGAATATTTTGGGAACCGATGAGAAAGTAACGGTATCAGGAGATGGACCGATTGATGCAGTATTTAAAGGAATATCAAGTCTTGTAAAAGGAGATTACGATTTACAATTATTTGCAGTTAAAGCAGTTACTGAGGGAACTGATGCTCAAGCTGAAGTGACCGTTCGTTTGGTGGAAAATGGAAGAACTGTTAATGGACAAGCTGCTGATACTGATACGATGGTTGCTGCGGCTAGAGCCTATATAGTTGCCTTAAATAAATTGATTACTAAAAGAGAGAAGAACAACTTATCTGTTAAGACGATAAGTAAGTAAATAAGGAAAAAATATAATGCTATCAAAATTAACAGGTTTTTGGTCTACGGATATGGCTATAGATCTAGGTACGGCAAATACTCTAGTTTATGTTAAGGGTGAGGGGGTAGTATTAAATGAGCCCTCAGTTGTTGCAATTACAAATGATGATGGAAAACATAAGGTGTTAACTGTAGGGATAGAAGCGAAAGAAATGTTGGGGAGATCTCCAGGAAATATTGAAGTCATCAAACCCTTACAAGATGGAGTTATTGCAGATTTTGAAGTAGCAGAAGAAATGCTTAAATATTTTATTCGCAAAGTACATAATAGAAGAACATTTACTTCTCCAGTTGTCATTGTTTGTGTCCCTTCTGGGTCGACTGCCGTGGAAAGAAGAGCAATTCAGGAAAGTACTGAACGCGCAGGTGCTAGGAGTGCATTTTTAATTGAAGAACCTATGGCAGCAGCTATAGGGGCAGGGTTACCTGTTACTGAAGCTAGTGGTTCTATGGTAGTTGATATAGGAGGAGGAACTACAGAAGTAGGAATATTGTCCTTAGGAGGTGTAGTTTATTCATCGTCCGTGAGGGTGGGAGGAGATAAAATGGATTCTGCTATTATTGCATATTTGAGAAGAAATCATAATTTGTTAATTGGTTCTCAAAGTGCAGAACGTTTAAAAAAACAAATAGGGACAGCATATCCTCCTGAAGATGGAGATGGAGAAAAGATTGAGGTAAAAGGTAGGGATCTTGTTAATGGTATTCCAAAAGAACTGTTATTGACTCAGAGAGATCTTGCTGAAGCTCTTTCGGAACCAGTGGGTTCAATTGTAGAAGCAGTAAAGAGGGCATTAGAGAATGCACAGCCAGAGTTGTCTGCAGATATAGTAGATAGAGGAATAATTCTAACAGGTGGGGGTTCTCTATTAGATGGAATGGACATAGTTTTAAGAAAATCTACAGGACTTTCTGTTACAATAGCTGAAGACGCTCTTCTTTGTGTTGTTTTAGGTACTGGAAAAGTATTGGATGAAATGGGAAAACTAAAAAATGTATTAAGGACAGCTTACTAATATTTTAATTTGGATATTATGAATGGCACGCAATAATTATAGTAGATTTCGTAGTGTTATAAAAAACAGAGAAATAAATAATAAATTTATCGCCGTAGTGTTTATATCGATATCTTTATTTATAATTATTTTTACGGTTATGGACTCGAAAGAAAGCAGGAAATTAAAAACAAAAATATTAGACTATGGAAGCTATTTTGTTTACTCATTTTCTGCGCCTGTAAAAACGATCTCGTTATCATATCAAAATATTAAAAATATTTATAATGTTTATAATGAGAACAAAAAATTAAAAGATGATGTGAGCAGAATAGAAATTTTGGAAAATGAATTAATTTCATTAAAACATGAAAACAACCTTCTCAAAAATACTTTAAACATTAAAAATACTTTATATTTTGATTATCAAACAGCAAAAGTATTGGTTGGAATAAGATCGTCCTTTCTTAAAACTTTGGTTATATTGTCTGGTTATGATGATCAAATATATGAGGGATTTCCCGTAATATCGAATAATGACTTGTTGGGTTATATTTATGAGAGTGGAAAATTAACATCGAGGGTATTGTTAATTACTGATATAAATTCTCGTATTCCAGTAACGGTGCTTAATAAGAATTCTCGTATTATTTTATCTGGTAATAATTCTAATTATCTTGATATATTAAATTTAGGAGATGTTAATAACATTAGAACAGGTGATGAATTAGTTACTTCTGGGGATGGAGGTGTATACCCGCAGGGAATACCCGTAGGAAAGATTATTAAAATTAGTAATAACAAATTAATGGTTAGACCTAATTTTTATTCAAGAAATTTAGATTATGTGAGGGTTCTTAACTGGTCTCCAAAAGAGATTGCTAACATGCCTATTCAAGAAGTAGATGAATTATCTGTGTTTAATGAGTGATGTTATAGAGTTGAATGAATTTATTTAACAGTAATTATTTTTTAAAAATTTTTCCTTTTTTAAGTACTTTCTTTTGTTTTTTATTAATGACTCTACCTATAATGCCAAAAGGAATGGGTGAAATAACTCCTATGTTTGGAGTTATAGTTTTAAGTTTTTGGATTATTTTTAGACAAGATTTGTTACCTTATTATTCAGTTTTTATACTAGGTTTATTTCATGATGCTATGATAGGTACTTTATTTGGATCTGGTAGCCTAGCATTAATTTTAATCAAATTTGTTGTTGTAGGAGTGATTGACCAAGATCATAGAGTTTCATTCTTGCGTGCATTTTTTATTATTATTCTGTGTTTATTGCTTTGGACTGTTATTATAGCCACACCTGTTTTAATAAAATATTCTCTTTCTATTAATTTTATCCCAATAGTGTTTCAATTATTATCTTCAATTATAATAGTGCCAATAGCAATAATATTTATGTCATTTTTTTTGAATAAAATGGATAGGTCTGTTTAGCATGATAGGGCAAATATTTAGTAGAAAAAAACTTCATAGAAGAACCGCTATATTTATTACTCTTAAATTATTATTTTTTACAATAATTATCAGTAGATTATATAAGTTACAGGTAATTGATTCTAAGAAATACAAAACGCTCGCCGATGAGAATAGAATAAAACTAATGATTCGTATGCCAGAGCGTGGAAAAATCTACGATGATAATGGCTCAATAATAGCAAGCAATAAAATACATTATAGCCTTAAAATGACACCGGGACAAATTGATGATCTCAATTCTGTAATTGTAAAATTAAATAGTTATATAGATCTTGAAACGGAAGAAGTAGAATTAATAAAAAATGTTTATAGAACATATAGAGCTGATACTTCACTCATAATAAAAAGAAATTTAGATTGGAATGAAGTAGCTAAAATTTCTACTAATCTATTAAACCTTTCCGGTGTTGAGATCGATACAGAAAGCATAAGACATTACCCAAAATCTAGTAAGTATTTTCATATTGCTGGTTATACTTCTAGTGCAAGCAAAGAAGAATTAAGACGAGATAATTTCTATAGTTATCCAGGTATAAAATTAGGTAAATCAGGAGTAGAGTTAACTTTTGAAATGTTTCTGAGAGGGTTTCCTGGAACCGAAGAGGTGGAAGTAAACTCCAGAGGCAAAATAATTCGCCAATTAAGCATAATTAATAGCATTAAAGGCTCAGATGTTTATTTAACACTGAATACTAAATTACAAGAATATACAATCTCAAGATTAGGATCTAATATATCGGCGGCGGCTGTTCTAGATGTTAATAACGGTAATATACTTTCTTCAGTATCTATTCCTTCATTTAACCCTAATGTATTTTCTAAATCTTTATCTAAAGAAGAATGGGAGCAAATTTCTACAGCACAATATTCTCCTTTATTAGACAAAACTGTTCAGGGATTATATCCGCCGGGCTCAATATTTAAAATTGTAATCGCTATAGCGGCTCTAAAATATGGAGTTGTTAATAGGAGTGAAAAAATATTTTGTAATGGAAAGTATAAACTTGGGAAAGATGATTTTCATTGTTGGAAAAAGAACGGACACGGAAATGTAAGTTTAGTAAATGCTATATCTGAGTCATGTGATAATTATTTTTATGAAATTTCATTAAGATTAGGTATAGAAAAAATATATAAAGAGGCAAAAAACTTAGGAGTGGGAAGGGTATATGAGCATTTTCTTCAACAAGAAGAAGGAATAGTTCCTAATAAAAGTTGGAAAGAAAAAAATTTTGGTGAACCTTGGCAAAAAGGAGAGACGTTAAATACAGGTATTGGACAAGGTTATGTTCTTTTAACGCCTGTAGAAATAGGAATTATGACTTCAATAATTGTTAATGGTGGAAAAATAATTCGTCCTAATATTATTAAGGGCATTAAAAATGGAGAAGAGGATATAAAAATTGATAATACTTTTAAAACAAATAATTATAATCTGTTTGATAACAAACATTTAAATATTGTTAAAAAGGGAATGTTTAATGCTGTAAACACTAGAAGAGGAACTGCTTGGAAAAGCAGAGTAGCTGATACAGAATATATTATTGGAGGAAAAACTGGGACTTCACAAGTTAGAAAAATTTCTTTTGAAGAAAGAGAAAAAGGTATTATTAAAAATGAAGACTTGCCTTGGAGTAAAAGAGATCATGCGTTATTTATTGGATTCGCCACAAATGATAAACCTAAATTTGTAACTGTAGTAGTAGTAGAACACGGGGGATCAGGCGCTAAAGTAGCAGCTCCTATTGGACGAGATTTGTTGATAGCTTCTAGAGAAATACTATTAGGAGAAAAAACTAAACTAATAGATAACGCTAAAGAAGAATCATAAAAATGTTTTTTAGTAACTTCAATGTATTAATTCCTAAAGTTTTAAGCATCAATTGGATAGTCTTAATAATGTCATTATTATTAGTTGCTATTGGATCTTTGTTTTTATATTCGGCTGCTGGTGGATCTTACGATCCTTGGTCAAAAACACAAATGATTCGGTATTCTGTAGGGATTTGTTTATTTATGTATGTCTCTTCTGTAAACATAAAATTATGGTTATCTCTTTCTTATATTATTTATTTTGTTTCTTTATTACTTTTGATTTTAGTTTATGTGATTGGTGATATAGGAATGGGAGCTCAGCGTTGGTTAGATTTAGGATTTGTGAGAATTCAACCTAGTGAATTAATGAAATTTTCTCTAATATTATTAATTGCTAGATATTATCATTCTGAGAAAGAATATAGTTCATTTATGAGGATATTAAGTCTCATATATGTATTAGTGTTAGTCGCTATGCCAGCATACCTAATTTATATTCAGCCAGATTTAGGTGGTTCGATTATATTAATATTAGTAGGAATCACTTTATTATTTATAATTGGACTATCTATATGGTTTTTTTTGGTTTCCGGTTTATGTATAGTCTTAATTTCTCCCTTAATATGGACTTATTTTCTTAAGGATTATCAACAAAATAGAATTTTGATTTTTCTCGATCCTTCTAAAGATCCATTAGGAGCTGGATATCATATTATGCAATCCAAGATTGCTCTAGGATCAGGTGGGTTTTGGGGAAGAGGTTTTATGAAAGGGAGCCAAAGTCAATTAAATTTCTTACCCGAAATGCAAACTGATTTTATATTGACATTAATTTCAGAAGAATTCGGAATGATTGGTACTGTATTTATCTTATTTTTATACTTTCTCCTGATATTTTATTCTATAATTATTGGCTTGATTTCTAAAAATATTTTTGGCTCTTTTTTATGTATAGGAATAGCTATAATTCTATTTTACTCAGTTTTCATTAATGCTGCAATGGTAATGGGCTTGCTTCCTGTAGTTGGAGTTCCACTCCCGCTCATTTCTTATGGAGGAAGTTCTTTGTTATCTACCATGTTTGGCTTAGGGCTAATATCTAATGTATATGTGAATAGAAATGTAACCATAGAAAGGTATAAAGAAGGACTATTTGGTTGGTGATTATATTTTAAGGTGGCTTTTTTGTTTACATGTTAATGTACTTATAAATGTCTTATTAACTTCATATAGTGAATCCGTAAAAACTCTTAGTTCACTAATATAAGTTGTTCCTGATAATCCATTTTCATCTTCATAAAAAATAAATGTTTCATTTGTTGTTTTTGTTTTACTAATTTCTAAAATTTTGTAAGATTTTTTTTCTTTATTTATTGTTCATAAATATTTTTTAAAAGTAATTTATCTTTTAGGGTGAAAATATGTCTGCAGTGTGGGCACAAAATGAATCTTTATGCCAAAGAAGCAAACGGTATTTTCCAAAACTAACACTGTATTATTTACTAATAGAATTGACTGTTTTAATAAGTACGTTTACAATTAGTTCTTCTTGATTTTGATAATAGTATAACTTGAGGGAGGAATACTTTTGAAAAGTCTGCGTAGGTACGTTGTAATTCATGCATTGTTTTCAATGTTATGTGTATTTTTTATTCATCCAACTATTTCTGCCGAGTATGAGTTTAGTGATCTCGCAAGTGAGGTTATTACAGAAGATTTGGATAAAACAAAAATAGCAGTCGTTGTAAAATTAAAAAATAGTGGAGTTTCAAAGGGTTCAGGATTGGCAATTCAAGATGCGTTAATAACAGCCATCCAAAGGCGCGCCTCTACCTTGGGTCATACAGTTTTAGGAAGAGAAGAGTTAAACACAATTGCTAGTGCTTATGAGATACAAGAGGGAGAAGAAGTTGATTTTGAGGAATTATATGATAAAGCAAAAACAGAATTATTAGTTTCTGTTACTTTAAAGAAAATCAATTCTGATACAGCCCAAATTACAGCTAAATTAGTAGGAGTAGTTGGAGATAAACAAGGTCAAATTCTTGCAGCATCGAATACGTATGAAGTCAAATTTGTTGAGGAATATTTAGTTTATATTGAAGGTATTTTTTCAGGTGACAAAAGAAAAGAGGCATATGAATCTTCCTTGTCCTCAGGTTTAACCACTCAAAAAGCAATTAAAGTGCAAAGTAGTAATAATACAGCAGATTTTATTGTAAGGGGTGATTTAGGCATTACCGTAGAAGACACTACTGCAGAAGGTGCAGAAGGTGTAGGTATAATGAAATCTATGCTGTCGACAATAGGAGGAGCAGGCGGAGAAGTGATGGAAGGGATAGGAGAAGAAATGGAAAAATCTTCTCAGAAAAAACTTATTGAAGTTACTGTTGCACTAAGAGCTTCGGATAACTTGAATGATAGTTTCATGACAGCTGAATGTATTAAATCATCTGAAATCCCCCGAGATGCTCCAAAAGGAAAAATTAAATCTGAAGCAAAAAAAGTAACAAAAGAAACTATATATTGTGCAGCAGAGCAACTCTCTGCTAAAATACTAGGTATAGAAATTGCTGGTAGTGAAGAAGAATTGGATACAGATAGTCTGTTGGATTAAATAACGACGTTTTTTAATGAAAGGATAGCGTAATGAAATATAAAGTTTTGGCCTTTATATCACTTATTTTTTTATGTTTTCAAATGCATGCTTACGGACAAGATGGAGATGATATCACGATTATGGTATTGCCGGATGATAGTGATGATATATCATTAGCTGCTGGTTCATCAGTTTCTAAAGCCATTAGCACCAAGATAAAAGAACAGTTTAATAGATATCATTATTATGTTATACCTATGGAACAACTTGCAGCTGACTCAGATCTAGGTTTTAATTTTTCTAAAAGAATGGGTACATCCACGCTTCTGAGCCTTGCTAACTCAGCAAAACTGAGTGGAAAGCCAGAATTTGATATGAGGGCTGTAGTTATATACAAAGTTTATCCGCAAGTTAAAGAACTCGATTATGCTAAACTTCTTACTATTGAAATTTCAGGTGAAGTACATGATGTGGATGCGAAAAGATACCTAGGAGATTTTGGACCTAAAATAAAAAAATTTCCTGTACCAGGAGATTGCGATAGTAAAGCTTGCATAAGCGGTATAACTAGAAAAAAAGCTGGTGATATTGCAGCAATAGTTGCGGATGAAGCTAGAAAAAAATTAGCTTTATTGACAAAATCAGATGACGTAGATTCAACAAATACTGGTCTTACAAATACTTTCTCAATCAGATTAGAAAACTTTACTCTAAGACAGGCATTAAAGGTTAAGGGAGTCATGGAAAATGAATTTCCTAATTTTGTACGTGCCGGTAAACTTCAAGGTTCTGAACCAATAATTAATTTTGGTTATATAACGAAAGCTCCACAAGAAAAAATACTTGAATGGCTTTTTATTGTGATGGATGATATGGAATTAAGTGCAATAACTAAAATTGATGCAGATCAAAATAATTTTATAATTCAGAAATTTGGGTCAGATATTAAAAAGAAAAAAGAAGAAAGCGATGATAAGTTTAACTGATTAAGACATATCAAAATTTATGTGAATGTTGGTATATTCTCTTACATATCTAACTTTAGGGAAATAATATAATGGACATGATAGATAAAAAATTACTTGTAATTATTTTTTCTACTTTCTTGATGCTAACAGGATGTCAAAATGCGCAGTTAGCGGATGACTCCGTTTATAGTGCTTCAGGTGATACTGTAGATCAAATAACAGATGAACAAAGTCCATATAAACAATATCTAGTTACAAGAAACACGTTTATTAGAATTAATGATGATGCTACCTCAGAAATACTACTTAAAATTTCTGAAGGTGAAATTTTATTTGCTATAGTTGATGAACAAGACAAGGGTTGGTATCAAATTCATACCTTGGAAGGAGTTAGAGGTTACATCTTTGGAGAACCTTTAAAATTACAGGATTAGAGAAACTTCACATTATCTATTGATTGTTATATAACATAAGGTGAGTGCTT